>NZ_JPQO01000200.1 GCF_000773685.1 Acinetobacter sp. HR7 | reverse complement strand
AACTGACTGGCATTACCCTTTCGGACGCTTTTTTAAACTTAGCTTTTAACTATTAAGCTTGCAGCTCTTTAGCTTTTGCCATAGTTAGTGCCAAGTCTTCAATCATATCTTCCTGACCACCAACGGTGCCACGACGACCAAGCTCAAGCAGAATTTCACGAGCAGATACGCCATATTTTGCTTCAGCACGTTTAGCAAATAGCAGGAATGAAGAGTAAACACCAGCATAACCTAAAGTTGCTGCATCACGGTCCGCACGGATCTGGTGAGTCATCATTGGGATGATCAGATCTTCTGCAACGTCTTGAACTTTGAACAGGTCCACGCCAGTTTCGATTTGCATACGGTTTGCAACTGCCACAAACAACTCAAGTGGAGTGTTACCTGCACCAGCCCCCAGGCCAGCAGATGCCAAGTCAACACGTGTTGCACCGGCTTGAACTGCAGCAACAGAGTTGGCAACACCCATACCTAAGTTATGGTGACCGTGGAAACCGATTTCGATGTCTGAACCTAGGTTGCCACGCAAGATACCAACACGGTCAGTTACGTCTTGAGGCAGCATATAACCTGCAGAGTCAGTCACATAGATACAGTTAGCGCCGTAAGACACCATTTTTTGTGCTTCTTCAAGCAGTTTTTCTGGAGAAGCCATGTGCGCCATCATCAGAAAGCCCACAGTGTCCATACCCAGTTTACGAGCAGCAGTAATATGTTGTTCAGAAACATCCGCTTCAGTAGAGTGAGTCGCAACACGGATGGTTGCTACACCTACATCATGTGCCATTTTCAGGTGATCAACAGTACCAATACCAGGAAGTAAAAGTGCAGACACTTTGGCTTGTTTAAGGTTTGGAATCACCGCTTTTAAATATTCTTCGTCAGTCGCTGCTGCGAAACCATAGTTCACAGAGTTACCGCCAAGACCGTCACCGTGAGTGACCTCAATTAAAGGCACACCGGCATCATCCAAAGCAGTTGCGATTGCAACCATTTGCTCAGGTGTAGTTTGATGGCGCATTGGATGCATACCATCACGTAAAGTCATATCATTAATAATAATCTTAGACATGAAGGTGCTCCTTAAGCTTCAACTGCATTTAAAACACGTTCTGCAAACATTTCTGCGGTACGTGCAGCTGCTGCAGTCATAATGTCGAGGTTACCTGCATATTTCGGCAGGAAGTCACCCAGACCTTCAACTTCAAGGAAGATCGATACGCGGTTGCCATCAAATACTGGACCATTGACCAGCTTGTAACCTGGTACGTATTTTTGAACTTCTTTGATCATCGCGTATACAGATTCAGTGATCGCTGCCTGATCTGGCTCACCTTCTACTAGACAGTGAACAGTGTCACGCATCATCAGTGGTGGCTCAGCCGGGTTAATGATGATGATCGCTTTACCTTGTTTCGCACCGCCGACTTTCTCAATCGCACCTGCAGTTGTACGAGTGAATTCATCGATATTTTTACGCGTACCTGGACCTACAGACTTAGTCGATACAGTCGCGATGATTTCGCCATAGTTCACAGGCTGAACGCGAGAAATTGCTGCAACCATAGGAATTGTTGCCTGACCACCACAAGTCACCATGTTTACGTTTGGCACTTCGCCTTGTTCAAGCAATGCTTCAAGGTTCACTGGCGGTACGCAGTAAGGACCGATTGCAGCTGGAGTCAAGTCGATCATTAACACGCCAAGCTCGTTCAGCTTACGGCTGTTTTCAGCGTGTACATAAGCGGAAGTTGCATCAAATGCGATTTTGATGTCATCTTCAACTACGTGAGGAAGCAGACCATCTACACCTTCAGCAGTGGTTTTTAGGCCCATTTTCGCTGCACGCGCCAGACCTTCAGAAGTTGGGTCAATACCCACCATCCATACTGGTTCTAACCATTCGCTACGTTGCAGTTTATAAAGCAAGTCAGTACCAATGTTACCTGGACCGATCAATGCACATTTAATCTTTTTCATGAATGTACTCTCTTATATTCCCTTATTCAGCAGCAAAAGCAGCTGTTACAGAACCGAAGCCTTCAATTTCAACTTTAAATTCGTCGCCTGGTTGTGCGACAACCATTGGACCCAAAGCACCAGTCAGGATGATGTCGCCTTTCAGCAATGGACGGCCACGACGTACCATTTCGTCTGCCAGCCACACAGCAGCGTTTAATGGGTTTGCCAGACATGCTTTACCCACGCCTTGAGAAACCACTTCGTCGCCACGTGTCATGACCATCTTGCAGTTCACAAGATCAAGGTTTTTCAGTTTGACAGGCTTAGAGCCCAGAACGAATGCAGCAGAAGATGCATTATCAGCCACAGTATCGATCAAGCTGATTTTCCAGTTTTCGATACGGCTATCGACCACTTCTACCGCAGGCAATGCATAATCAGTTGCACTGATAATGTCTGCATACGTGTGTTTTGCTTTGGTTAAGTCTTCTTTGATCACCAATGCAATTTCTGCTTCAACTTTCGGTTGAATCAATAGACCTGCAGGAATCGCTTCACCATCACCATAGGCCATATCGGCAAATAACATACCGAAGTCAGGTTGGTCTACACCGAGTTGCGCTTGAACAACTTTAGATGTCAAACCGATTTTACGACCGACCAAACGGCGACCTTCAGACAATGCACGCTCTGTATTTACTTCCTGAACGGCGTATGCGATATCCACGTCAGCACTTTCACCACCAAGTTGTGGACGGATCGGTGCGATCGCAGTTTTTGATAATTCAGCGCTACGTAATGCTTGTGCAACTGATTCAACAACAGCAGAATTCGACATCAATGTTTCCTTAAACTGCAAAAATGAGGCTTATGCTGAAATCCAGAAATAGACCTCAACAAACCGCGATACGAGCATCTGCAATTTGGGAAATAGACCTATCCTGAAAAGAGCATAAAAATAAACAGTCTAAGAATGGGAAAATTAGGAAACGAATGCCAATAGTTATTTTATTTTTTGCTATAGCTATTAACTATAAATATTTATTATATTAATTTAATAAAAACAGTGATTTATTTATTTTCTCTAGAAAAATTCCGAGTGAAATCATCAACAATATTCTTGGTTTAATTTGGTCAAGTTTGCAGCATTAGACTAAAAGATGAGACTAAAAGCACGAATTTAACCCAGTTACAGGCATTCCCGGTTACTAGAATACCTGTTTCTTAATGAAAAGCAGAATACCAGATTAAATCGCTTCCTTCCATTGGACTTTAGCCAATAAAAACTCATGCAAACTGCTGACATCGTTGACAATCGACAGCGGATTAAACTGCGCTAAAGTTTCTGGTGTATGCACACCATAAGCCACGCCAACACTCGGCATGGCAATATTCATGGCCATTTCCAGGTCATAAGAAGTATCACCGACCATAATCGCTTCATGCGCCTGCACTCCAGTTTCAGTCAGAATTTCTTCCAGCATCAGCGGGTGTGGTTTGGAATGAGTTTCACTGGCAGCACGAGTCACATGAAACAGATCCATACTTTTGGTCTGATTAAGTACTCGATCCAATCCTTTACGGCTTTTACCGGTTGCCACTGCTAGTTTGATGCCTCCACCTTTTAAGCTATACAGCATCTCAGCTACGCCCTCAAACCAGGCATCATTGACTGAGTTCGCCACATAATGTTCTGAATAGGCCTGCAAAATATCGGCATGTAATTCTGGCACGTCGGGAAACAGTCGCTGTGCTACTTCTGGTAAACCAAGGCCAATAATGCTTTTCGCATCTGCATCAGTTAAAGGTTGCTGAAACTGCTGCGCGGCAAACTGTAAACTTGACACGATCTGACCCACTGAATCAAATAAAGTGCCATCCCAATCAAAAATGACCAGTTTTACAGGTGAATTCATATAAGGTTCCTATATTTAAGTCAGTAAGAAAAGCTTCATTACTTCTTGCGGGAAAATTCAAAACATGAAATAAGCTATCGCAACCGCCCCTCTCCTTCTAGGAGATGGTTAGGGAGAGGTTAAATTAATTCATAACCATCATTAGCTTCAATGATCAACTGTTTTCGCGTAGGTATTACCTACTTTTCAAGGATGAAAAGTAGCAAAAAATCCTTTGTTACGCTGATGGTACATCCCTATACCACAGCGTAACGGCGACATCCCTGTCGCCTTCAATATCCTTAGAAGATGGAGATAATCTTATGAAGAAAGATTAATCCGGCTTCTGCGCTCTTAACTGCGCTACCAGACTCTGCATATCTTCCGGCAATGGCGCTTCAATCACCGGATAACCCGGAATTTCCAGACGCATCGCATGCAGGCACAAACGACGTGGCTTTGGACCATTGTATTCAGTCTGGTGACCGTATTTCTCGTCCCCAACCAGTGGATGACCAATACTGAGTCCATGCACACGAATCTGATGGGTACGACCAGACAGCGGAGAGGCATACACCAGTGTCGCATGCATAAAACGCTCTGCCACGTTCCACTGGGTTTTCGACTCTTTCCCTTCTTTAGAGACACGCACACGACGTTCACCATTGGACAGTTCATAACGGTGTAAAGGTGCATCAATCAGTTGCTTGTCCAGCGTTACCTGCCCTTTGACAATGGCAGCATAAGTTTTACGGATTTTGTGTTCACGCAACATATCCTGCAGCGTTTTCAAGGTGCTGCGCTTTTTCGAGATCATTACCAGACCGGAAGTGTCACGGTCAATGCGGTGAATTAATTCCAGATATTTTTTACCAGTCGCGGCACGCAAGCCTTCGATCAGACCATAAGCCACACCGCTACCACCATGTACAGCAATACCGGATGGCTTGTTCACCACCATCAGACCTTCATCTTCATATACCACTCGGGCTAAAAGACCTTGCGCAACTTTGTCAGACACTGGCGCAGCAGACTCATCTTTTTGTTCATAACGGATGGGGGCGACACGAATCTGGTCACCAATATTCAGTTTGGTTTCTGCCTTAATCCGTTTTTTATTGACGCGAACCTGGCCTTCACGGATCAAACGATAGATGCGGCTTTTGGGTACACCTTTCAGACGACTAAACAGGAAATTATCGATTCGCTGTCCGTCTTGGTGTTCATCCACCTCAAACCACGTGACGTTTTGCCATTGTTGCGTAGAATTCATACAGTTACTATGACCTAAAAATTGATTGAAATTGATTAAATATTGATCACTTAGGCTATGCTTTACACAAGAAACATAAGCTTAGCCCATAGGCAGATGATGCAAGGTTTGATATAGTCAGCGCACGGAAACCATCGTTTGTGAGTGAAAGTGAGTGACTGCCAGGTCTAATTCTGTGCATGATCATTCAATTAAAGCCTCACATAATACGGGAAGGTCCCAAAAGAATTATGCCGACGCCGAAGGCTTATTATATCGGCAAAAAAGCAAACTGTTGCGTTTAATTGTACCTCGGGTACATAAATCAGTTTGCCGGAAAAAATATGCTGCCAACTTTGTTGGCTTTTAAACGTAAACTGATACACATCAGATTAGTCGCACCCTGGAAAACGACTTCAGGCTACAGCGTCTGATGCATTGGATCTGCACAGTTTGTAAAGATACGACGATAATTCCGTATCAAGACACTCTATCTACAAAGAAGAGATGCTCTTCGAGCAATGTGACAGTGAAAGTTACTCACATCCAATGCACCGCTCGTCCGCCAGTGAAGCGTTCAGGTGACTTTAATCGTTTAAAGATTGAAGCCGTATTGCCATCATCAATACGTGAATCAAAAAACCGAAGCTGATCTATATCAAAATAGACGCCGGGAATAAAAGACTCAGACCACGATGCCAAAACATTTGCGATCTGAGCCATTGATCCGTGATGTTTGATGTTCGCTACGTGAATAGCGATTTTTTGGTGTGTATCACTATAAGGTGTTACACCCATGAAACGTATGTTGATTAATGCAACACATGCCGAAGAAATTCGCGTTGCACTTGTCACTGGTCAGCGTCTTTACGATTTCGATTTAGAAAATCGTACCCGTGAACAAAAAAAATCGAATATCTATAAAGGTCACGTCACTCGCGTAGAACCTTCTTTGGAAGCAGTATTCGTTGAATACGGTGCAGGCCGCCAAGGCTTCCTTTCAATGCGAGAAATCGCAAGCTCTTATTTCAAGGCAGATCCTCGCCAGACTTCAAATATCCGTGAACTGATTACTGAAGGCACAGAACTTCTGGTTCAGGTTGAAAAAGAAGAACGTGGCAACAAAGGTGCTGCTCTTTCTACTTTCATCTCACTTGCTGGTCGTTATCTGGTCTTGATGCCAAACAACCCGAAAGGTGGTGGTATCAGCCGTCAGATTTCCGGTTCAGTGCGTGAAGAACTGAAAGAAATGCTGGCGTCTTTAAACGTACCACGTGGTATGAGCGTGATCGTACGTACTGCAGGTATTGGCCGTACGCAAGAAGAATTGCAACTTGACTTGCAACATCTGCTAGACCTTTGGGCGCAAATCCAAAGCACGGCTAACTCTGGTCCATCACCAATGCTGGTACATCAGGAAGCAGGTGTGGTGACTCGTGCCATCCGTGACTATTTACGTGATGATGTTGCTGAAATCCTGATTGACTCTGAACAAGCTTACAACGAAGCCTATAACTTCGTAAAAGCGGTCATGCCACGCCAGTTAGACAAGCTGAAAACCTATACTTTAAATGAGCCTTTATTCGCTCACTTTGGTATCGAAAGCCAGATTCAAACTGCTTATGAACGTGAAGTAAAACTGCCTTCTGGCGGTTCGATCGTGATTGACCAGACTGAAGCATTGGTTTCAATCGACATCAACTCAGCAAAATCAACCCGTGGTCAGGACGTTGAAGACACCGCGCTGAACACCAACCTTGAAGCTGCAGAAGAAATTGCACGCCAGTTACGTTTACGTGATATCGGTGGCTTGGTGGTGATCGACTTTATCGACATGACCAAAGACCGCAACCAGCGTATGGTAGAAGCGAAACTGCGTGAAGCAACGCAAAGCGACCGTGCACGGATCCAGTTCGGCCAGCTGTCACGTTTCGGCCTGATGGAAATGAGCCGTCAACGTCTGCGTCCTTCACTTGAAGAAGCAACTGGCTATGTTTGCCCACGTTGTCATGGTACCGGTATGGTTCGTGACCTGCGTTCTCTATCCCTTTCAATCATGCGTAAAGTGGAAGAAATTGCCCTGCGTGAACGTCATGGTGAAGTTCAGGTTGAAGTACCAGTAGAAATCGCGGCATTCCTGCTCAATGAAAAACGTCACAGCCTAGTATATCTGGAACAGACTTCCAATGTTCGTGTGACTGTACTGCCTCACCCTCACTTAGAAACTCCACATTACGAGATTTCTTATAACCCAGAAGGCTTTGCACCAACCAGTTATGAACGCACTGAAGCAACCCGTTCAAGCGAAAAAGAGTTGGGCTACGAAGCTTCTGAATGGCATCTGGAAGAAGAACAGCACGCACTTGCTATTGCATCGGCTCCAGCACAACCGCAAAACGGCAAAAACAACAAACGCCGCAATAACCAGAATGCACAGCAGGCACCTGCTGCAGCACAACCAGCACCTGCACAAGCTGCTACTGCTCCAACTGCCAGCCCATGTGCATGGCTAGAAAACCTGTTTGTACAAAAACAGGCAACCACAATTGATCAATCCCGTACTGCAAACAATGCCGCAGCAGCGATTGAACAGATGGTCAACAGCGGCGCAGTAAGTCGTGGTCAGTTCGGTCAGGTTGCTGCACCTACAGCAGCAGCGCCAGTCCAGGCAGCTCCAGCAGTCGCACCTGCAGCGGCTAGCAATGCTTATCTGGCACCATCGACTGTAGTCCACAAACCTGAACGCGATCAGACTGAAAAAGCTGAACATGAGAAATCACAACGCAACAAGAAACAGCGTAACAAGCACAAAGAGCCACGTGATTCTCAGCAGCACGACAATGCACAACATCAGGTGCATGAAGAAGTGGTTCAGTTGTCTCGCCAGGAACAACGCCAGGAAGCACGTGAAAATAAACAACGTGGTTCTCGCCGTCAGCACCATAACGAGTCTGCACAACAAGGTGATAATCAGGGCAATGAGCAACAGCAAAATGTGCCACGTCGTGACCGCCGTAACCAGCCACGTCCAGAACGTCCAAATCGCCACCGCGATCAAAGCGTGCTGAACGAGCAAGCTGCTGCGCCAGCGCCAGTGGTTGAAGCTCCGGTCGTGAATGAACAGCAAGTGCGTGTCGAACTTGTTGATGCACCGCGTCAGGAAGTAACTGCAACTGCGATGGTCGTGAACATTGACCAGGGTCAAAGCGAAATCGTGGCACTGAACGGTACTGCACCTGTGGTTGCTGCTCCAGCTGAAACTGCACCTGAAAAGGCGCCAGCGGTAGCTACCATGGCAGCAGAACTGGAACAGAAAACTGAAGCGGTTGAACTGACTGAACCACCTGCTCCAGCGGCTGCACTTGAACAGGCAGCGCCGAAAGCTGCGGAAAAAACCCGTGCCAGCAATGACCCACGTCAACGTCGTCGTGACCGTCGTGCCGCACAAGGTCAGCAGGCTCAGGTTGAACAAGTGCGTCCAAGTCAGGTACCAACCCTTGGTCAATACACTGTCGGCACGCTGATCCGTCATGTTTACGGTGAAGACTGCTCAGTGCTGATCGAACAGTTCGGCCTGATGGCAACCTTCAACCGTGCACTGGACAAGTTCACTCAACAGTACAACGAAAGCCTTGCGGCTCAAGCAGTTGTTGAGAAGAAACCCGTAACGCGTGATGTAGAAGTAGCGAAAGCTCAGCCTGAACCAGAGCCAGCTCCGGTACTGGATCTGACTCCACCTAAACCTGTAGCAACCAAACGTGTAGCGAATGATCCACGTGAACGTCGTCGTCTGGCAAAACTTGCTGCAGAACAAGCACTTGAGCAGGCTAAACAGGCAGCTCAACAAACTGAAGAAAAAGCTGAAGCACAAGCTGAACAGCCGCTAGCTGAACCGGCTGCAGAAGCTCAAGCAGTTGCAGCAGAGCCTGCTGAAACTGTAGAGGCGCTGAAGACTGAACAGGTAGCTGAAGCTCCTGCACAGCTAGAATTGGCTGAACAGGCTGAACCAGCAACTGCGGAAGCTGAGCAATCAACAGCAGAAGCAGCGCCAGTTGCAGAAGAAAATGCAGCTGAAACAGCTAAGCCAAAGGCTGAAACAGTGGAAGCAGCACCAGCGAAAGCTGAGAAATCGCCTGCCCGCCCACGTCGTCCACGTGGTCGTCCACCGAAAAAAGCCAATACTGCAACTGAATCATAATTTGCCGAATTGCAGTGAACTAAAAAAACCTAGTCATTCCGGTGGCTAGGTTTTTTTTGCTAGATTCTGTCAAATTAGGTTGATTACTCTTGGAATCAACGATTAAAAATACAATGGACAGTTACTGCATATTTATTGCGCGTATCGGATACGTAGAAGAAATAGGATTACCATGAGCCAAACCACACAACATGATCTGATTGGTATTGCTGATGTCGCTGCCAAAATCCCTGCTTTCCTGAAAAAAGTACCGAACCTGGTAAATGGACTGAAACAGGCCTATTTACGTACCCCGAATACTCCTGCCGGTCTGGGCCTGGCGTTTGAAAAAGCGGTGCAGCGTAATCCGGACGGGATTGCTCTGCACTTTGAAGACCAGCGTTTTAGCTATTCAGAACTGAATGGCTGGGCCAACCAGATTGCGCATTACTACCTGTCGCTCGGCGCAAAAAAAGGTGATGTGGTTGCGGTGATGGTCGAGAACCGTCCGGAAATGGTCGCCAGCGTGATTGGTCTGGCCAAACTTGGTGTCACCATTGCCCTGCTCAACACCTCTCAAGTCGGTAAAGTACTATCCCATAGCATTAATCTGGTTAAACCGATTGCTGTGATTGTTGGTGAAGAATGCCGTCATGCAGTTGAAGAAATTCGTAATGACCTGAATATTGCCGCTGACCGCTTCCAATGGTTTGCAGATCAGCCGACCCGACAAGATGTTGGCACTGCACCCGAAGGTTTTGTCAATCTGGCCGAAGTGATTGACAGCTTCCCGAAATTCAATCCATCGACCACCCACACTGTGCAAGGTAAGGATGGCCTGTTCTATATCTATACTTCAGGTACCACAGGCCTGCCTAAAGCGGTGATCTTCACCAATAGCCGCTGGACACTGGCTTATGGGACTTATGGTCATGTGCTGAATCTGGGACCAGATGACGTGATGTACTGCACCCTGCCGCTCTATCACGCGACTGGTATGGTGGTGTGCTGGTGTGGCGTGATTGCCGGTGCCGGTACTTTTGCCATTCGCCGTAAATTCTCGACTTCTTCCTTCTGGAAAGACGTGAAAAAATTCGATGCCTCTGCCATCGGCTATGTTGGTGAACTATGCCGCTACCTGATGGATGCGCCACCATTTGAGCTGGAAAAAGGCCACCGCGTCAAAAAGATGATCGGGAATGGCATGCGTCCAAATATCTGGGATAAGTTCAAGGAACGCTTTGGCATTGAAGAAGTGCTGGAACTGTATGCTTCTAGTGAAGGCAACGTTGGCTTCAGTAATGTATTCAACTTTGACAACACCGTCGGTTTCTCACCAACGCCGTATGCGATCATTGAATTCGATAAGGATAAAAACGAGCCAATCCGTGATGCCAAAGGCCGCTGCAAACGCGTCAAAAAAGGCGAAACTGGTCTGTTAATAGGTAAAATTACCCGTCGTTCACCATTTGATGGCTATACCGACCCGGAAAAAAACAAGTCCGTGATCATGAAAGACGTGTTCTGCAAAGGCGATGCCTATTTCAACACCGGAGACCTGGTGCGTGATATCGGTTTCCGCCACGCTCAGTTTGTCGATCGTCTCGGTGATACTTTTCGCTGGAAAGGCGAGAATGTTTCGACAACCGAAGTGGAAAACATGCTAACCGAGTACGACAAGATCGTGGAAGCCGTGGTTTATGGTGTGGAAATTCCCAATACCAATGGCCGTGCCGGTATGGCTGCGATTACTTTGAAGCCAGATACGCAGTTGAACGAGGCTGATCTGAAAGAAATGCTAAGCTGTTTCAAGAAATGCCTGCCCGCTTATGCAGTCCCGGTATTCCTGCGGGTACAGAAACAGGTTGAGACCACTGGTACCTTTAAATACCAGAAAAATAAACTGAAAGAGCAAGCATTTGATCCAAGCAAAACCGATGAGCGCCTGCTGGTCTGGCTGCCAGGAACCGATGCCTATACCGATGTAACTCCTGAGATCTTTGCCAATATCCAGGCCTATCAATATCGTTTCTAAACGCTGAAGTTGCCTATTTTTTGTGTACATAAATTCAAATTGTTGTATTTATAATCAAACATGGGCAACTTTGTTATTTTTTACTTGCGCTGATTTCATATCTTGCTACAATACGCTCCATCAAATGATATGGGTCGTTAGCTCAGTTGGTAGAGCAGCGGACTTTTAATCCGTTGGTCCCGCGTTCGAGTCGCGGACGACCCACCATTAAATTTGATATCCCTTGATGGGCCGTTAGCTCAGTTGGTAGAGCAGTGGACTTTTAATCCATTGGTCCCGCGTTCGAGTCGCGGACGGCCCACCATCATTTCTAAAAACTCTTTTTAGAAATTTCAATCAAAGCTACTTTGATTATCCGAATGGGTCGTTAGCTCAGTTGGTAGAGCAGCGGACTTTTAATCCGTTGGTCCCGCGTTCGAGTCGCGGACGACCCACCATTCTTTCTTAGGGCTTCTTTCTTCCAGTCTGCGAAGATAACGAAACCTGCATATTCCGACCAAGACAACAAACCATTCCCGGTTTTGTATTGCCATTCTCGAAATTTTGCTTACCGATTGCAAACCTACAGTACTTGAATGTACTGTGAAAAAGTCTTAGATTTTTTCTTGTGGTCGGGTGAAATTTTAAAGCTTTGCTTTAAGTTCACTAATCCTTACTCAGGGTTGTTAGCTCAGTTGGTAGAGCAGTAGACTCTTAATCTATTGGTCGTGGGTTCGAACCCCACACAACCCACCAAGATTATTTGATTGATTTAAAACAAATATTTTTTATACTTTCTAATAATTCTTATTTTAGCTTTTTAATTTTTATCAATATTCCCATCTCACCCTTTAAGGCAAAGTATTCCTCACATCTTTGGTCAGCTGATACGAAATTCGTGGCAGTTTGTAATGCATTTCCATCAGTTCCTGCTGGTTTTCTTGCTGGGTTTTCGCAATATTCATCACCAAGGTGGTGTCATCTTTGACATCGTAATACAGCACCAGTCCTTCTTTGCGGTAAACCTTCAATTCCTTCAGGCTTGGGTTCATTTCCCAACGGTCTTTGGTATAGGTTGAATTGGGTGCTTCAACCTTATTCTGGAAAGTAAACACCTTGCCATGCTGCAGGATGCTGCGATACACGGTGCCATCCTGAGCCAAAGTCAGCACAAAAATCGCCTTGCCACCACTACACGGAGAGAAACCGTCATTACAGGACACTTCGGTATAATAACGCCCGACAAAATCCTTGGCATAATCCGGCACAGGTCCAACTGTTGAATCATCCCGCAAAGGCATGGTCGCTTGACCGGCAATATCGGTAAGTTTTTTGGCTGCCGCACTTTCAGATGTCATCTCCTGATTGGCCATCGATACCGGCACACCTTCTTTCGGAATCAAGGCCAGATCAGCATCGCTAATCGGCTTCCCGGAATGCTTTTCACATCCGGCAACGGTCAGCATGCTGAGCAGCGCAGCACTGGACACGTAGCTCAGCACTTTCACTCCATTTAAAAGCTTAAATTTCATTTAATTTCAACCAGATTACATACTTGCAGATGTTTTTATAAAGTGATGGACATAACGTTATTATTGAATTCCAGTCCCCTCGGCTTCATGTTAATGATTTATGGAAAAATACTTAATCGCCCTTTACATAACTTTACCAATAAACTGAATTCAGACACTTTAAAAAGCAGAATGAATCTCCATATTTATTTAAGAACATTGTTGTTCTTTCTTCCCAAGTTTTAAGGAGACCTGGATGGCCAATACTGGTTTATATCGCTCTAACCGCTCAAACATGATTGCTGGTGTAATGGGTGGTATTGCTGAACGTTTTGGTTGGAATGCAAATTTATTGCGCGTGATTTTCGTGCTGATATCCGTTATGAGCGCGGCCTTTCCAGGGATTCTGGTGTATCTGGTGTTGTGGCTGGTGATCCCTAAAAAACAGGAAATGGTTGAACATACCCCCTATCAATCCATGGGGTATCAGCGACCAATCCGGGATATCAACAAAGATCCGCTGTAAGTTACTCTTAAAGGAAGTTGATTGAAGTTTATTCTTAATCAAAGTTAGTCCGTTTACCCCTTTTCTGCTGTGGCATTTCCCCTAATGACCACAGCATTTTTTTGCCTGTTTTTTGGGAAACCTATCAGATTGTTAAATTATTTCTTCAGGCTTTGCCAAAAGCCTGTTTTATCGATAAGTTAAATAAAACACCAAGTAAAAAATGGATTCAGGATGAGTCAAGCAGAATGGATTGTGTTGTGCCTGTGTGCCCTTGCCGCGCTATTGCATGGCTTGAGCGGTTTCGGCTTTCCAATGCTGAGCACAGCAGTACTGTCAACACAATATTCTTTAAACCTGGCGGTGACACTGGTAATTCTGCCCTGCCTGATGCTCAACTTGCTGATGCTGAATTCAGATTCAGAGCATAGCCTGCTGCAAAGCATTCGCCATTATCTGAAATTGTACTGGCCGCTGATTTTAAGCAGTCTGCTGGGCAGTTTGCTGGGTGTCCAACTGCTGCTGTGGCTGAATGAAGGCTATTTGAAACTGTTGCTGGGTCTGGTCATTCTTTTTTATGTTCTGGATCAGCTACGGGATAAATCCTTTAAAACCAGTCCCCATGTGATCAGCATGTTATGTTTTGGTCTGCTTGCCGGAGTGATTGGTGGTGCCACCAATGCCATGGCCCCCTTCCTGATGATGTATCTGCTTAGCTGCCAGCTCAGCAAAACCGATATTGTGATTATCAGCAACCTGAACTTTATTGCCAGCAAACTGATCCAGTTATTGCTGCTATTTCCCATTCTGGTTCAGATCAACCCGCAACAGCAGTCCCTGCTACTGGGCATTACAATTTTTGCCCTGTTCGGAGTCTGGATCGGCAGCAAAATCCGGCATCGCCTGTCCCAACATCATTTCAAGCTCCTGATTCTCAGTCTACTGATGGTGCTGGGCGTGGAGACCCTTTGGCAAAGCGTCGGCCTATTACAACATTCGAACAATTTATTTTTGCCGTGATCTACTTCCTCTGCACTGAAAAGCCTATATAGTAGCAATATATTCTTAATAAAAATTAGCTAGATAACACTACGGAGGGTGCTTATGACAAGCCCAAACCTCGCCACTCCCACCGATGCCATACCCAAGGGGCTTGTCAAAGGATGGGTGCTGATTATTATCGCCGCCATTGTCTCCTTTGGCCTGTACCAGATTTTGCCCTATGACCAGAATGCCAATAAAGGTCTGGCCCTGCTGTGCTTCATTGGCATCCTTTGGCTAACCGAAGCGATTCATATCACCATTACCGCCCTACTTGTGCCGATCCTGGCCGTGATCCTGGCCATGCCCATGGCCAAAGGGGATGAACTGGTACCGATCACCACACAGGCTGCATTGACCACCTTTGCAGACCCAACCATCTTCCCGTTCTTTGGTGGTTTTGCGCTTGCGTCGGCACTGCATATCCAGAAGCTGGACCGAAAAATCGCCATGTGGATTATCTCGATGTCTGGTGGTCACTTGGGTGCTGCCGTACTGGCGATCTTCATTGTGACTGCTGCACTGTCGATGTGGATTTCCAATACCGCCACCGCAGCCATGATGTTACCGCTAGCCCTGGGCTTACTCAGCCATCTGGATGAAGAAAAAGACCGCAAAACCTTTGTCTTTATTCTGCTGGGGATTGCCTACTCCGCCAGTATTGGTGGTCTGGGCACTATCGTGGGTTCACCGCCAAATGCGATTGCTGCCAAGGCTTTAGACTATACCTTCGCAGACTGGATGAAAATCGGCTTGCCAATGATGTTCATCATCCTGCCTGCCATGCTGGTCAGCCTGTATCTGGTGCTACGTCCGAAGCTGAATCATAAAGTAAATTTTGTCACTGAAGACATTCCATGGAATCGCACCCGTATTGCGACGATGGTGCTGTTTATCTGTACTGCACTGGCCTGGATTTTCAGTAAAAAGCTGACTGAAAACTTTGGCATCAGCCAGCCAGATACCTGGATCGCGATTCTGGCCGCCTGTATGGTGGTGATTCTAGGTACAGCCACCTGGAAACAGGTGGCAGACAATACCGACTGGGGCGTGCTGTTCCTGTTTGGTGGTGGTCTGACCTTAAGTGCGGTTCTAAAAGATTCCGGCAGCTCGCTGGTACTGGGTCAAACCCTGGCCAATGCCTTTGGTGATGCTTCCCCTCTGCTCATTATCTTTGTCGTGGCAGCCTTCATTATCTTCCTGACCGAATTTACCAGTAACACGGCTTCTGCTGCCCTGCTGGTACCAGTTTTCGCGGCCATTGCCGACCAGATGGGGATGCCGAAGGAAATTCTGGTGATCGTGATTGGTATTGGTGCTTCCTGTGCCTTCATGCTGCCTGTGGCTACACCACCAAATGCGATTGTGTTTGGTTCCGGTCATATCCGGCAGTCTGAAATGATGAAGGTGGGTGTCGTGCTGAATATCATGTGCGTATTCATCGTTTCACTATTTATTTACTGGTTCTTCCTGTAACTTCAGCGCATAAAAAAGCACGCCACGGCGTGCTTTTTTATTTTGGGAATCAGTCCAGATCAGGCACTCAACTTAAATGCATTCAGCTCCTGATGCAGCGCAGCAATCATATCGGCACGGCTGATAATGCCCACGACTCTCTCTTCACTCAGTACCGGGATATAGTTAAATGAGCGTTCTACAAAATACGGCACCAGATCCTTGATTGGCTGGTTTGGCTGCACTGTTACCACCTTGCGGCTCATGATATGCCCCACTTCAGATTCCCAGCCGCTACGGATATCACTGGCCCGCTGGAACCATTCCACCACCTGATACATGGCCAGCGTGCCGACCAGTTTTTTCTCGGCATTGATCACCGGCAGACTCATCAGGTTCATCTGTCTGAATTTGGCTAGAGCATGCTGAATATCATCAGTTTCCTGCAGGCTCACCACATCCTTACTCATAATGTCCTGACACAGGAACGGGCTATCGGCACGTTCGCTGGCCTTGCTCTGCGCTTCCAGAATGATTTTTTGCAGGTCATATTCACTGATATCCAGTAACTGGGTCTGCTGATCCAGCACCGCCTGAATATCCTGTGGCTGAATGGTGACTTTCTGGGTTGGTGTCGGGTCTTTGGAACGGGTATTGATCTGGATCTGCTGCGGATAGGCCTTCCCCAGCATCCGGTTAAACACAATCGCCACGACCATCAACAATACCGAGTTCAGCAAGACCGGATAGAACACAAAGGCATAACCCAGCTCATGCACGGCATCGCCACCCAGCACTGCGGTAATCGCTACCGCACCACTTGGTGGATGCAGCGAATCTGTGCTCAGCATCAGGATAATCGCAATCGATACGGCAAAACTGAATGCCAGTGTTAAGCTTGGGAATAGCAAAGTACAAGTCACCCCGACAATCGCGGCAATGGTATTCCCGACCACCATATTCCACGGCTGTGCCAATGGACTGGCAGGTACAGCAAACAGCAGTACCGATGAAGCTCCCATCGGCGCAATATACCAGGCTTGAAAATCACCCAGCACCCACCAGCTGATCAGGGACGAAAGTGCCAGACCAATCAGTGCACCAAGGCCACACAGGAGTCGGTCTTTGACAGGAAGAATCTTAAAATTCGGCTTAAGGCTGAGTAGCCATTCTGAAGAGCTATGAAACACGGTTGGCCTGAATTGTTGTTTTGGGGAGTCGCGGCATTATAAAACTCTCCATCTTAAAGATGTATTAATTTTACATCTTTAAATAATCATTTTTTTGCTTATAAAAATGTAAGTTTTTAATTCATTTAAAGAAATTAAATCAAAATAAAGAGCAAAAAATATTCATTTTTTCTATCTTATTCATTGCAATCTTTTTATTAGATGAAAAATTTTCATGAGACCGACCCATTTTCAAAGAATCACAATGTAATTTATGACTGTATTCATCCACTGTCGTGCATTTATCTTATTCTCGATAAAAACTGCCGAACAGCGGTTTAACCTTTGCCACTCCCCCTTAAAATCCTTATAATTGAGCGCAATTTTTCTCTAATTTTAAGTGGATGACCATGAGTCGCGCCATATCGCATATTGATACCTTCCAAGGCTTAATTCTTGCCTTACAAAACTACTGGGCGGAGCAAGGCTGCGTCGTTTTACAACCTTACGACATGGAAATGGGTGCAGGGACATTCCACACTGCAACATTCCTTCGCGCGCTCGGTCCAGAAACCTGGAATGCCGCTTATGTTCAGCCATCACGTCGTCCTAAAGATGGCCGTTATGGTGAAAACCCGAACCGTCTGCAACACTACTACCAGTTCCAGGTAGTCCTGAAGCCAAACCCGGACAACATCCAGCAGCTGTATCTGGATTCTTTAAAAGCGATCGGGATTGATCCTCTCGTTCACGACATCCGTTTCGTGGAAGATAACTGGGAATCTCCAACACTGGGTGCTTGGGGTCTAGGCTGGGAAGTCTGGCTGAACGGTATGGAAGTGACTCAGTTCACTTACTTCCAGCAAGTTGGTGGTGTTGAATGTTACCCAGTAACCGGTGAAATCACTTATGGTCTGGAACGCCTGGCCATGTACCTGCAAGGCGTAGACTCGGTTTACGATCTGGTTTGGACCAAAGGCCAGTTCGGTACAGTGACCTATGGCGATGTGTTCCATCAAAACGAAGTGGAACAATCGACTTATAACTTCGAATATGCACCAGTCGACAAACTGTTTGAACTGTTCGACTTCTATGAATCAGAAGCAACTCGCCTGATGGAAGCTGAACTGCCATTGCCTGCATACGAACAGGTAGTCAAAGCATCACACAGCTTTAACCTGCTGGATGCACGTGGCGCGATCTCTGTGACTGAACGTCAACGTTATATCCTGCGTGTCCGTACTCTGGCACGTTCAATTGCACAAAGCTATGTGGCTGCACGCGCGAAACTTGGTTTCCCAATGGCAGAACCACACCTACGTGACGAAGTCCTGGCCCAGCTTAAAGCTCAAGTGGAAGCCGAAGCTGCTCAAGCAGAAAAATCAGCGGAGAACAAATAATGTCTAAACATACAGTTTTATTTGAACTTGGCTGTGAAGAACTTCCACCAAAAAGCCTGAAAAAATTACGTGACGCGTTAAAAGCCGAAACTGAAAAAGGCTTAAAAGATGCGGGTCTGGCTTTCGATGCGATCGAAGCCTATGCAGCGCCACGTCGTCTGGCTTTGAAAATCGTGAATGTAGATGGTGCGCAAGCCGACACTCAAAAACGTTTTGACGGCCCTGCTGTGCAAGCCGCTTATGATAGCGACGGCAAACCAACCAAAGCGCTTGAAGGCTTTATGCGTGGTCAAGGCATCACCATTGATCAGATATCTACTTTCCAGGCCGGTAAAGTTGAAAAAGTTTGCTACCTGAAAGATGTCAAAGGTCAAAGCCTGGACGCTTTACTGCCACAAATCCTGCAACATTCACTGGATCAGTTGCCAATCGCAAAACGCATGCGTTCTGCAGCAAGCCGTACCGAATTCGTACGTCCAGTAAAATGGGTAGTCTTGCTGAAAGATGATCAAGTGATTGATGCAACGATTCAGGATCACAAAGCAGGCAACGTGACTTATGGTCACCGTTTCCACGCTCCTGAAGCGATTACCCTGGCAAATGCTGATGCTTACCTGGATGCCCTACGCGCTGCGAAAGTGGTAGCGTCTTTTGAAGAGCGTCAAGCCATCATCGACCAGCAAGTAAAAGCGCTGGCGGATGAAGTGAATGCGATTGCCATCGTTCCTGCGGATCTTCGTGACGAAGTCACTGCACTGGTGGAATGGCCTGTAGCATTACGTGCAAGCTTCGAAGAACGCTTCCTTGCGGTTCCTCAAGAAGCCCTGATCACCACCATGCAGGACAACCAGAAATATTTCTGTCTGGTGAATGCTGAAAATAAATTACAGCCTTACTTCATTACCGTTTCGAACATTGAGTCTAAAGACCCAAGCCAGATCATTGAAGGTAATGAAAAAGTGGTTCGTCCACGTCTGTCTGATGCCGAGTTCTTCTTCCTGCAAGACCAGAAACAGCCACTGGCTTCTCGCAAAGAGAAACTGGCCAATATGGTATTCCAGGCACAACTGGGTACACTTTGGGACAAATCTCAACGTATTGCCAAACTGGCTGTCGCACTGGCGCCGATTACTGGTGCCAAAGCGGAAGATGCTGAAAAAGCAGCTTTACTTGCGAAATGCGACTTAACTTCTGAGCTGGTGGGCGAATTCCCAGAACTTCAAGGTATCGCGGGTACTTACTACGCACGTCTTGAAGGTGAAAACCTCGAAGTGGCTGAAGCGTTGGGTGAACAGTACCTGCCTAAATTCGCAGGTGATGTTCTGCCTAAGACTAAAACAGGTACAACCGTTGCCCTTGCGGACCGTCTAGATACCTTGACTGGTATTTTCGGTATCGGGCAGGCACCTACAGGTTCTAAAGACCCGTTTGCGCTGCGTCGTTCTGCCATTGGTATCCTACGTCTGGTGACTGAAAATGAACTGGATGTATCTATTGAAGACCTGATCAAGTTGGCATTGGCTGCGTATGGCGACATATTGAAAGACCACGATAAGACTCTGGCGGATGCAGTTACATTCCTGGAAGGTCGTTACCGTGCGAAATACGAAGACCAAGGCGTTGATGTTGATGTGATCCAGGCTGTTCAAGCGTTGTCACCAAAATCTCCACTTGATTTTGACAAGCGTGTAAATGCGGTAAATCACTTCCGTGCATTGCCTGAAGCTGCTGCGCTTGCTGCTGCGAACAAGCGTGTTGCGAACATCCTTGCCAAAGAAGCAGCACCTGAAGGTGCTGTGGTTGAAGCAAACTTGGTTGAAGATGCTGAGAAAGCATTGTTCGCTGAACTGCAAAAAATCACACCAGTGGTTGAGCCACTATTTGCTTCTAAAGATTACACTGCGGCGTTGTCTGCATTGGCTGCCCTGCGTGCGCCAGTAGATGCGTTCTTTGACGGTGTCATGGTAATGGCGGATGATGCTAACCTGAAAGCAAACCGTTTACGTCTGCTTGCTCAGTTGCGTGACCTGTTCACTAAAGTTGCAGATATTTCAGTGCTTCAACACTAAGTTCTGATTCAATAAAAAAACCCGCTTTAGAGCGGGTTTTTTTTATTATGGTGAAAATAATTTCTTACTTGTCTTTATCCTGATTTTTATCGTCTTTAACATCAAACTCCCCACCCAATAACAGCGCTAGGAATGCAATCACAACCAAGATAAAGAATCTCATCACGAATAGTTGGCCTAATGGCATAACCCCATCCGCATGCGTAATGATGGGTAAGACAAGCAACATACATATTGCAAAAATCTGAGTAAAACTTTTCATATCTTTCTTTCTAGTTTTTATATTTAGATTCTACTCTCGGATCAAGCATGCTTTGAGATAGAGTATTTTTCACATAGACTTATTATTTAAAAAAATCCGCTTTAGAGATCATTTCTTATTTCATACTTTTCATCAATTTCCGCCATTAATCTTTTGAAATAATCATTCTTTTCATCAAGATAAAAATTACATATACGTGCAGTATGCTCATCATTATCTAACATTGATTTTCTTTAATTTCATTAAACCAGTCTTCACCCTGCAATAATCTATTTTCTAAAGACTGTTTCAACTCTAAATATTGCTTTTGGATATGATCCAAAGCTGTATAAGCAAATAACTTATTTTGCTCATCATAAATGCTATGAATTTTTTCAAACCAATAAGAAATTGGCAGTAAATCAACTATTTTTTCATTTTCAAATTTCTTTTTTTCTTCGTTTTCCATAGTAATGATTTCTTTTATTAGTCGTCTTAATAGAACAATCACTTCATCCAGTTGCTTCGTAAGCAACTCATGAATATGAATTTCTTCATAAACTGTATCTTTCGTCTTTTTTGAATATCTCAGTAGATCAAAACCAAATTTATTAATAGTGATACGGGAAATAAAATTATTAAATTCATTCCTATCCTTTTCGCTTCTTCCTCCTTCATTGTTTAAAACTGTATGACCTATCGAAGCATTCCTAACTTTACGAATTTGCTTCAACTCACTAGTTACTTCCCACTGAACTGCAAATACTTCATATAGATGCTTCAAACTATCTTGTTGAAGAATGAAACATTGCAAAATTCCATAGCAATAAATGTATTTCAGCCCTGTTTCTTTAGGGAACTCCGTTTGCAAATAATCTTTAAAGGCTATAGATGTATCGCCCAAAACATCTAAAGCACTACATAGCATCCACCACTTATGCTTATCATTTAATAATTGGTAATGAAGAACTCCCCGATTAATATGATCACGTAACTGATCTTCTAAATTTTCTATTTGATCTAATAAGTCTAGTAGGTGATTCATATCTATAAGGGTAGATTATTGTTTAAAAATTAGTTTTTAGATCATAGGCAATTTCATCTGAATTGCCTATACTCACCTTAACAACACTCTACAAGAAAGAAGCACATGAAATTTCAAACTCTCATTATGACGACTCTTGCGGGTATCGCACTTACAGCATGTACATCACAGCCAACCATTCCACAACTGGAACTTGGGGTATTACAGGAAGTTCAAAATATTGACGTTTATCCTGAAACCGCCAATAACAGTGCAAAACTGACCAAATTCATGGACAAATGCGTCATCGAATTTAAAGGCCAGCTTGAAGAAGGCCGCGTGATCGAACAATGGTCATTTAAAGGTCTGACTTTAATTGACGCTGGTTCAGCAACCTTCCAGCGCGACAAAACCAGTACTGCACAAAAATTTGACCTGCACAGCGAGACCGTGCAGAAGAACTTCCTGGCACTGCGCAACCACTTTGCCAAAGAAGCGATCGAACAATGTGACTAAGCGTCACCGCCCTGTATTGAATACTAATACAGGGCATTCCCCCCTTTAATTCTTCCCACAAAAATTCACTGATTTTTCTTCTTCAAAACCAAAACAACTTGCTTCCTTTTGCACGCGCTCAGTTAAGTGAATTGCACAGAAAATCCATTGTTTTTACATCCCTTTCCATTACACTGAAATACAGCAATTAAAGACCACCAGCGAATGATGAGGTCGACTACCCTATGACCATGAAAAAAATGATGATGAAAAAAAGCATGATCCTCGGCACCGCATTGTTGCTGTGCGCACCTATTGTGATTCAAAACGTTCAAGCTAGTGAAAGCACCGAGCAGCAAGGCTCAGGCAAGCCAATCAAACCGTATGGCGATAATCCAAACCTGCTGCATGTCTTTGCTTATAAAGCTCAGGAAGGCGTGATCAATACCGCTGAAAAAGTCGGTCAGGCAGCTGAAAAAGGGGTAGAGAAAGTCAGACCAAAAGTTGACCGTGCCTGGAACAGCACCAAATCTACCGCTGCAACCACCATTGAAAAAGTAGACCAGACCGCAACTCAAGCAGCACAGCAAACTGGCCAGAAAATTCAGAAAACCAAAGACGTTTGGCTCGGCAGTCCGGAGCAGCCAGCACCGATTGAGCAACAGCCTCTAAGCCAATCTTCTTCTGCAACCCAAAGCACAGCACCGCAGCAAGAGTCCAGCTCAGGTGGTGCCACCAGTTATGCCGTGACCGATCTGTAAAAAATCTCTTCAAAAAAAGCCCTTTATGGGCTTTTTATTTTGCAGCATTGAACATCTCAGAAGCTGGATTTAGACTGATACTTAGGCACCCCACAAGAAGATTATAAAAATGAAAAAGATTCTCCTCAGCTTTATAGTCGGCATTCTCACCGGTGTCGGTATCCTCTACCTGGTTCTGCTGTTTTCCAGCGAAACCCTCCTCACTTCCATCACCGCTTTAAATGGTGAGGCACCACGACCACAACGCAGCCTGTTTAATGGCAAAAATGAATATAGCCATGAGGCAGAAGGCAAGAAAATCCAGCATATCGAACATCTGGATGAAGAGCAGTTTCAGTCAGCATCCGGAAATAATGCCGACCTGTATCAGTTGGCTGGCATGTGTAAGTTAAAGATTAGCATTTATGGTGAAACTGCTTATAACTTCAGAACTACCTATTTCCATCAAAACCGTCTGAGCTATATGTTTGAAACGCAATATCGGACTTCTTTTGAGGAATTTCCTGATCAGAAGGCACCGGAATCGAAACGGATTTATCAGGAAACTGTGTTCAATCCAAATTCTGAACTAGTACAGATGGAATTTGCTAACCTGTTAAAAAAATACGTCACACCTGAAAACCAGAAAAAATGCTGATCCTCGGATCAGCATTTTTGTTTTCATAAACTGGTTTTAATTGACCTGACGGATCGGCTGACCAGATTGAAAGGCTTTAATATTTTCGATCATCTGATCCACAATACGCTGACGTGCATCGACACTGCCCCAGGCATTGTGCGGAGTGACAATCAAATTCGGAATGCTTGGATCGAGCAGCACGTTGCCTTCTTTTGGCGGCTCTACAGTCAGCACATCCACTGCTGCTCCAGCAATTTTGCCTTCACGCAAGGCTTGAGCTAGTGCCGCTTCATTGATCACTCCACCCCGCGCACAGTTAATCAGGAATGCACCTGATTTCATCGCGTCCAGCTCAGCATGGCTGATCAGATCACGGGTTTCTTCAGTCAGTGGACAGTGCAGGCTAAGGAAATCTACCTGTGGCAATAATTCCTGAAATGGCACACGTGAAGCATCGCCCGGACGGTTCGGTAATGCACCTACGATGATGTTCATGCCAAAGGCTTCTGCCAGTTTAGCAACGGCTTTACCCAGCTCGCCATAGCCTACAATTCCTAAAGTTTTTCCGGACAGCTCGACAATCGGTGCATCCAGCAGGCAGAACTGGTCAGTCTTCTGCCATTCACCTTGCTGCACTTTTTGCTGGTAACGCAGGAAGGAAGTCGCCAGGTTCAACATCAGCATGATGGTATGCTGCGCCACTGCTGCCGTGCCATAAGCCTGGCAGTTACACACGACAATGCCACGTGCTTTGGCTACGGCTGAATCGACATTATTGGTACCGGTGGCAGATACTTGAATCATTTTTAAATTTGGACACTGTGCAATAAGATCGGCATCGATCAGCACCTTATTGGTAATGATCACATCCACATCTTGCACACGAGAAAGGACATCCGCCTTGGCAGTGCTTGGATACAGGGTTAGCTCGTCAAAAACAGCCTCTAGACCCTGCAAGTTTAAATCATCTTGATCCAAGGATTTATAATCCAGATATACCGCTTTCACAGTCCCCTCGCATTACTAGATCTTATTGGTAGACCATTTAAAGCAACTCAGGACAGCTTTGCAATCATATTTTCCGAAGCAGTGTTTTAATTTTATTTTTTAAATGATTTTTAAAATTTATCTAGGCAATTTTAATTTGCCGGCTTGTCTAAATCGTTACGTAAAGAACGGCGAATTTTAAACACGATATACACAGTTAGAATCATCAGAAAGATGATGGTCGCACTCAGAAAAATAATGGTTGGGTGAACGTGATCCCGGGCATAAGCCAGATTAGGCAGACCTGACATCAACATAAAACATGCAGCAACAAATGATTTGGATTGCATAAGATGTACCCCTCCTTCACGAAAATCACCGCGTGCGATACCGTCTATTTAAGTACCGCATAAGTACATCTTATGATGACAAAACAATAAGTCAAGTTATTGTTTTTTAGTGTTATTTTAAGTTAATTCGCTTCACTGCGTGTCACAAAGTGCGTATTTTTGTCACTGTCGTCAACGAATGTCGCAGCCCCGTATTCATCAGTTCTGAGATTCAGTTCCTTATAACTGAACATATAGTAATCTGCATAACGTTTCATCAAAATTGGGTGCATTCCGACCGAAAGTGCATCCCGTTCCTTGACCAGCTTCATAATATGCCGGTCATTCATCACTACCAGATAACGTTCGTCATTCAAGGTGATGGTTAATAGCCCGTTCCCTCGCGCATAAATCGGGATCAGGAACTTGTGATTCAGTGCGATGGCCTGATCGGCATAGCTCTCAATTTTGTTACTAATCACATTAAAAACCAGACCATGCCCATAGCAGTCCAGCAAGATCTGGCGGTTTTCTTGTGGCAAATTCAGCTGGATGCCAAGCTTCATCAGGTCATACTGATCGACCTGCTTGTTACTGAGCAGCTCACGCAGAATGGTCTGTTTCTGGCTGGCATCAAAGAACTGTGCATCCAGCTGCAGGTCATTATTCTTTAGAATCCGGCCCAGTGCCATGCGATGCCGTGGCAGCAGGTTTTCAATCACCTTGCGGTAATAGAATTTGCTGTTTTTTTTCACCCGGCGCATTTTCTGGTAGAAATAGCTGGCGTCAAATTCATGCAGTAGGAAATCATTGACCAGCTCCGAGCTGGCCAGTACGGCAATGGCATCGTGATTGGTAAAAGCCAGATGCAATACATGATGCGCTGGCAGGACTTCTTTCAGTTTCTGGTAATGCGCGCGGTCTTGGGCATAGTGTGGGTCATAAATGATGATGTATTCGCGTTTGCTACTGACATCTTCCGGCTTAACGCGCATATCCGCATTCAGTTCCGACTGAAAGAACATGTTGTAGCGCGCATCATGCACATCTTCCGGGTCAATCGAATACTGCGGCACCATCGCCACGGCGCGCTGCACATCCAGCAGATTGGAATATTTGATTGCGGCATAACCGCCCATGGAACCGCCATAGGCAATACGTTTTTTAAATGGCGCGATCAGTTCTGTCACAGCTTCCAGCATGTTCCACATGGAACCTTGCGGGAACCAGGACTTGTCCTTGGGCATAATCCCGAGCACATTGAAGTCAAATTTCTGTAATGACTTCTCGGCATTAATGGTTAGGCCCTTGGCACGGGTAATCAGATCTCCAAAAGAAAAGATCAGTTCTGAAGATGATCCCGGCATAAAGATTGCGCGTATATGCTCATCTTCAAAGACGATTTGTTTTTCCATAACTTTCCCGTGCCTGTTAAACGAACGCTTCCAATACAATTTCTGCGGCGAAATCTACCGCCCAAATGAATATGCTATTTTATAGCGAAGACCAGGATTAAAAAGCGCAAAAAATGACACAATCACTGCATCCCGCTGCAAAACAGGGTTTTAGTACAGCTGCTGAACGCTATCAGCAGGTGCGACCGAGCTATCCTGAAGCATTGATGCCCTGGTTGCAACAGCAACTTGCATTAACTCAAGATGCCCAACTGCTCGACCTCGGTGCTGGTACCGGTAAATTCCTGCCGCATTTAAAACAGCTAAGCCCGAATATTCTGGCAGTTGATCCTGTGGCGGAAATGTTAGCGCAACTCAAGCTGGCACATCCAGAGATTACGACCCTAGAAGCGATGAGTGATGCACTACCGTTAGAGGATGCCTCGATTGATGCGGTATTCTGTGCACAATCCTTTCACTGGTTTGCCCATCTGGACAGCCTGAAAGAAATTCATCGGGTACTTAAGAATCAAGGCTATCTGGTACTGGTCTGGAACCAGCGTGATGTTACCGTGGACTGGGTCAAGGCACTGGCAGACTTTATCCTGCCGATGGAAGGCGATACACCGCGTTACCATAGCGGAAAATGGCGCGAAGCCTTTCAGGATCAAAACCTGTTTCAGCCGTTTGCAGAAACCACCTTGCAACACGTTCATTCCGGCACGGTGGAGCAGGTCGTGTCCAAACGTCTGCTCTCGACCAGTTTTATTGCCGCACAGCCTGAACAGGAACAGCAGCTACTTAAACAGCAGTTTGAACAGATCGTCGAAAAATATACCGGCAAGCAGCCACAAGACCATATCGACTTTCCGTATGTCACCCATGCCTATATTTTTCAGAAAATTTAAAAGCTTATAAATTATTAAAGGATTAATCATGCCAAAACTTCAAAATCTTAGCCGTATCAGCCTGCTGGTCTCTGCCCTGCTATTGGCTGCCTGTAACCAGAAAGATGCGTCCAAGCAGGAAGCCACTCAGCAGGATGGAGCGGCTGAAGAAATGATGAGGGAATTAAAGACCGAGCCAGTCAAAGACTTCCCGAAAACGGCGGATGACCAGCATGATATTGCCGTACTGGATGATTATGAACAGCGCATGCAGACCCTGAATGATGAAATTGAAACGGAAATGGCCCGGATCCGCAGTGAAGGCAATTTGAATGAAGAGATGGTCGAGCAGCGTCAACTCGATCATGTACAGGGCGCTTTGGCCCTGCTCAAGAGTCTGGAACTGAAAACCGAACAGGGCCGCTATATTCAGGGTCTGATGTATAAATATTGGGAACAGCAGGAAAAATTTCTGAGTTCGCCAGCTTCAGAACCGGCTAGCCAGAATGATGCTAAAGAAACCGTGAAAGGTTTGGGACAATATATTCAGGCACAGGAACAGCTAGACCACTGGCGTAGCCAGTATGGCCAAACCCAAACCAGGAAATAAGAAGCTAGAAACTATCCAGCCTTAAGGACGCTCGGTATATTGCGGTAAGGCATCGCAGATGTCTTCCCATTCCGCTTTGGAGCCGGTAAAGATATGACAGACCGGCTTCTGCTCGATTGGAGTATCCAGCGTGCCGATGCGTAAGCGATAGATGTCTGGTACATCGGTTCTAACACTATAGATCGGGGAACCACAGTCACTACAGAAATAGCGGATCACGCCAGTATTCGGATTAAAAGCTTTGAGCAACTGCTCACCCTGTAACAGCTGAAAATCTGTCTTGGCAATCGGGCTATTCGCAGCAAAAGCACTGCCATTGGCTTTTCGGCAACGGCGGCAATGACACTGCATTATATCGCCAAGTGGCCCACGAATCTCATACTGAATTCCACCACAAAGACAGCTCCCGGCATAATGCGCTTGCGTAGACATAAGCAAAAACATCCTGATGCATGATTTTTGTTCAATATAACGCAAACCTAGAACGGGCGTGAATATCTTAAACTAAAGAAAATTTAAGACTTTTCGTTCAGATAAGCCACTACGCCTTCCCCTGCAGCACGACCAGTGGCCATACAGGCGGTCAGCAGATATCCCCCCGTTGGAGCATCCCAGTCCAGCATTTCCCCACACAGAAATACATGCGGATTGAATTTTAATTGCAGCTGTTCAGTGAGTGCTTCACGCTTTACCCCACCGGCACAACTGATGACTTCTTCAATGGGACGAAAACTAGTTAAAGGAATCATCAACTGCTTGATTTGCTGCGCTAGCTGTTCCGCATCCTGCCAAAGATTTTTTGGCACCAGCTCGCGTACCAGTGCGGCTTTGGCCCCCTCTAACCCGGCCTTGCGCCAGACATTACTTAAAGACTGTTTTTTGCTCGGCTGCAGTTTTTTGGCTAGTTGTGTTGCTGTTTGATCCGGGAATAAATCCAGATACAGTTGCATTGGCTGACCGCGTTTGACCTGTTCGCGTAGACCTCTACCCTGTTTATAGACCAAGCCGCTTTCCAGACCATAATGACTGATGACGATATCGCCCATAGTCTTGTCACCGCCTTCCACCCAGGCTGCAACCCGTTTCAGCGGCTGACCAAACACCGACTGCATAAACTTGGACCATGGATATTCCACCCCGGCATTGCTGGCCTGAAACGGTTGAATGTCATCCGGCTGCAGCCAAGCTTGCCATTTGCCATCACTGCCGAGTCGGGACCAAGACACAGCCCCACAGGCCAGAATAATCGCATCAAAAGATTCAGTTCGTGACTCATCTGTTTTTAGGTCAAGTAGCCACAACTGATTCTGCTCAAGCTGTGTCACTTGATGACGATAATGGAACTGCACACCCTGTTTAGTCAGACGTTTTAACCAGGCACGTAGCAGCGGAGCCGCTTTCATTTCGGTTGGGAATACCCTGCCAGATGAGCCAATATAAGGTTCAATGCCTAAGTCCTGCATCCACTGCTGGATCCAGACGGCATCCCAACGTTTCACCCATGGTGCCAGCCATTCCGGCTGATCATAACGCTGGATGAACTGTTCTACTGGCTCAGCATGGGAAATATTCAGTCCAGTTTTTCCCGCCATCAGGAATTTACGGGCCGCTGAAGGTTTCTGCTCATAGACATGAATCTCAAAATCCTGCTGGCTCAACACTTCTGCCGCCATTAATCCAGCAGGCCCTGCACCCACGATTGCAATGCGTTTGCTCATGGCTTATTCCGCAGCTGTTGCATTTTTTGCCCCTGCAGAGGCTGGAATTCATCAAAACGGGTGCTATAGCCTTCCGGCTTGGTAATAATCAGCTGCTGGCACAGTTCACCCCGTTCCAGATATTTGATTTCAAAATGGGTACGGGCAGAATCTTTTGGAATCCCCTCTTTCACATAAGGTAGCTTCCACAGTTCCTGCATCTGCTGTTCTGCTTCATCGATATATTCCGGAATATTGCTGGCCAAGGTAATTGTGCCGCCCGTTTGCAGACGTGAGAGCAGGAATTCAAAGAATGGCATATTGGCCCAGCGCTGTGCCGGATTATGCGGTTCCGGATTTGGATACAGAATAAAAAACTGTTCCACCTGTGCCGGATAAAGCGCATGCACCACCCACGGCAAGGCATCGGCATGTACGGTTTGTAGATTCTTCTGCCCTTCCAGCACATGCTGCTTCTGCATCGCCAGGAATTTTTCCCGGGTACGTTCAATCGCGATCAGTTGACGCTCCGGATTGTTCCGGGTAAAGAGCAATGCATGCTTCCCTTTGCCAGCTCCAATTTCTACACAAATCGGTTCAGGGCTGATGCTTTGAAAATCACGAGGGGCATGCATGCGCTGCGCTTGAAATTGACGAATTGGCATAATCAGATCAAACTAAGGAAAACCGCATAAGTCTAACAAGTGCGGCTATATTTGCCTAATTGATTCCTGGATTTTTGTTGGAGTGTTGTCGATGCCAACCACCTTAACCTGCCCACGCTGCGGTGAACTGACCACCTGGGAAGACAATGCGTTCCGCCCTTTCTGTTCCGAGCGTTGCAAGCTGATTGATTTTGGTGCCTGGGCCAATGAGGAATACAAACTGCCAACCCAGGATGCACCTCAAGCGGATGGTGGCAGTGAAGAGGATCAGTATTAAGCACAAACTGAAATAAAAAAGGAATCTATATAAGATTCCTTTTTTTATCCGCTAAGCTAGGTATTAACCCGCGGTACCCGCCACAAAGGGATTATGCTGCTTTTCAAAACCAATAGTACTCATTGGACCATGTCCAGAAATAAACTGAGTGTCATCCGGCAGGCTAAAGCATTCGCGCTGGATCGAATCCAAAAGTTGCTGGTGATTACCACGCGGGAAATCGGTACGGCCAATCGAACCTTTAAACAGTACATCCCCGGTCCAGAGCAAACTATGTTTCTGGTTATAGAACATCACATGCCCGGGGGTATGGCCGGGTGCAAAACGGACTTCAAATTCTTCATCACCCAGTTTCAGCACTTCACCGCCCTGCAGCCATTCGGTCACTTCCACTTTTTCCGGAATCGGGAAGCCGTAACGGGCAGATACTTCCTGAATCATATCCAGCCAGAAAGCATCGTCTTTATGTGGACCGATCACCGGTACATTCCAAGCTTTTTTCAGGACACCCACTGCTCCGGCATGGTCTAAATGGCCATGGGTCAGCCACAGGGCTTTGACTTTCAGTCCTAGCGCTTCAACTTCGGCTTTCAGTTTTTCCGGCTCACCACCCGCATCAATCAAAACTGCTTCTTTACTGTCTGTATCCCAAAGAATAGAACAGTTTTGCTGGAAGGCAGTGACAGGAACAATTTTGACTTGGAGCATAGGCTGCAAAACCTCAAATTAGTGAGCAAGAGTATGGGTTAATGCGTCAAGATTAGCCTGTAGCAGGGAATTGAGCAATTGCAAATGATCTTCACGGCTGTTCAGAGCCGGAATATAACTATACTGCTCACCACCATGGGCTTTAAAAGTCTCTGCATTTTGCATGGCCAATTCTTCCAGCGTTTCCAGGCAGTCCGCAGAAAATGCCGGACTCATCACCTGAATCGATTTCACACCCTGCTTGGCCCAGTCTTCAATTAAGGCATCAGTATAAGGCTTGACCCATTCCTGCTTGCCAAAACGTGACTGGAAACTGATGCCATATTCATCATCAGATAGCCTCAAAGCTTCTGCCACCAATTTTCCAGTAATGCGGCAACGATCCGCATACGGATCTCCCTTATCAGCATAAGGCTGTGGAATACCATGGAAAGACATCAGCAGCTTTTCCGGCTTACCATGCACGGCCTGATAGTCTCGTACACTTTGCGCTAGTGCCTGAATAAATAGCGGATGCTGATAATAATCCCGAATGATGGAAAGACCTGGCAGGTTACGCTGGGTCAGGACCCATTTCGCTACAGCATCGTAAAGTGGTGCAGTCGAAGTGGCTGAATATTGGGGGAACAACGGCAACAGAATGACATGATCCTGCGGATTGGCACTGAGCTGGTTCAGTACTGCCCGAATATTTGGATTGCCATAGGTCATGGCAGGAACAATATTGAGTTCAAACTGCGGATAGCGTGAAATGAGTTCAGCCTTAACGGCTTCAACCTGCTGCGACAGGATTTCACGCATCGGTGAATCCTTGCCCCAGACGGCTGCATAGGCATGGGCTACGCGTTTAGGACGGAATGGCAAGATAAACAGACGCAGAATGATCTGCCAGATTGGTTTTGGAATTTCAATAACGCGCTGATCGGACAGAAATTCCTGCAAAAATGCACGTACTGCGGGAACCGTAGGTGCATCCGGAGTACCGAGATTGGCCAGAATAATGGTGACTTTCGGTTTGGCTAACATGCAGATCTTCCGTCTTAAGGGTCAACCTCTGTACTTTAACAGCTTTCTATGTATTTACAGTATAGATTAATATGCTGATTTATATGGAAGAAGACGATCTTTATCCAGCAAATTACTTTCCATCAATTTTTGCGCCTTTGAGGTCAGTTGCCACAGCAGACGCTGACGGTCATCCCGGCCGGTTGGCACAATCCAGTCATTCTGACGCATTTGCAATTTCAGACTATGCAAGGCACGAATGTTCATCTGGGCACGGGCAACAGCATGGGCACGAGGCATTTCCACCCGTGCATCTTCCAGACCAGTTTCATTCAGATATTCATTCATGCGCTTAGAGAAAAATTCTTCTGGTGTCGGATTGATAAAGGTATCGCCAAGAATGACCAGCAATTCTGCCCAGGTCAGTTTTTTCTGAACTTTTAATTCCTTGAAATTCCCGTCCTGATAGGCATGCATGCGGTATTCAAAGGAAAATACTTCATGCATCGACACTTTCGGCAAAGTCAGGAACGGATCCGGTTCGCTTTTATCGGCATCCGCTTCCATCTGCGCGATCTTAGCTTTCAGTTCATCAATTTCATCATGTAACGCTTGCGTATTTTGCGGACGAACCCAACCCGTGACTGGATAACGCTCCAGCATTTGCGGCATGTTCAGGCGAACAGCCATTTCCAAGTCACGCAGGCTGCGGTAGGTAAAGATCTGGTCAACTTCGTTTTGCAGCAGTTTACGGAATTCATTGAATTTTTCACGTAGTTCCGGTTTGGCATCATGCAGCGATTCATCCCGTGAATCCGGGTCATCATGCATAAACACTATCACCGGTTTCTGCTTGCTCACTGCATAGATATATTCAAGATGCATATAACCTACGCCAGAGACGGACTGTTCACCGTACTGGCTACCGAGCAGAATTACCACATAATCACAGTCATCAATCTGACGACGAGCAAAGGCTGTACTAAGAGGTGTACGCTGCTCTAGGCCCCAGGAGAAGAACCCCATACCCACCAACGTCTGTGCCAAGATGATGCGCTCCGGCTGCATATCCTGACCAGAGGTCGATATAAAGACCTGATAGCGTTTATCGAGCATTGCGAACCCTCTCCAATTACCGCGAATGTGCACAGTTCACCTCTAACTCCATGAGCTGTTGCACAAGCGTGCCCCAATTAAAAATATCAAATTTTAAAATAATGTAATTCACTGACTGACAACTAAACTAAATTCAAGCTTCAATATTATTCACAGACCACGAAATATCGTCTGGAATCAGGCGCTGGATAATCGGTTGCATTTGCTCAGCATTTTGACCACTGACAAACAGTTCAATCCGCACGTTTTCTTCACGTTCGCTTCCAAATAATAGCTCATTTTTGATCAGAACGCGGGCAGTTTGTCTCGCAACTGCCAAACCAGAGTCAATCAATGTCATTTTATGACCAAAAATATACTGAATTGACGATTTTAGGAAGGGGTAATGTGTACATCCAAGCACCAAATAATCCGCGCCCTGGTCCACAACTGGTTGTAAAAGCAGGCGTAATGTCGCTAGACACGCGGGACTCATCTGTTCTCCGGCCTCCACAAAGGGCACCAGATCCAGACAGGTCACCGGAATGACTTTCACCTGTGCCGGCTCGGCAAAACGGGTCATGACATCTTTAATCAGCTTGCCGCGAAAGGTCGCCGGAGTGGCAAGCACTGCCACTGTTTTCGATTTGGTCGCCAGGACTGCGGGTTTTAAAGCGGGTACCAGTCCAATAATGGGAAAACGTTCACCATAATGGGCACGTAGATAATCCAGACTAAAGGCTGAAGCGGTATTACAAGCCACTACAGCGGCTTTACAGCCACGACGATACAGCCATTCAATTGCATGCGCAGTCAGCTCACGAATGTCCTGATCTTCACGCGGACCGTAGGGTACATTGGCAGTATCGGCATAATAAACGAAGCGCTCATTCGGTAAATATCGCGCAATTTCGAGCGCCACTGACAGTCCTCCGATTCCTGAATCAAAAATCCCAATGGGTGCGTCTGCAGTAACATCAAGGACGGGATCAAGTGTTGAAGAAATCGGATAAATGGCGCTCATACCGGGGCTATGTGCTCAAGTGGACGGACATGCCACAAAGCTTAAACCTCAGGTGCTTAATTGCAAGTCTAAATCTCCACTTTTCAAGCTTAAAACTGTCGCTCCATCCGAATTTTCACTGAGCTCCCCCATTTCCACCAGGTGTAAAAAGGCAGCACGCTGGATCAATGCATTGATGCCGAAACGCACATGCACATAAGGACGCAATTCATCACCAAAAGCCCGCATAAAAATCGGATGCTCTTGATCTACAATAATCACATCCTGCGTTGTCGTAGTGAGCTGGAGATAAGTCTTCCCTTCAATCTCAACCTGATCCACCTGATTGACAAACAGCGGTTCATCTTCCACTTCAATTTCGATCTGCTCAACCGGAGTTTTCAGGTAAAACTTGCCATCTTCCTTCCACAGTACAGTCGAGAACAGGTCAATCATGGCCTGGCGTTTGATCAATTGACCTTCGTGCCACCATTCTCCATTAGCAAAAACCTTGAGATCCATTGCCCCACAATGCTTTGGATGCCACTGCTCTAGAGGGGGGATTGACCTTTTGTGACTGCCCTGTGCATTTTTTATGTATTGTGCAATATTCGTTAAATTTTTATCATCGCTCATGGCTGGATTTTTCGTCGAATGATTGTTCTCTGCTGCGTTATTCATCGTAGAAGACCTTAATGACGGAAAAATAATATGTTTCAGCCAATTGGCTTCAACTGGGTTTAAAACTATACTAGCCCACAAGATTAAAGACACTAAGCTTTTTGTGTCCAGGAATTATAAATACTCATGGCAGCACCTGATCACCCCGATTTTGGTTGCCACCGAATGTAATATGAGGAGTCCTACATGGAGCACATCGAACGCGAATCGATGGAGTTTGACGTAGTCATCGTAGGTGCAGGCCCTGCGGGTCTTTCTGCGGCGATCAAAATCCGTCAGCTTGCAATTGAAAACAACCTGAATGATCTGTCCGTTTGTGTCGTGGAAAAAGGCTCCGAAGTGGGTGCTCATATTCTTTCCGGTGCTGTGCTGGAACCGCGTGCGATCAATGAACTTTTCCCGAACTGGAAAGAAGAAGGCGCTCCGCTGAATGTTCCTGTGACCGAAGACAGAACCTACTTCACCCTGTCTGAAACTACTTATAAAGAAGCACCGCACTGGATGGTGCCAAAAACCATGCATAACGATGGTAACTACGTGATCTCACTGGGTAACGTAGTTCGCTGGTTAGGCCAGAAAGCGGAAGAGCTGGAAGTATCAATCTTCCCGGGCTTTGCTGCTGCTGAAATTCTGTACCATGAAGATGGTTCAGTGAAAGGCATCCAGACTGGTGATATGGGCATTGGTAAAGATGGTGAACCAACCCATAACTTTGCTCCAGGTTATGAACTGCATGCGAAATATACTTTATTCGCTGAAGGCTGCCGTGGTCATCTCGGTAAACGCCTGATCCAGAAATTCAATCTGGACAAAGATGCTGATCCTCAGCACTACGGTATCGGGATTAAAGAACTGTGGGAAATCGATCCTGCCAAGCACAAACCAGGTCTGGTGATGCACGGTGCCGGCTGGCCTTTATCTGAAACCGGTTCTTCAGGCGGCTGGTGGCTGTACCACGCTGAAAACAACCAGGTGACTCTGGGCATGATCGTGGATCTTTCTTATGAAAACCCACATATGTATCCATTCATGGAAATGCAGCGCTGGAAAACCCATCCACTGATTAAACAGTATCTGGAAGGCGGTAAACGTATTTCTTATGGTGCGCGTGCAGTAGTCAAAGGTGGTTTCAACTCTCTGCCTAAATTTACCTTCCCAGGCGGCTGCTTAATCGGTGATGATGCTGGCTTCCTGAACTTTGCCAAGATCAAAGGCTCACACACTGCGATGAAATCAGGCATGCTGTGTGGTGAAGCAGTGTTTGAAGCAATTAAGGCTGGTGTAGAAAAAGGTGGTGACCTTGCGGTTGCTCGTGTGACTGAAGGTGAAGACTTCTTCGAAAAAGAACTGACTGCTTATACCGACAAGTTCAACAACAGCTGGCTAAAAGAAGAGCTTTATAGCGCGCGTAACTTCGGCCCTGCAATGCACAAGTTTGGTCAATGGATCGGTGGTGCATTCAACTTTATTGACCAGAACGTCTTCAAGGTTCCATTTACCCTGCATGACCTGGTGCCAGACTTCAAGACGCTGAAAACTGTTGATGCAGTGAACTTCAAACCGAATTATCCGAAACCGGATGGCAAACTGACCTTTGACCGTCTGTCGTCAGTGTTTATTTCGAATACGGTACATGAAGAGAACCAGCCTGCTCACCTGAAACTGACTGATCCTTCAATTCCAGTGAACGTAAACCTGCCAAAATGGGATGAGCCTGCTCAGCGCTACTGCCCTGCCGGCGTTTATGAAATCATGGAAAATGATGACGGTTCGAAACGCTTCCAGATCAATGCAGCGAACTGTGTACACTGCAAGACCTGTGACATCAAAGACCCATCTCAAAACATCACTTGGGTAACCCCTGAGGGTGCGGGTGGTCCGAACTACCCTAATATGTAATTTGGATATGAGTGATGATTGAGCACTGCTCGGTCATCACGCAAGAGAAAAATCTGTGATTTTTCTTAAGCCATAAAAAAATCCCTGCCAAGTGCAGGGATTTTTTATATCTGAATTAAAAAGAATTAGCCTTTCTTCACCAGATAATGAAACTCTTTATTGCCATTTTCATCCAAACGCTCTTCCTGCAGCAATAATTCGTGCCCCAAATGCATACAGAATTTTGGAATATCCCATGACGTTGAATTATCCGTTGCAAAGACCTCAACTACATCACCTGACTTGGACTTACGGATCGCCTGATGCAGCATCATGACTGGCTCAGGACAGCGTAAACCACGGGTATTCAATTGTAGGCTTGGGGTAATTTCAGCGTCAGACATTAGCATGCTCAGAAAGAAAGACGGGCCTATTTTAGCATAAACCTGTGCTTGTACCCATGCCTGCATTTCCCCGCTATTCTAGCTAAGAAGACCTGACTGTAATGGTCACAAAGCACCTCAATAATTGCGATAGACAAGCACGTTTTCTGCGGTATGATAAAATCACGTTTTTTTAGATATTAAGAGTCTTTAGGAAAAATCATGCACGAGGAATCAGGCCCGTCGTGGGGCATGCGCGGCTTACGCAAATGGCTGGGAACTGCACCCGAAACCCGCGACGAACTGTTAAAATTAGTACAAGATTCACGTCGATTTTTAGAACCCGATACAGTTGCGATGCTGGAAGGTGTACTCGACCTTCCAGCGACCAAGATTCGTGAAGTGATGACTCCACGAACTTCCATGATCAGTCTGCAGGAAGATGACCAACTGCTGGATATCCTGCATGTGCTGGTGGAATCTGCTCATTCCCGCTTCCCAGTCTTTTCCGCCGATCAGCCGGATAATGTTGTCGGCATCCTGCTGGCCAAAGACCTGTTACCGTTCCTGACCGAACCAACGTCTAAGGTGGATATTCGTGCCTTGATGCGCCAGCCTCTATTCGTGCCAGAAAGTGCCCGTTCTGACCAGGTTCTGCGTATGCTGAAAAACACCCAGACCCATATTGCGATCGTAATTGATGAATATGGTGCGACTTCTGGTCTAGTCACCCTGGAAGATATTCTGGAAGAGATTGTCGGCGAAATTGAAGATGAGCACGATATTGCTGATGAAGAAGCACAATACATTGTTCCAGATAATGATTCCAAAACGGCTAACACTTGGATCGTGCAAGCCTTAACACCAATTGAATATTTTAATGATCTGCTGGATGCCAATTTCCCGGATGATGAAGTCGAAACCATGGGTGGCTTGCTGTTACAGGAAATTGGCCTGGTGAGTGATCTGGAAGGTCAGGTCGTGGAACTGGATAACTGGGCATTTACCATTCTGGAAGCAGATGCACGCTCCATTCACTCGATCCGGGCTGTGCGTCAATGAGGGCACATTTTGACAAACTGCTCAAGCTGTCCGAAGACTCCAAACAGCTTCCGCTGATTTACCCACTGCTGCTGTCTCTTCTGGCAGGTGCAATCTTTAGCCTTGCCCTGGCACCCTATCATTACTGGTGGCTGGCAATTCTGTCTCCAGCACTGCTGTATGCCTGCCTGCGTCAGCGCTCTGCCAAACAAGCTTTTGGAATTGGTTGGGCATACGGGATTGGTCTCTGGTTTGTCGGTGCCTTCTGGCTGTATACCTCGATCCATGAATATGGGGATACCAGCTCAACTCTCAGCGTGCTGATGATCCTGATCATGGCACTGGTGATGGGACTGTTTACCGCGGTACAGACCTTTCTTTACCGTCGCTTTTTCCCGGAAACTCCGCTGACCTTTGCCCCACTCTGGGTGTTATTTGAATGGGCAAAAACCTGGGTGTTTACCGGCTTCCCATGGCTGTTTGCCGGCTATGCCTTCACCGAACGCTTCCTTGATGGTTATGCACCACTGTTCGGCGTGTTTGGGGTGTCCTTTGTAGTCATTACCTTGGCCTGTGCACTGGTGGAAATCCTGAATCGCCGTGTGTTCTGGGCGGTGCCTTCTGTACTTCTATTATTGGGTGCATGGGGTGCTTCTCAGCTGAATTTTGTGGAACAAAAGGCCGGCAGCAAACCACTGAGTGTTTCTCTGATTCAGGGCAATATTCCGCAAGATTTGAAATGGTTGACCGAATATCAGATCAAAACCCTGCTGATCTACGCCAACCTGACCAAGACTGAATGGGGACGTGACCTGATTGTCTGGCCGGAATCTTCGATTCCCATGTTCCAGACCGATATTCCAGATTTTCTGGATGCCATGAAAAATCAGGCAGAAAAATCTGGAACCTCCTGGGTGACGGGCCTGCCATATTGGGATCTGGCGGAGACCAAAGCTGAAGGCCGTCCGATGTACTACAACAGCATCATGGCCAGCGGTGATGAAGCGAGTGGTCTATACAAGAAACAACGCTTGGTACCTTTCGGGGAATATATTCCACTTTCTGGTGCGCTCAGTTGGGTACTACCTGCCTTGCAGAATGACCCCTCTATGAGTGGTTTCTCGCGTGGTGCACGGGATCAAAAACCGTTAAATGTGAAACAGCATCACCTCGGTTCTGCGATCTGCTATGAAGTGGCTTATCCAAACCTGACCCGTCGCAATGCCCGCCAGAGTGATTTTCTGGTAACCGTTTCCAATGATGCCTGGTTTACCGGGACTGCTGGTCCACAGCAGCATTTACAAATGGTACAGATGCGTGCCAAGGAAAATGGCCGCTGGTTTATCCGAGCAACCAACACCGGTGTGACTGCCTTTATTGACCATAACGGGCATATCGTAAAACGCGCACCAATGGACAAAGAAGCTGTGTTACGTGGTGAGTTGCCTGCCATGCAGGGTGAAACCCTGTATATGAAACTGAGCGACTGGCCGGTACTGATCTTCTCGGCACTGTTGCTATTGATTGGATGGCGTTTCCGTCCGCGTAAAGTAGATGTCAGCTTTAAGTCGAGAAGGTAATTCACCTATGAAGTCCCCCTTTATCAAAGGGGGATTTAGGGGGATTAAATTTATAGCTTATTTTTAATCCCTCCTTTACGAAGCATTGCTTCTCACCCTTTTTAAAAGGGAGGAGCTATAAAAAAACCGAGGCGCAATCCTCGGTTTTTTTTTATTGGGAGAGATGATTAAATCTGTGTAGTGAGATAAGACATCATACTCGCCAAAGACAGCATCGGCAGGTAACGATAGAGTTGAACGATGGTACGCTCAAAAGATGATACATCTTCCTGATGTACATAGCTCACACTAGCTTTTAAGGCAGACCAGAAACACAAAGCCAACAGGCTACTCATCAGGCTCAAGGCAAAGAAACCTACCATAATCTGGCTGCTACCTTCAGTGCTTTGCCATAGATACAACATCCCTTGGCTGACTGGAAGAATACTCAAAACCAAAAGGACAGATTTCAGCATTGACCAATGAAACTGGTTTATTTCATCTCCTAAAATTAATGCTTTCATACTCATCTCCTTTGGCTAAATAAGTGCCATTGAGATCATTATGAGCTTTTTTAGAAAAATGAAAAGTCTATATATCTCCATATTTTACGATATTTGTAATCAATCAATATGGGAATAATTCTTATTATAACTCTCAAATAAAGCTTATTATAAAATTTATATAAGATTCAAAATTTTAGATTATATTTTATAATTAAGAGTTATTATCACTTCACTTAAAATTGAGATATCCAATCAAGTGAAGTGATATATTCCATTACTGGAAATTTATAATGATTCTCAGTTAAGGCTGATAATAAATATCAGCATCAGTATCTTCGCCACCAGACTGACCATCGGCACCAAATGAGTACAGATCAAATGGACGACCATTGGTGCCCGGAATCACATATTGCAGGTCATTATCCCAGCTGTCTTTCGGATAACCGCCTTTGACATAGCCACCTGGCAGCCAGTTTTTTGCTGAAGCTGGTTTATTCACTAAAGCATCTAGACCACCATCCTGCATGCTTGGATATTTGCCATTGTCGAGCTTGTACTGGTCCAGTGAACCAGCCACGCTTTGCAGCTTAATGACAGTTGTATCGACTTTGGCTTTTTCACCACGGCCCATCACATTTGGTACGATCAGTGCAGCCAGTACGCCAAGAATCACGATCACTACCATCACTTCAATCAGGGTAAAACCTGAAGCATGTTTGATACGCGTCATACATGCACCTACTTTTGAAGAACCTAGCTGTTGATTCATCATGTCAGTCCTTTTCATTCAATGTCTCTCATTGCTTAATTTCAAAAATCTGTTTGGGCTTTCTATAATTGGAATTTTACCCATATCCGGTTTAAATCATATTATTCATATTTACAATTGGTAGCATCACTGCAATCACGATCACCAATACAATACTCGCCATCAGCACCAACATCAGTGGTTCCAGCAAAGCCAGTAAAGTCGAAATCAGTGTGGTCACTTCGCGGTCCTGCATAGTCGATGCCCGCTCCAGCATCCGGTCCAGCTCACCGGAAGATTCACCACTGCGAATCATTTGTACCATCATCGGTGGGAAATAACCACTACGCTCCAGCTGAGTCGCCAAATTGCCACCTTCAGTCACTTTTTCTGCTGCCAGATTCACTGCATCGCGAATCACCCAGTTATTACTTACCGCTGCACCAATCTTTAGTGCATCAACCAGTGGTACGCCAGAACGGGTCAGAATCGATAAGGTACTGGCAAAACGTGCGGCATTAATGCCACGCGATAATTTCCCAAACAGCGGTAATTTTAGAGTCAGCCGGTCAAAGGCATAATGCCCTGCTGTCGTCCGCAGAAAACGGATTAACAGGAAAATACCGACGGCGCTACCCGCTAATAGAAAAGGCCAAGCCATCCGAATAAAATCGCTGGCTTTCATTAAAGCCACGGTGATCCACGGCAAGGCATCTTTACTCTGGTCAAAGGTTTTGACAATGTCCGGTACCACATAAGTCATCAGTCCCATGACAATGGCAAAGGACATCAGCAGCAAAATGATCGGATAGATCATCGCGCCCTGAATTTTTTTCTGCATGGCAAAGCGGTTTTCGGTATAGTCCGCCAGCTGATCCATGATCAGATCCAGATGTCCAGAACGCTCACCCGCCGCAATGGTGGCAATATATAGTTCCGGAAACCGTCCAGATTGCTGCAAACCCTGCGCGAGACTGTGCCCTTCCAGCACCTTGGAACGCACGGACATCAGCAGGTTCTGCACATGCACCTTTTCGCTCTGCTTGCCCACGGCACGAATCGCTTCTTCCAGCGGAATACCGGCAGCCACCAGCACCGATAATTGTCGGGTCATCAGTGCCAGATCATAAGCCGTGATGCTTTTTTCAAACCAGCGTGGCCGGTAGTGCTTGTCTTTCTGCTCGACCGGATCGACGGAGACCGGAATCAGATCTTTGTCACGTAATTGCTGACGGATCTGACGTGCAGAGTCTCCTTCAAGCACGCCTTTTTGCTGCTTGCCCGAGGCATCAAGCGCGATAAATTGATATGCAGGCATTGTAATGCTCTAATTTTCCCAAAAATTGCGCTAACGCAGTTGCGTCAGACCATCAAAATCATTCATATTCTTAGATATAAATTATCTGCTCACTCTAACACAACTGACTTTTCAGCACGACGAAAATTCATCAGGATGCCTCATTTACCCATGCCCGATCAGCCTGTTTCCCCTGCTCCGATTTATCGCGTCCGTGTCGCCGTGCCTGTACATCTGTTTGACTGTTTTGATTACAGCCTAAGTGCAGGACAATACCAGCAGGCCGAAGTTGGCGCACGCGTGGCAGTATCTTTTGGTCGGCAGCATCTGGTTGGGGTAATTATGGAAAAATTGCCTCCAGATGCTCCATTGGATAGCAGTTTCAAGCTCAAAGACATTACCGAGCTGCTGGATGATCGGGCGATTATTGATGCCAAAGTACTCAATCTGCTGAACTGGTCGGCGCAGTATTATCAGTTCCCGATTGGTGAAGTGGTGCAAAGTGCCCTACCAACATTACTCCGTCAAGGCAAACCTTATAACCTGCTGGCACGTACCTGGAAACTGCTGGATGATCAGGCTGAAGCCAAAGTTCGTCGTTCCGAACGTCAGCAAGAAGCCTATAAGATTTTAAAACTGCATCCTGTCGGTACTACAGAAACCATATTGAATCTGGCGGGTGTTGATACCGCAACCCTGAAGGCTTTAGAGAAAAAAGGTATTTGTGAATGTGTGCTGGAAGCGCAGGATTTTAGCCCACCACCTGTTCAGCTGGCACAGATGCCACTGACTGCAAACCCGGAACAGCAGCATGCCATTCAGCAGGTATTAAAATACAAAAATAAATACCAGGCTTTTTTGCTGGATGGCCTGACCGGCAGCGGCAAGACCGAAGTCTATTTACAGATCATGGGAAAGGTACTGAAACAGGGCAAACAAGTGCTGGTACTGGTACCGGAAATTGGCCTGACCCCGCAAACCATCAGTCGTTTCCAATCACGCTTCCATTGCCATATTGCCCTGCTGCATTCTGGCCTGAATGACTCGAAACGTCTGCAAGCCTGGCAGGCCGCAGAAACCGGTAAAGCCTCGATCGTACTCGGCACCCGTTCTGCAATTTATACCCCAATGCCGAATCTGGGCCTGATTATTCTGGATGAAGAACACGACCTGTCTTTTAAACAGCAGGAAGGCTTCCGCTATCATGCTCGGGACGTGGCCCTGTATCGTGGACATTTACAGCAATGTCCCGTCGTGCTCGGTTCTGCCACGCCAAGCATCGACAGTTATGCATTAGTGGAAAATGGCAAGATGCAGGTGCTGGAACTGAACCAGCGTGCCGGTGCGGCATTGATGCCAAAACTGCATATTCTGGACCTGAAAGTTGCTCAGAAGCAGCATGGCATCAGTCTGCATTTGATTCAGGAAATGCAGAAACGGCTGGATAAAAAGGAACAGGTATTGGTTTTCCTGAACCGTCGTGGTTATGCACCGGTACTGATCTGTGACAGCTGCGGCTGGCAGGCGCAATGCCCGCATTGTGATGCGAATTTCACGGTGCACCGCCAGCCTTATCAGCATCTGCATTGCCACCACTGTGGTACCATTCACCGCATGCCGGATCATTGTCCGAGCTGTAACCATACCGAACTAAAAACCCTAGGCATGGGCACCGGCAAGGTTGAAGAACAGCTGAATGAACTCTTCCCGAATCATGAGGTGATCCGGGTCGATCGCGACTCGACCAGCCGGGTCGGCAGCTGGCAGAAAATCTATGACAAGATTCAGAAAAGCGAACCGGCAATTCTGCTCGGCACCCAAATGTTGGCCAAAGGTCACCATTTCCCTTATGTGACGCTGGTGGCAATCCTGGATATTGACTCTGGCCTGCTGAGTGTCGATTTTCGAGCCACGGAACGTACCGCCCAGCTGATTGTACAGGTGGCGGGCCGTGCTGGCCGTGGTGAACGTAAAGGCGATGTCTATTTACAGACCTTGCGTCCCGATCATGCCTTGCTGAATACTCTGGTCAATGAAAATTACCGTGCTTTCGCCAAACAGACATTGGCACAGCGGCAAATTGCCCGCATGCCACCCTATCGCTATGCGGTGATGATCCGCTGTGAATCACGTGACCAGAACTTAAATACTGAATTCCTACAGAAACATGCAGCGCTGTTGAGGCAATATCAGGACCTTGATCTAGAGATCTGGGGACCAATTCCGGCCCCCATGGAACGCAAGGCGGGACGTTACCAGTCGCATATGGTACTGCTCTCTGCTGAGCGTGCCCGCTTGCACTATTATGTCCGGGCATGGTGGCAGGCCATGCTGCAGGATAAACCCTCTTCCATGAAACTCACGCTAGATGTCGATCCTCAAGAGCTGAGCTAAGCCTGTCTGTGGTACATGAAATAAAATTTAAGGTTAGAAATGTCGATACTGTTGCAAATGACCCTGATTCTGGCGATGGCCCTGCTGTTCGTTCCCATAGCCCGATATCTGAAATTGCCTGCGGTACTTAGCTATTTACTGGTTGGACTGTTGCTGGGTTCCGGTGTATTAGGGCTAGAAATTGATCCTGCCCTGCAATCTAGATTACTCGAAGTCAGCATTTTGACATTATTATTCTGGGTGGGCCTGCAGCTACAGCCACAACGCTTTCTCCAGATCAAGCAATCGACCTGGATTTCAACGGCAGTCCTAGTCTTTGGTTCCGCGACAGTATTCACCCTATTAGCTGCTCTATTGCTACAGCAAAGTCTGGTCAGTAGTGTGGTCATTGGGCTAGCAGGCAGCTTGTCTGCCATGAGCCTAAGTATTCAGCAGCTGATACGTCAGGATCAGCTCAATACCAGCCATGGACAGCTCAGCTATAGCAGCCTGCTGATTCAGGCACTGCTCGTGATTCCTTTAATCGCTGTGATTCCCCTGTTTGCGGGCATGAACTCTACCGAACATGGCGTGGCCTATTTTGCTGCGATCATCGCGACCTTTACCGGGTTATTCCTGTGCAATCGTTATTTGATGCAGCCCCTCTATCGCTGGATCGCCCGTAGCCACAGTCATGACCTACATGCAGTCGTCGCGATTTCTGTAACGCTAGGGCTGCTAGTTCTAATGCAAACTCTGGGACTGAATCTCTATCTGGGTGCTCTATTTGCCGGTATCCTGTTAGCAGATTCTGAATTTAAATCCCATGTTGATCATGCGGTACAGCCATTTCAAGGCTTACTGATCGGATTATGTTTTATTAGTATCGGTCTAGCGATTCAGTTACCCGATGTACTGAACATACCGGGACTGATCATTGGCGGTACTTTGCTGCTGGTTCTATGTAAATTTGCACTGAGTCTGGCGATTGCCCGTTATTACCAAAACAGCTGGCGCACCAGCAGCTTGATGGCCGCCAGTCTGGCACAGGGTGGTGAATTTGCCTTTGTTGCCTTGATCATTGCCATAAACCATCAAATACTGGATCAACAATTACTGTCCCTATTGCTGGCAATAGTTTCATTGTCCATGCTGTTTACGCCACTCTTATACTGGCTGCTGGATCGTCAAATTTTGCCCCGACTGAACAAGCCATCTTATCTGGTCACAGACTTTGAACAGCAGAGTGAAAGTCTGCCTACTACGCCGATTCTATTGATCGGCTTTGGCCGTTTTGGGCAGATCATCGGACGGATTCTGCATCAACAAGGTCTGAGCTTTAGCGTCATGGACAATAGCGTGGAAGCCTCTAATCTACTCAAAGAACAAGGCATTCCCTTTTATCAGGCTGATGCAACTGAACCCACTTCATTACAGTTAGTTGATATTGATTCTAAACAGCAGATCATCGTTGCGATTGATGATATTGAAGACTCGCTACTGGTCGTACGTCATCTACGCTGGAATTATCCCGATCTGAAATTATGGGTACGTGCCCGGGATCGTCATCATGCACATTTGCTGAGTGAACTGGGTGTGGAACAGATTTTCCGGGAAACCTATCTCTCTGCCTTGGCGCTGACCCAAGCATTTCTGACCGAAACCATTCAGTCTGTCGAGGACGCCAAACAGGCAGTTTTAAAATTCAAAAAACACGATGAAGCTTTGCTTACAGCTCAGCAGCAAGCTGAACCGGGTTCTGCCCCACTATATGAACAGCACCACAGCAGCATGGCTGAACTCAGCCATCTATTTGAACAGGATCAGCATGGCAAAACCATCAACAAGCTAATACAGAAACAACAGAATTCAAACGGCACAGGAATTGATGCTTTAACAGATGATCTGTCATAACTTGTGTTTTACAATAGTGCCACCATTAAAGCAGGGTTATGGAGAATTTTATGTCTGATTTACGCCAACGCTTTTTTATTGAAGATAGCCCTGTTCGTGGTGAAGTAGTGCATCTTCAGGAAACTTTACAAACCATTCTGGCACAGCGTAACTACGCCCCTGCGGTACAAATCCTGATTGGTGAAATGCTCAGTGCGACGGCGCTACTGGCTAGCACCCTGAAAATCAAGGGCCGTATCAGTCTGCAGATTCAGGCTTCGGGTACCTTTAAATGGGCCATGGCTGAATGTAACCATCTGGGTGAAGTCCGTGCGTTGGCAGATTATGAAGAAGACCCACGTTTTCAGGTCGCTGAAGACAGCAGTACCGTTTTAAAATCCCTGACCAATCCGGTGCTATTTATCAATATCGAACCAGAATTTGGTGAACGTTATCAGGGGATTGTTCCGCTGGATCGTGACACGCTGGCTGGTTGCCTGATGCAATACTATGACCTGTCTGCCCAGATTCCGACCCATATTGTATTGGCGAGTGACCTGAAACGCTCTGGCGGTCTGCTGATCCAGCTGTTGCCACGTAACAGCGAAGAAGAGCAACGCCGTGTCGATGAAGACCTGTGGCCACGTCTGACCATGCTGACCGAAACATTGAAAGCCGAAGAGCTGATTGGTCTGGATGCCAATGAAATCCTGTATCGCCTGTATAACGAAGAACAGGTACGTTTACCGGAAGTCGAACATTTGAAATTCGGCTGTACCTGTTCCAAAGAGCGTTGTGCCCTTGCCCTACAGCAGATTGGTGCAGAAGCAGTACGTGAGACCCTGGAATTCCAGAATCCGATTGAAATGAACTGCCAGTTCTGTAATAGCCACTACACTTTTACCGCTGAAGAAGCGCTGGGTTTATTTGGTGAACATCTCAGTTAATGACTGAAACAGGTCTTTTAAAAGCACTCCATTGGGGTAATGCCAGTCAGTTAAGCAAATATTAGCAAAATGTAGTAAAAATGAGTG
>NZ_JPQO01000199.1 GCF_000773685.1 Acinetobacter sp. HR7 | reverse complement strand
TTATATCGAACTCAGGTTAGAATAATTTCACAGGAATATCTAACCAGATACGCCATTCATTGGTGTCAGGCAGGTAATAATCATTAGCATAAGCAGAATCATTACGATAGTGCGAATAACGTAGACGAAGGCTAGTATCTTTAGCAAAACCAGATTGAACAGTGTATTTCACTTGATTGAAAAACTCTTGTTCTTTTGCATTGTTATCAGTATCTGTATCAATATCCCAGCCATAAACAAATGCTGAAGTCCAGTTCAGTCCAGGAATACCATATTTAGAAAAATCTAAATTGTATTGAACTTGAGCTGATTTTTCGTCACGACCGTTGAAGTCAGACAGATAAGAGTTTGGTAAATAAATACTTTGATTACCATCAGCATTTTCACCATATGCGTAACCAGTATTACCAGTACTTTGTTGATAAGCCAACATTACACTATGAGGGCCTTTATTATAGGTACTAGAAAGCGCCCAGATGTTATTGCTACGATCAGATGAATCTTTACCTAAACGTGAGGAAGAAGCCTCAGCTTCTTTATCCCATTCAGTATGATAGCCGCTGAAATCATGAGTTAAACTGCTATCTTCTGATAAAGCATAGGTGTAGTTTGCATTCACATAATGACGTTCTAAACGATCTTGAACATCTGTACCATAATAAGAAGCATTTAAGGCATCATTAAATTTATATTTTGCGCCCCATACAACTGCACGATCTAAATTACGACCATCACTGTTGATTTGGTCTGAGTACTGGTTTTTAGTAAATTTACCGGCAGTCAGTGACAAGTTATCAATTTCATTACTGGTAACTAATACACCTTCAAAATATTCAGGCACCAAACGAGCTGTATTTGATGCAAGGACAGGAAGATCTAGAATTTGCGTACCGTAGACAGCAGTGGTATTAGAAACATGTGCTTTTACATAAGCACCACCACGTGCCCAATGATCATAGGTATCCCCAAGCCCTTTCGTTGGTACACCATTTTCATCTAAACCTGTTTCACGTGGAATCATGCCATTGCCAGCATGTTTATTGTTGCCTAATTTGAAAGATGCATCACCAATGATGCCGGCACCAAAGCCTACAACACCTTTGGTAAAGCCTGAATCCAGTTTAAACATAGCGGTTTGGGCAAAAGAGCTAGTATCCGCTCCTTGGGGCACGTCTTTAAAATCGCGGCTTAAGTAACCGGTACGGAACAGTACTGTACCTTCGGCATCTTCTACAAAGCCTTTTGCTTTACTTTGTTCACTGGCATAAGCCGTGGAAATAAGAGCAGCATTAACTAAAACTGCTAATGCAAGTTTTTGTGTCTTTAACATGGGGAGAGAGCCTCATATATGTTTTTCAAAGGACTGCGTTCGGGCAAAGAACAGGCAGAAATTAACCAAATTGTATAATTAATCTGATAAAAAATATCGTTTTTATGGCAATTTTTAAACTAAAGTTTAGTTTTTATTACTTTTTATTCACAATTGAGTTACAGCTTTTAAAATAATTTTTTGCCAAAAGGTAAAAATGATATATAAAACAATAAAATATAGAATGAAATTTAAAAATAGTTGAATGTTCAACTATGAAGTTCCTGTTGCAAAGTAGCTATTGATTTTCTCGATTTTCATTTTAATGCGCTTTTATTTGTTCATTTTTATCTTTAAACATGATTTAGCAATCTTTCAATTTTCATTTTTAGGGAGCTTTTATAATTTTATATCGGCTAAACCCATACACTTTTACTATTCAACCTTTTGGTAAAACTTTATTATTCACGCTTTCTTGTTTCTTGCGCGTTTATGTTGACGCGAAAAAGAGGGTCTCCATGTCTCAACTGCCTAAATTTAGCCTACTTTTATTATTTGCAACCATGGCTTCTGTTGCTGGTGCACAGGATGCTTCAACCTTTGCAAATGGTGAAGTTTCGGCAAGCGTTGGTGTGGTCAATAAATATATTTATCGCGGTGGTGAGGAGAATGATAATCCGGCAGTGCAGCTGGGAGTGGAGTATGCGCATAACAGCGGCGTATTTGCTGGGTATTGGGGTTCAACCTTAAATTATGATCCTTCTGATGAAAGCCAGAATCATGGGTTTGAACATGATTTCTATATTGGTTATGGCCATGAGTTAAATGAGAACTGGAGTTTTGACATCCTCTCCGAC
>NZ_JPQO01000198.1 GCF_000773685.1 Acinetobacter sp. HR7 | reverse complement strand
AATAGTGCGTAAGTCCTAATTTGGTTCAACGTGATACTGCCAGCCTGCAAGTTTAAACGCAGATTCGCCAATGAATTTCTTAAACATAGGGAAGGGATTGTGTGAAAAAACTCATAATTTGTTCTTCTTCGCTGTATCCGTCAAGCTCCTTTCTTTTAAAAGTTTTAAATGCGTACAAATCTTTTAATTGTTGATTCAAATTTTGGATTTTATTAAGACTTAAAACTAATAAATGTGATTAAATTAATCGTGTATTAGTCTTAATTTAGATAAAAAAAATCTTAAAAAGTTAAAAAAATGACTATTCAGCACAAAAAATAGTTATTAGACTTTTGTCGAAGCCTAAGGGATTTGGATAGGCTTCAGTATCTTCCCATCATGTTTGCTAGAGATGATTCAACATGACTTACTTAACTGCTTTAGTACTTTCATTGTTCATTTTTGCACTCATTGTTGTATGGTCTTTGATCGAAATTTATATGGATATACGTAAAGACGAAAAAATTGAACGCAAAGCCTAAGTTTCTAGAAAGTTGAAGGTGGGTCATATTCAACTTTGTTCTATTTCTAGGTGGATAAAACTTTCTTAAATTTATAGCTGTAAAGTATAAAAATATAGTTGAAATTTTATTTCTAAAAGTAATGAGAAAGCCCATATTTTTTTGATGGAATTGTGATATTGAAAATTTATGATCTTCAGGTTGCTGCTAAAGTCTAAGATAATTAGTCAGAAAATTTTTAGCTGATTTTTTACTGTTGATGAAGTATACAAGCAGTTAGAAAAAAGCTTGTCTTTTAAAAAAATCTTAGCTAGTATTCATCTCGCTTAAACCTATTGATAAATAAGGTTTTCGCTATATAGGGCCTATAGCTCAGTCGGTTAGAGCAGCGGACTCATAATCCGTTGGTCCACAGTTCGAGTCTGTGTGGGCCCACCATATAAATCAACCACTTACGTGCACTAATCGTAAGTGGTTTTTTTTGTTTTTATTTGCTAGTAAGCATATGGTAAGCAGATTAAATCAACTTAACTAGACAGTTTTTTGGTAAAGTTCTACTAGGTTTGGATCTGTGCTTGGAACGAAGTCTTGAAGTTTAGGGTGAACACTGAAATCTGCTTCAACTTTTGTGGATATCTCTTTAACTGCACTAGACCAATTTTTCCTTCTGTATTCTCGCCAATTTAATTTAATTTTGAGTGGTCGACTATATCCTTTTAATTCGGTAAGGAAGATCTGATTACATAATTCATCAAATAATAAGATATGTGAACGGTGGAGATGAGGATTTTTTTCTAGTAATAAGCTTAATGAATTTATGAGGAATGAACAGCAATCATTGGCAAGAGCGGTGCTGTTAATCGTTACTCCCCAATGGTGTAATAAATATAATGCACAAAAACTATCCAGTGAGCCAAAATTTGCTATATGTTCTAAGTCGCTCTTATCAAAATCTTTAATACGTCCATTCGATGAAATAATCTCTACGATATAGTGAGGTAGAGTAGTTAATTCTAATAAAATAAGATCTTCATCAAATTTTTGATATTTAAAAATGTTCCACAGAGGGTGGTTAATAATATCAGATGAGCCAATACATTTAGATTCAACAATACTTATCCAATATTTTTGCGGTGTAGATAGCCCAAATTTATACTTTTTAAATAAGCTCTTTACATCGTGTTCTTCAGGATATCCATAAAAAAATTTCTCCATATCATAATCATTTTTATATCTACCGAAATGTACTAACTGATTATAAAAAAAGTCATACCAGCTTATCGTTTTTGCAAAATCAATCCTAGTTCTTCGCGGTCTGCCCATACATCACTCTGACTAATTAAAGTTCACTTCATTATAATTTTAAATTAGGCAAGAAAAAACGTATTTTTAGAATATTACTTTCCAAGTTTAAGTGTGTTTTGATGGCTTTAAATCAACTTGGAAATAAAAAAATGGGATTTAAGCATAAATATAAGCCGATTACCGATGATCGACTTGTACTAACTACTAAAGAGGCAGCTAGGCTCTTAGGGTATGCAGAACAAACTTTACGTAAGTGGGCTTTATATGAAAATGGCCCAATTAATCCTATTAGATATGGACGTACTCTTCGCTGGAGTAAGGCGGAAGTCTATAAATTTGCCCGAGTGAAAGAAGACTAATTTTGAAGATGGTATGGGCTTATTGCTCATATCTGTTCATTAGACGACTTAACGACTTAGGTGGATTACAGCAAATAAGAGTTTATTTGGGATGTATTACACGCCTTTGAAGCTTAACTCTAAGTAATTTTCATCTTTGAATAACTCAATATTTTCAGAATATGTAAAAGCCTTTATGGCCAGTATTCGGTGAGTTAGTAAAGCTTTAAAAAAACTAAACATGCAAAAAAAATCATTTGAAGTGCTGACCAAACTCAGTGCAGTTTTGATATTAGATTTACCAGATTTTGTTCATATATTTATCTTGAATCTAAAGAATAAACTGGATGTTTATATCAAAAAAAACTTGAGAAAGAATGCTAGAGACAATCACGTGCTTGATGAGCTTGAGATTTTGAAAAGGTTAATCCATGACATTTCTCAAGATATTAAACAGATCCCAAAGCACAAACATAAACAGATACATGCTGTGCTTTTTAGCTGTTTTTTTATTCAGTTATCCGAGGTTCTGGCTCTGCAGTTATCCTTACATATGAGGACGGATCGGAATCCTCAGCGCCGTATTTCATTTAGCGCTAGCACTTATAAAAACTACTTCGGGTTGCATAAAGACTTGAACCTCAAGTTAGAACAAAACCTAAATTTCAACTTTTACCCTGAAAAATTATGGTGATTTTATGAGTCATACAGATAAATTGTTAGAGTTAAATGAAGAAACCCAATTATTGGAAGAATGGGTTAATCATCCTCTGAGTATAAAAAAACAAATTTTGAATCAACTCTTGGCGCAAGACCAGCATGCACAGGAATTGTATGTTGCTGTTCACAAGATCCGTATGGTGATTAAAAATAATCGGATGGTGACACAACAGAAATTATTGGCAGGCTTAACTCAATGGTCTATAAGTGCACCTATAGGAGAGCTAACAGACAAACAAAAAGAGAAATTAATCTATTCCTATCTTTGTACTGCAGTTTTGTGTGAGATAATTAAGAAAATCATCTGGTTAGAGTCTCAAACTGAAAATACTGAAAATACTGAAAAACGGGTTATTCTAGATACGTGTAAAAACAACAATAAAATCAATACAGTATCTTATAATTTAAAACTTCTTTTGCAAAAACAATTTTCGAACACTGAAAAAAATAAATTGTTGTATAAAAAAGTCACACGAAAACTTCAAGCTACGGAAAAATTTAATGCCACTGAGTTAAAAACTCTTTTAGAGCGCAAAACAATAAAAAACGATTTTGAAAAGCTTAATCTCGGCCGTTATATTCAACAATTTATTATTGTGTGTAATGAGCTCATCAAGGTCAAGTTAAATTCACAAGTAATCAATGTTCGGACTTTAATTGATAATATAAAAAAGGGGATGACCTTTAAATCCAATTCTGGCACATCATCGTTGGATGTGGAGAATGAGGATTCTGAAGTGGATACAGAGGCCAATATTTCTGATCCTGAACAGGATGAGATCGCCAAGCGAGAGAAAGGGATTTTCTCTGCTGACCAGCAAAAAGAACGGCAACAGTTTGAAAAGCAGGTACAACGTATTCAGAGACGTAACTTATCCTATAAAACGAATCCGCTTTATCTGAAACCCAGTTTACTACATCTAACCTATCAGCGATTACACGAGTATTATCAAGAAAAGATCAGTAATGATCCATATAAATCTTCTTTAGCTGTGTGTGGTCTGATGTGTCTCTTAACGGGGTTGAGTCCAACGGTCTTTCAGCACATTGAAAATTTGATTGAAAGTGGCAGGATCAAAAAAAAATCAATCAACAAAGTCATCCATTATTACTGGGTGATTGATCCAAACTTCAATGCTAATCATTCCGGTGTTATGCAGGATAAAGCACAACGTTATAATCAGGTCTTAACTCTAGAATGGCGTATTCCAGAACCGTGGATCATCAGTTTAAAGGCTTTAGTAAATTTAAAGCCAAGTAAATTTTGCGTAATTAAATACAATAATTTTTTGCGGGAAGTCTTTAAAGAGTATCAGATTGGTGAAATTACCTGCGGGATGTTAGAGCGGCAAATCTACTTCCATTTGGATATGGAGACTAGTGATAACCTAGTCGCACACTTAATGTCCAATCAGGATACCCGTCATATCGTGCAATGGAACTATGAAGGGCGTCAGACCAAGCAAATCTCCCAGCATTTTAGAGGCTATGTCGATGTTCTATTAGACCGTAAAAAAGGTGATCAATGGATTGAGAATGAACATCCTGGTCATGTTTTTTGTGGTGATGAAGATCGTATCGGAAGTCAGCGATGCTGGACTGTAGAGGCCGCGACTGAATTTTTTAATCGACTTTATCATTTTGTCAAAAATACATTGGAAAGTGCTCAAGCGAATCGGATCGAGAAGCTGAATGCTTACAGCATTTGGATGTGGCATCTTTCCTTAATCTGCCTGACGGTGCGTCCAATAGTCGGCATGCCGGGGTTACTGAAACATTACGACCCTAAGGCACAACTGCTTTACGTTCATGATAAAAAAACGGATTCACGAAAAGTTGGACGTCCTGTCCCTGTTATAGGCTACTGGCAAGATCATTTGAATGCGTATCGAAAATATCTAACGAAAACTATCGAATCACTTGGGATAAAAAGTTTACAAGCGCAACTAGAAAGCGGTGGCTTTATCCTCTATGTCATCTCACATCCTCTTATGAAGTCCAAGAAACGTTCGGTGAATCTTGCGAATGTTGCAGATGATCTAGAGTTACAGCCTATGTCTGCTGATTTTGTCACGAATTACCTTAAACAAACGGTGCAGATTTATAAAAATTGGCCAAGGCATTTCACTAAAAATCATCTAGCTCTAAGTGGTGACATTCACAATACGCTGTATGCCCACGATAAGCAGAGCATGGGATTCGCTCACATTTCTGGATTAAGTCCTTATCTTTACAAACACGACATTCAGAAACAAGTTGAAAGCTTGCTCAACAAACTAAAAATCACAATGCTTGAAGTATTTTAAAGGATCATACTGTGCTTGATAAAAAAATCGAAGCCCAATTAGAAGATGTGATTGAAAAAGAGATTGCAGATATTTTTAAGGAAATTTCTAAGCTGATCACTGATACATACAAAGATGTAAATTCTGAACCTGCTAAAATTGATTTTGAATCGCTTGATCAGCAAATTCTGGAGAAGTTTACTTTCCATAAAGTAGTTTTAGAGCAACTCTGCCAAGAATCCAAACTTAAGGATAATGCTGTAAATTATCTTCAATTCTGTTTTAAACAAGTGAAAAAGGTTTGTGAGGAGAAAAACCAACAGTGGCAAAATGCTTTTCCTTCCTATGCCGAGAACTATGAGATTAAGTTGCCCGATTGGACCGTCTATACACCTAAACGTCTAGACAATGTTTTTTCTGAGCGGAAGTTAGAGCAGGGTAATATGCTTGTCGAGGTAAAAGAAAAACTGTATGGGAATTGGGCGAATTATCTCAAGCAACAAACCGAAGGGATCCTGTTGTGCTCCACGGCTAAAGAGCAACAAAAATTAGTGAATACTTTGTTTGAATGTCTGTGTATTTCATTAATTTTTGATCAGGGATGCATCCAACCTGAACGGTTGATTGCTATTCATAATGCAATTTTTCACATGAATCTAGATAGTGGCTTGTTCCCTATCTATTCAAATACACAGAAGGCTTATATTTTCTCTTACACTCTGCCATCGACCAAGTATGGCAACATCTATCGCCAGCATGGCGAAGAAGAGACGGAGTTATGGCAAACCCAACAAATTTATTTTAATGCCTTTGCGATGCTATGTTATACACGGATTCAGGAGTTAATCAATGGACCGCAAGGGTATGCATTGCAAAGCACTTCGCCATTGCAGTGCTGGGAAAAAGAACTGGGTGAAATTGAAACTGGCAATCAGCCCGAAGTTTTACTGCTAGAAAAACTTAAAATTCATTTCAACATTGTACTGAATATGGCGGAGGAGGGGGATTCTAGTAAAGCACGTGAGGATCAGCCATTTGTACAGATGAAGCATGTAAAGCAATTTTTAAAAGGTTTGGAAAAGACCGGCTTTGCCATTTTTAAGCATATGGATTATGTCTTGTGGCAAGAGATTCCTAATCTAGATGTGTTAAGTACCAGTGTGTTGAACAATCAGATCATTACTTCTCCTTTAATCTATGAGCAGCATATACAGCTGTATGACAGACTTGAGCCTTGGCAAAGTATTCAAGCTAGAATCAAAAATCTTGAAAAAAAGCCTCAAGCTTTAGACTTAGAGGTCCCTAGGGGTAAGGAAGAGAACAAAACGTTTCATGATCGACGTATGGGTAAACGGCATCATCTGAAATCCTGGCTTTTATCCTTTCATCAGGGCATCAAACCTAAACAGCTTGCAGAGCAACTCGAAGCATCTATCACAAAATCCGAAAACTATAAATCTGCTTATGAGGCTGGAAATGGAGAGTATTTGGATTATGTGGTGGCTATTGCACATTTACGCGTGTGTCAGTGGTTAAAAACCGAATTAGCTTATCATGGGAAAGCAGCTATTAAAGTCTCAACGATCAAGCGTTACTATAGTAGTTTCGTGCTTGATCTACTTTATTATGTTCTAGAACAACAGATCAATCTAGATAAAGCCACTGAAGATCAGTTTGAGGAAATGTACTGCACGATTGTTGAAGAAAAATTGCTGAATGATCAGGAAAATCTTAAAACGACCGCCCAAACCAACAACAATAAAAAACACAATACCTCGGGTTATGCTTTTGATCGACTAAAAGCCTTTCACCAATACTTAATCAAGAAACATGATGCACCGATTGTGCAATATTTATATGAACGCCAAAGTGACGGTTTATTTTTAAAAACCAGACTGATTAGTCCGCAGATGTTTCAATTGATGTTACGAATTCTTAGAGAATACCCAGAAGTTTTGGGGCTGACGGAGCAGGATGCAACTTGTCTAGAATGGATCTATACATTGGCATTTAGACTGGGCTTGCGTATTGATGAAGCTGCTGGGATCTGTATCGATGATTTTGTATCACCACAGTTAAGAAAACATCTTGCCAATCGACAGCTCTATTATGCGTTTGAATCCACTCTAGATCAGTATAATGACGATCGATCTGACCAGAAAATGAGAAAAACGACAGGTGATATTGATGATCTTACACTTAGGATTCGTCTGAATTCCGAGCGTAATGTGAAAAGTGATAATGCCACCCGTCACTTTGATTTAGCTTATTTTTTAGCACCGGAGGAGTTCACAGGATTTTGTCGGTTTTATCAAAATCTGTTACCTGGGTCTAAAGCGACTGCAGCAGTCTGCAAAAGAAAAACCAAACAGCTCTTTATGCTGAATGAACAACCTTTATCTACTACAAATTTATCAAAAATTACCCATCAGCTGTTTAATGTTGTATTAGGGACAAACGATCATCAATATACCTTTCATGCTTTCAGGCATAGTACCGCTTCACATTTGGCTATCCTTTTAAAAGGCAGCGCACCACTGGTAAGTTGTTTCACTGACTATGATTCTAATTTTGGGAAAAAGCTTAAAGATCACATTTTACCCAATATTGAGGATGCTTCATCGCGTAGTGCCCAGACTTGGTCTAGACTTGCGCATCTGATGGGGCATGAAGATATTCGGATAACTGCAAGATATTACTTACATCATTTGAATATCCTGATTGCTGACATGTTTTATGAAGCAAATAGAGAATATTCACCTCAATTGATCAAGGCAGTGTTAGGCGATAGTGAGTTGATGCGCCGCGACTTCAACATTAAATTTCAATCGAATGAAAGTGGCATTCTAAAAGCGATGAAGAAATGCTATCAGCTCAAAGAGAATAAACATCAAACTGCTGGATTAAAGAACAAGAAAAAGCAGCCTCAACAACAAGAAAAGTTTTTATACCGTGAAACATTTTTACATGAATATTGGAAATGGCATGAAAAAAAAGCAACGATTGATCCTGAAGTATTGAAGCTCATTCAATCGATCAGCCAACCGTTTTCTCTCTATACAAGTCAAGTAAAAAAAGATGCTAATCATGAGGATGCTATTGGTTTTACTTGGAATAAAATGGTGACATGGTCTACTCGCTATCAAATTGATCAACCTTTTAAGTTAAATAAAAATACAACCCGAAAAGATATTAAATTTTTTTTTGATTGTTTAGGAAGAAAGATTTGTCTTGAAAAAGATCGGCCTGATTTAATCTTTAAGGTGTCATCTAAAAATGACTTGATAGATTATAAAAGATTTCTAGAATGTGTTGCTAAAATTTATCCAGAATGTGAATCTAATTTAGATTGGGATAAACCTGATTTGAACGAATTTAATAATATTAGAATCGGAGAGATGAAAATAAAAAAATATAAAATAAGAAATAAGAAAATAAAAAAAGCTAATCATTTTATGGCTTTGTTGCACAAACCTATCTGTAAAGGCTTTTTCAGCGATATAATTTTCAAAT
>NZ_JPQO01000197.1 GCF_000773685.1 Acinetobacter sp. HR7 | reverse complement strand
ATCTCTATTTGCAACAGTGCCGAATATTTTATGCAGCAGTGAGTTCCGTAATTTTCTTTTTCAACACTGATACTTGTACGGCTGAAGATCGAAAGCTATTTCTGCATCTGCATTGAAGGCTGTTAATACCTCGGCTTTTGGAGCTGTTTTTTTAGCCCCTATGATTAACCACGATTGTTTAACTAATATGAACAAAGTCGTGAAACATTGGTCAAAGAATAGGCGTGAAACATGAAAAATCATAAAAAAAGCCCAATCGGGTGTGATTGGGCTATAAACTAGAAACTACAGCATTGATTTCTAAGGAAAATTATAACACATTTCGTATAAGGTGTATTATGTTAATTTTAAAAATCTTTGAAGCAGATGATTGAGTATCTTAGTTTTGACCTCTAATCAGGTTAGATCATATGTAATATAAGTATCTAAAAGTTAGGAGAACTCATGAATAATAACTACTCAAAACCTATAATAATTTATTGGATTAAAATATTGTGATCAGATACACAAAGTATATTAGGTCACAGCAACATTAAATAGTGATCCGATCCAAGCACTGAATAACATTGCGACAATTCCCCAAATCATAACCCGAACAGAACCTCTCCAGATACTTACACCGCCAGCATAACTCGCCAATGCTCCCATAATTCCGAGAGTTAAAACTCCAATCAGCATGACACCTTTATCTAAATATTGTTCAGGCAGAAGCATCATTGAAATTAAAGGAAATAATGAACCTACAGAAAATGCGAGGGCTGAAGAAGATGCCGCTAGAAATGGCTTGGCAGAGGTATGAACTGAAATGCCAATTTCATCACGAGCATGTGCATCTAAAGAATTATGCATAGTTAGTTGTTTAGCGACATCTTCAGCTAAAGTTGGTTCTAAACCACGTTGTATATAAATATTTTTTAGTTCCTGCAGTTCATGTTCAGGATGGAGTTTTAACTCACGTGCCTCCATTTTCAGATCATTTTTTTCAATATCTTGTTGTGATTTAACGGAAATATATTCACCTGCAGCCATTGAAGCCGCCCCAGAAATTAATCCCGCAACACATGTTACTAATAATGTTTGAGAAGAAGCACCACTGGCTGCTATTCCGACTACTAGGCTTGTTACAGAAATAATCCCATCATTAGCCCCTAGTACAGCCGCACGTAGCCACCCTGACCGTTCAATATAATGTTTTTCGATATGATAAGAATGGCGCACAATATAGTCCGTTGCTGTTATCAGAATGATTATAGTAAATATTTTTTATCTGTAAACCTTAATTGAGCTAGACAATAGAGAATATAAGTCACTACTGATGCATATCCATTACATTTAAAATAACCTTGTTTAATAATGGGTGTTATACGTATTAAAAAAACCGACTCCAATGTTCAGGCTTCGTATAATCCGTATTAAGCTAATTGTAGACAAAATTAATATTCACATGATCTTCCAATTTTAAAATTGCGCTCTAATGAGCGCCATTTTTTTTTGACTGTATTCTTAATATTCACCTCAGCTTGAGCTGCTATTCTGCAACTAAAATACAGTCAACAAAGGTTTTTTATGGCTCAGAACACAGCAACATCTTCTACAGATTTACTGATTCGATTTCTGCATATCGTCATTATTTTGAGCTTTACTGGGGCTTATCTCACGGGGGATGCAGAAGAATGGCATCAAGTGCATATGGCGTTTGGCTATACACTTGGTATTAGCCTGATATTAAGAATTTTATGGCAGTTTCTTGCTTCTCGATTTGCTCATACTCAGCCTTCAGGGGCGAGCCGTCGATTTAATGTGATCAAGCCATTTGTGCAGCGCTATTGGGCGCAACCGCAGCAATGGCTTTCCCCAGCATTTTTAAAAGCAGCCAGTTCCAGCCTGTTTCAGCTGAGCATACTGGGTGCTTTTTGCCTGATGCCCTTAACTGTACTGGCAGGCTTTTTAACAGACTATACGCATAGCCACAGTTTAAAAGAAGTGCATGAACTATTCGCAAATCTGTTTTTAGCTACTGTATTACTACACTTGACAGCACTGACACTGAATAGTGTTCTACTTAAAAAATGGCTAGCAAAGCGTATGTTTTGGGGGACACAATCACATTCATGGTTCACCCTGTTTGCTTCAGTCCTTTCACTAGGCGTGTTGGTCGCTTTCTGGTTTTGGTATTTTAGCTAAGCTTTTATGAGAGCAACACAGATGAAGCTCTATTTAACATAATGGAGGTTATACGAAGTACACTTGTAAGCCCAAAATAGAAATGTCCGGTTTCTCCAAAGTAAAAATGTCCGCTTTTAGAATATGCACTTTTGCAATTTCCTTAGCGGACGGTTTGATATGTTGGTGTCTATGTCGGATAAAGAACTTAAACGATTGTCGGTCTTACAGGAAATCTGTGATCAACGCATAACTCAATCCCAAGCTGCTCAGCTACTTCATATTTCAGAACGTCAGATCAGACGCTTACTGCAGAAATACAAAGCTCAAGGCCCAGCTGCATTAGCCCATGCTGGTCGTGGCCAAACCAGCAACTCCAGGCTTCCTGAAGAAATCAGGCTCAAGTGTCTCAATCTTGTCGCTGATCAATTCCATGGTTTCGGACCCACTTTAGCGCATGAAAAGCTCACCACCGGGCATGGATTCGATCTTTCAGTAGAAACCCTGCGTTCCTGGATGATTGCAGCCGATCTGTGGATTCCTCGCTCCAAGCGCCTGAAACGCCCATATCAGCCACGCTATAACCGGGATTGTTATGGTGAACTGGTACAAATCGATGGCTCTCACCATGACTGGTTCGAAGGACGTGCAGCTAAATGCTGTTTGCTGGTGTTTATTGATGATGCCACAGGAAAATTGCAGCACTTACGCTTCTGTGAATCAGAATCAACCTTTGACTATATGATTTCGACACGCCTGTATGTCGAACAGCACGGCAAGCCCTTAGCGTTTTACAGCGACAAGCATTCAGTCTTTAGAGTGAATCAAAGCAGCAAGAAAGATACCAAGATTACCCAGTTTGGACGCGTACTCAGCACCCTGAATATCGATATTATCTTCGCTAATTCACCCCAGGCCAAAGGCCGTGTAGAACGCGCCAATCGAACACTTCAGGATCGTCTGATCAAAGAGATGCGTTTGGAAGGTATCAGTTCGATTGCAGATGCCAATAAGTGGTTGCCCTGCTTTATTGAGCAATTTAATCGCAAATTTGCCAAGATGGCCTTTAACCCTAAGGATTTACACCGGACTGTCACTGAAACAGCCGAGGAGTTAGATGATATTTTTACCTGGCGTGAACCCCGCAGAGTTACGAAGAGTCTGACCATTACTTATGATAAATGCATATATCTTCTCGAAAATATAGAAGACAATCAGAAGCTAACCGGTAAATATCTTGAGTTTCTAGAATACCCGGATGGTACTGTAGCCATCATGCATGAAGGCCGGAAGATCAATTACAGCATCTTCGATAAATTAAGTCAGCTCAACCAGCGAGAGATTGTTGAGAATAAACGTCTGGGTTCTGTATTGATCCATATCCAACAACAGCATGAAGAACTGGAACAACAAAACAAACGCAATCGTTCTCAAAAGATGCCAAGCAGACGTGCACAGAAAACAGCAATTCAACAACGAAATCTGAATCCTGTGCTTGACTTGGAAATGTCCATATAGGACATTTCTATTTGGTTATTAGGTAGGACATTTCTACTTGGGAATAACAACACTTGTATATTAATCTAAATATCAACCACTTAATAAAAATAGAAAAATCCAAAAATGACCAAAAAGCCGATTTTGAAACAAGTCGGCTTTTTTATGAGCGGTTTTGATACTTCTTGCCAATAAATTTGACTAAAAAATAGTCAGTTTTGAGGTTTTTTAAATTTTATCAATGCCTCAATGTCCAAAATTATCCACATTTTTTGTGGATAAAATTTAGGCTATTTTGTAAGCCCTGGCTCATACCAATCTCGGCCCTTTGCTGCTATCCGCAATACTGGAAATTTCCTATCATGAAGACATAGAGAGCAGGATGCTCCAGATAAAAAGAATAAGATGAACAACAAGGAACGTGAGATCAGACAGGAGTCAGATCTAAGCGCCAAATATGGAAAAGCCCGACAGGATGTCGGGCTTTTTTATTGCCTATCCTTTCTCATTTGCAAAACAAACATAATGCCCCTAAAATATAGACTATAATCTATATTCTGGTTGTGGTATGTGGACTGTCATTACGACAGATCTATTTAATCAGTGGCTTGAACAGCAAGATGAACCTACACAAGAGAAGGTCCTAGCTGCCCTGGTTGTTCTACAGCAGCAGGGACCGAGTTTAGGCCGTCCTTTAGTAGATACTGTGTATGAGTCTAAATTTACCAATATGAAAGAACTGCGTGTTCAACATCGCGGTAGACCCTTAAGAGCTTTCTTCGCATTTGATCCCTTACGACAGGCTATTGTTCTATGTATTGCTGATAAAGGCGGTAAAAAGCGTTTTTATAAAGACATGCTGGATATTGCAGATGAACAATACCAACTTCATCTCACTACCCTAGGAGATAAATCTAATGGCTAAGACTCTGCAAGAATTGTTAGCTAGCCGCTCTCCAGAGAGCCAAGCCCGTATTCAAAAAATGGCTGATGAATTACTGCTAGAAAATCAGCTTCATCTTATTCGTGAAGAACTCGAAATTTCTCAAAAAGAGCTTGCTGAAACTTTGGGAATAAAACAGCCATCGCTTTCAGCAATAGAAAATCGTGGCAATGATCTTAAGATTTCAACCATGAAAAAGTATGTTGAGGCAATGGGAGGGAAGCTCCGTATTGATGTAGAGCTTCCAACAGGAAAACATATAGGATTCAACGTTTAACAATAAAAATGGGAGCTATAGGCTCCCATTTTTAGATTCGTATAACGTTGAACCCAACGGTAAATAGTCGTGTGATCAACATTCACACCCCGTTCGGCCAGCATTTCCTGCAGTTCACGATAGCTAATGCCATATTTACAATACCAGCGCACAGCCCAAAGAATGATTTCGCCCTGAAAATGCCGACCATGGAAAGGATTCATATGCTGCACCTTTAGCTAAAACAGTCTTCAGCTTACCATTCGTGGTTATTTGCAACAGTGCCGATTTTTTGAAAAAAGCATAGGTCTAGATAATCAAGCTAGATTTTTTAAAACTCCACATTGGTCAATTGTACATAAACCATCACAAGTACCTCTTAAATCAGATAGTTGTTCAATAAGCTTTTGTTGCTTGATTATATTTTCTCTGATAGCACTGACATGTAAGTCAATTAATTCATTCACATCTGAACAATTTTTCTCAGGTTTGTCTTTATAGGTAAGTAATTGACGAATTTCATTCAAACTCATATTTAAAGTTCGGCAATTCAAAATAAATTTAATTCGCTCAACATAGCCT
>NZ_JPQO01000196.1 GCF_000773685.1 Acinetobacter sp. HR7 | reverse complement strand
AGAAACTCAAGATATTTACCAATCAGCCTCTGGTTTTCTTCTGTACTCTCCAGGAGATATACACATTTATCATAAGTAATGGTCAGGCTATTGGTGACTCTACGTGGCTCTCGCCAGGTAAAAATATCATCTAATTGCTCAGCTGTTTCGGTGGCAGAGCGGTGTAAGTTCTTAGGATTAAAGGCCATCTTTGCAAACTTGAGATTGAACTGCTCAATAAAGCAGGGTAACCACTTATTCGCATCTGCAATCGAACTGATACCTTCCAGGCGCATCTCCTTAATCAGACGGTCCTGAAGGGTTCTGTTGACCCGTTCCACCCGTCCTTTGGCCTGAGGGGAGTTAGCGAAGATGATATCGATATTGAGGGTACTGAGTACGCGTCCAAACTGGGTAATCTTGCTGTCTTTCTTGCTGCTTTGATTCACCCTAAAGACTGAATGTTTGTCGCTGTAAAACGCTAAAGGCTTACCATGCTGTTCAACATACAAGCGTGTCGAAATCATATAGTCAAAGGCTGATTCTGATTCACAGAAGCGTAAATGCTGCAATTTGCCTGTGGCATCATCGATAAAGACTAGCAGACAGCATTTAGCGGCTCTTCCTTCAAACCAGTCATGGTGTGAGCCATCGATTTGTACCAGTTCACCATAACAATCCCGGTTATATCGAGGCTGATATGGGCGTTTCAGGCGCTTGGAGCGAGGAATCCATAAATCGGCTGCAATCATCCAGCAACGCAGGGTTTCCACTGAAAGATCGAATCCATGAACGGTAGTGAGCTTTTCATGCGCTAAAGTGGGTCCGAAACCATGGAGTTGATCCGAAACAATATTGAGGCACTTGAGTCTGAGTTCTTCAGGAAGTTTGCAGTTGCTGGTTTGGCCACGACCAGCATGGGCTAATGCAGCTGGGCCTTGAGCTTTGTATTTCTGCAGTAAGCGTCTGATCTGACGTTCTGAAATATGAAGTAGCTGAGCAGCCTGGGATTGAGTTATGCGTTGATCGCAGATTTCCTGCAAGACCGACAATCGTTTAAGTTCTTTATCCGACATAGACACCAACATATCAAACCGTCCGCTTCAATAATCGCAAAAGTGCATATTCTAAAAGCGGACATTTTTACTTTGGAGAAACCGGACATTTCTATTTTGGGCTTACAATTTGATTTCGTATAATATAGATTATGTTAAATAAAACTTCA
>NZ_JPQO01000195.1 GCF_000773685.1 Acinetobacter sp. HR7 | reverse complement strand
ATTTTGCTAGTCTAGAGCCATGTTTATATACTAAGTGGTAGAGGGAATTTATTACCTAAACACTTATACGTGTATAATCTGTCAGGTAAAATTATTCAAAAAATCAATAATTTTCATCTTGGTCTAAAAGAAGCTAAATCCGTAGGCAATTCAAATCATTGGGAACCCGAAGGTTTAGCGATCGACGGAGTTAGGAACGAATTAAATATCCTTTTCGCAGTAGGAGATAAAGGTCAACGAACAGCTCATTTACATCGAGTTAAAATACAAAATTAAGCCTTACAAAAACTCTTCCAACACCGAATTCAAAAAGGTATGGCCTTGCTCGGTACAAGCTAAACGCTCAGGATCATCTACCATCAATTTACGCTGACGCAGTGAGTTTAATAATTCCTTGATTGAATCCAAGCTTTGACCTGTGCGTTCTGCATAGAGTTTGACATCAACACCCACATTTAAACGCAGCGCATTCATCATAAATTCAAACAGCATATCTTCTGCTGCAATCGGTTTAAATTGCAAATGCTCAGCTGGAACTTTGGCTAAATAGTCTTTTGGCAAACGGGTTTTCTGGTAACGGTACACGCCATCTGCTTGAGTGACTTTACCATGTGCCCCTGCCCCAATCGCCAGATAATCGCCAAATTGCCAGTAATTCAGGTTATGTGCTGAGGGCAGCTCTTTACGCCAAGCAGAGACTTCATAATTTACGAAACCATTGGCTTTTAGATAGGCTTCGCCCTGTTCCTGAATTGCTTCCAGTACTTCATCATTTGGCAAAACTGGCTGAGTACGGAAAAAGACTGTATTCGGTTCAATGGTCAGCTGATACCAAGAAATATGGGTCGCGCCATTTTCAATTGCCAGTTTCAAGTCATTTAGTGCCTGTTCCAGTGTCTGTTCTGGCAGTCCATGCATCAAATCGACATTGATACGCTGAAATCCGGCTTCTTTGGCATGCTGAATTGCGTTGATCGCATCTTCATTGCTATGAATACGTCCCAGCTTTTGTAGATGTTCAGTATTAAAGCTTTGTACACCTAAAGACAGGCGGTTAATCCCTGCAGCCAGATACCCAGCAAACGGATCATGCTCTACAGTCCCTGGATTAGCTTCCAGGGTAATTTCACAGCCCTCTTCAAAAGGAATTAAAGCTATTAATTCTGCGAACAACCATTGATAGCCTTGCGCAGAAATCAGCGACGGCGTACCGCCACCGATAAACACGCTATGAATCTGGCGGCCTTGGGCAAAATCGACCTGCGTCTTAAAGTCCTCAACCAAGGCATGCAGATATTCCTGCTCCAGATCCAGAGACAATTTTCCATCTGGCACCGCATGCGAATTAAAGTCACAGTACGGACATTTACGCACGCACCATGGCATATGGATATACAGGGACAGCGGGATATTGGCAGGGTTTAAATCAGACAAGGACAGTGCTCAGAATATCAGATGAATTTTGTTGCATTTTAGCATGACAAAAGTACCTAGCTCAGCAAATCTGGCCCACTTTATATTAGACTGAATTTAGTCCAACAAAAACAAGATGCTAAGAATGAAAATATCCCCCGAGATTCTGCTATTTATTCCACTGGCGATGGGTATTGGCATTGCCATGAGCTTTCAGACCGGGATCAATACCCAGCTCAGAGAATCTTTATATTCTCCACTGCAGGCCGCGCTTTTCTCTTTTCTGGTTGGTACAATAGTGCTCGCTGTGTTGGTATTTTTTCAGCAAGTCGATAAACCGGGATTTAGCACTTTTGCGCAATTGCCCTGGTATTTATGGCTAGGTGGTATTCTTGGGGTTTATGCCATCAGCATGAGCATTTACAGTGCGCCTAAACTTGGTCTGCTCAGCCTGTCTGCCCTGATTATTTTCGGGCAGCTAGTTACGTCGATGATCATCGATCATTTTGGCTGGCTCGGTAGTGAAAAAATACAACTCAACTGGCAACGTCTTCTGGGTGGCGTGGTGATTTTTATTGGTGTGCTTCTCACTTTACAACGCTAAACCTTATATCTAAGCACATAATGAAAGATGAGTAATTTTTGTGTCGAATGTTACGTCAGCCACAACTGTACGCTTTGAATTAAAACGACTCTTTACCCTGATGCTACCGATCCTGGTCACTCAATTTTCTCAGGCGGGGCTCGGTCTGATTGATACCATTATGGCTGGCCATCTGTCTGCACTGGATCTGGCCGCGATTGCAGTTGGTGTGGGTTTATGGATTCCAATCATGTTGCTGTTTAGCGGCATCATGATTGCCACTACACCATTAGTAGCAGAAGCCAATGGCGCACGTACACCAGAAAAAATTGCCACCATTGCCCGACAGTCGCTTTGGGTGGCATTAATTTTGGGAATCATTGCCGGACTGATTTTACAGTTCTTGCCTTTTCTACTACCGATACTTGGCGTGCCAGAAAACCTGCAACCGAAAGCCAGCTTATTCCTGCATGCGATTGGTTTTGGGATGCCAGCCGTCACCATGTATGCCGCGCTACGCGGTTATTCCGAAGCTATTGGCTATCCACGCCCAGTCACAGCGATCAGTCTGGCTGCCCTGCTGGTGCTAATTCCACTGAACTATATTTTTATGTATGGCGTTGGTCCGATTCCTGCACTCGGTAGTGCCGGCTGTGGTTTTGCCACAGCAATTCTGCAATGGCTGATGTTGATTACGCTTGCCACTTATATCTTTAAAAATAGCTCCTATCGTTCTACCCAGCCATTCACGCATTGGGAAAAAATTAATAGCTACTGGCTAAGACGTATTTTAAAACTCGGGCTCCCCATTGGTCTGGCAATTTTCTTTGAAGTCAGTATTTTTAGTACCGCTGCGATTATCCTCAGTCCACTCGGTGAAACCATTGTCGCAGCACACCAGATTGCAATTTCGATTACTTCACAACTGTTTATGATTCCGATGTCCCTCGCCATTGCCCTGACGATTCGGGTGGGGACGTATTATGGAGAGAAAAACTGGGTGGCGATGCACAAGGTACAATGGCTCGGCTTCGCAACGGCAACCATCTTGGCGGTCATGACCATGCTGCTCCTGTGGTTCTTTAAGCATGAAATCGTAGCGCTCTACACTTCAGATTTTCATGTCACCCAGATTGCGGTTTATTTGGTGCTATTCGCCATTGCTTACCAGATGATGGATGCCTGGCAGATCAGTGCGGCCGGTTGCCTGCGTGGTATGCAGGACACTAAAGGTCCAATGTGGATTACCATGGTGGCCTACTGGGTGGTGGCTTTTCCGGTCGGAATTTATTTATCCCGCTTTGATGATATGGGCGCAGCAGGCGTTTGGGTTGGGCTGATTGTCGGTCTGACTGTTGCCTGTGTGCTGCTATTGATCCGTCTCCATGGCAACAATAAACGTTTAAGCCAACAAGTTAATTAACCTCAGATAAGCTTTTCTCTGAATTTTAAAGTTCAAAAATTACAAGACTGAGAAAAGGCGGCATGGATGCCGCCGTTGAGCAATCTTGCGCTACGCTTTAAAGCAGTGCTTAAAGCGTGCTCAGGAGGCAATATTCGCCTAACAAAGCGTTTTTTACTTTTGTCGCTACAAAAGTAAAAACAGCCTACACGGAAAAATCAGAACCTCAGATAAGAAAATGGGGCTATGACAATTTGAACTTTAATTAGCTGCCAAAGCATCCTTTAATCCCTGCGGAATTTCCGACTCATCCACCACTTCTTTTATAACCACCTGCCCCACAATCACATCTGTCCCATTAAAGGTCATAGTCGGTGAACCATATAGCTCATAACCTTCGTTTAATGCTTTGGTGACACGGGCACAAAAATGCACATCATCCTTACCAGTAAAATAACGATAAACTTTCATGGAATAGTCTGAAATAAAATGATGTAGTCTATTCTAATCTTATCGGAGCGTAAGAAAACTCAGAATAAATACTAAGCCTGATCACCCCAGATGATGAGCCGAAAATAGCATTGGCACAAATTTTGGTAGATTTTTGAAGGAATTGTGAAGCATTCAATTGACCTAGCAACACAACCTCTACAATTAGTTATAGGCATTTAGGCCTTTGTCGCCTATGATCAAAGGCAGCATTCAAAAGATGATTTTGAGGAATCCCGCATGGCAAAAACGGCTAGCACACCCGGTCGTCGCTTTATGAAACTTGCCGGTATGACCGCAAGTATCGCCAGAAAAACACTATCGAATTCGATTAAAAATTTAACTGCAGACGATGAGCAGAAAACTGCCGCGCGCAGTAAACTTTTTCAGGATATTGGCGTTCAGATCGCGGACACCTTGGGGGAAATGAAAGGTGCAGTGATGAAGGTCGGCCAGATCGCCTCACAATATAAAGACATCTTCCCGCCTGAAGTCGCCAAAGCCATTGCCAAGCTGCAGCGTCAGGCACCGCCAATGCCTTTTAATGTCATTCGCGCACAAGTTGAAAAAGAACTCGGTAAACCTTTAGAACAGCTATTTCAGGAGTTTGATCCAATGCCTTTCGCCGCAGCGTCGATTGGTCAGGTGCATAAAGCCACTCTGCCGAATGGTCAAGCAGTGGTGGTGAAAGTGCAATATCCGGGTGTGGATGAAGCTTGCGAAAGCGACCTGAAACAGGTCCGTCTGGCACTACGTTTAATGGGTGTTTTAAAAATTGACCGCAAGCTGCAAGACCAGCTATTTAAGGAAATTCAGCACAGCTTGGATGATGAGCTGAATTATGAAATTGAAGCGCAGAATCTGGAAGTCGCACGTGCTTTCCATGAATCACTAGATGACAAGATCATTATTCCAGAGGTGTATAAAGATTACTCGTCCCGCCATATTCTCACGCTAAGTCTTGAACAGGGTGACAGTATGGAAACTGCCAGCAACTGGCCGGTAGAAGTACGTAATGAACTGGGTCGCCGCCTGTTCCGTGCGATTGGTCAGGAAATTTTTTACCTGCGTCGTTTCCACTGTGACCCGCATCCGGGCAACTTCGCTTTCCGTGAAGATGGCACCGTAATCATTTATGATTTTGGTGGGGTAAAAACCTTGTCGACTGAGGTAATTGGTCATTTTAGAGAATTGGTACATGCAGCTCGGGAACAGAATATTCCGATGATTGAGCAGCAACTCGACTCTCTGAAATCGCTTACAGAGCTGGGCAAGTTCCCTCAAGAATTATATGAACAATGGCTGGAAGTGCTGTTACGCCCTCTCACTGGTTATTATGACTTTGAAGAAAACTCGGCCCATCATGATGGCGTCGAACTGATTAAGCCTTCACTGAAATACTGGGATGTATTCAAGCCATCGCCGGATACATTGATGGTGAACCGAACCATTTCCGGTCAATACTGGAACCTGATTCATTTAAAAGTGAAAGATGATTTAAGTGATGTGTTTGAAGAGTTGGTACCAAAACGTGTCTAATTTTTAAAACTTAAATTTTAAAAAGTTACGCCCGGTTACACATCATTACCGGGTTTTAATTGATTTAAATAATGTTACATTATAACATATCAAATAATCTAATTGTGTTGTTTAAGCAAGGTGAATATTATGCGTCCTGATATCCATCCAGAGTATCGTGAAGTGTTATTCCATGACACCAATGCCGATGTTTATTTTGTGATTGGTAGTACCATGAGTTCCAACCAGACCCGTGAATATGAAGGCAAGACTTATCCATACGTGACTTTGGATATTTCCAGCGCTTCACATCCTTTCTATACCGGTGAGCAACGTCAAACCAGCAACGAAGGTCGTGTGGCAAGCTTTAACAAACGCTTTGCACATTTTAAACGTAGCAGCAGCTAAAACAGCCGGTCTCATTTTTCATATCCTCGATCTGCCAGGAAATTTTTCTTGTTTCCTGGCTTTTTTGATGCCTGCTTTAGGCTTGAGCCAACACCAGCTGGGTCAGGTAAAAACCGATCCCCAACATAATGACACCCATGATCAGGCTGGAAATGGCATAGCCCAGTGCCATAGTGACTGCACCATTTTTAAGTAACTGGAAAATTTCCAGACCAAAACTGGAAAAAGTGGTAAAACCACCGAGAATGCCCACCATCAGCAACAGGCGTGCTTCATTCTGCAGGAAGACATATTTCTGGCTAAAAGCAAAAAAGATCCCGGCAAACAGACAACCAATCACATTGATCCACCATGTTGGCCATGGAAACATCATCTGTGGCTTGGCAATGAGCAAACCTGCCCCATAACGCAGTGTTGCCCCAATCGCGCCGCCCATTGCCACCAAAAGCCAGTTCATGTCCGCTCCATTTTCATTCTATCACTCATGCTCTGTTGAGATATGTAACAGAGAATCTGAATAACATCATGCACCTAAAATTGCACAATGAACATGGAACTTTAAAAAAAAATTGGTATAGTCGACGCCATTCAAATTTATTTAAGTGATAGAGGGAAACTCCATGGCTCAGGATTTACTGGCACAACTGGCTGCAGGCGAAGCGCAATTTGCTGATGTGATCGCATACATTGATGCACGTTATACCCACACACCAACTGCGTTTAAAAATGGCCAGCAAGCCAATGCTGCGACTGAAAACCAGGGCAGTGCTAAAGTCTTTTCTTTTGCAACACTAAAAGGTCTAGACAAAGACCAAACCCTCAGCCTGTTCGCAGAACACTATGCAGCTGTATTGGCTACGCCAGACGCGACTGATCACCAGAATATTCGTCAGTTCATGCTGAATGGCTGGGATGGCATTCAATTTGAAGGTGAAGCACTCGCTGCAAAATAAGCACACACTTCATGTGAAAAAACCGCTTATTTAAGCGGTTTTTTCATGCAAATTTGTTTTTAATGAATAACCGTACAACTAGCTACGCTGTACTTTTTCAATCCATTGAATCGAGTTCACACGGAATACTTCACAGGCACCCTCGCCTGTATCGGTTGGCGTTAATGATGATCTCCAGACCAGATTATTGTCTCGCACTTCCACCAGCTCACCTTTCAGACGGACCAGATCACCACGTTTTACCTGTTTAATTGCTTTGGCAATCTGTGGATTGGCTGGAATGATGTGCATATTGGAAACCATCTGCATGGCCTGCTCTTTCGGTACCGGTACTTTATCCATTTTCCAGTTCAGGAAGCGGTCATACTGGTTCACGGTAATATGACGGGCAATTTCCGGTTCGGCAAACAGCCCCCAGCTGACTGCATAATCAATCGGGGAAAACTTGGCTTGCGGGTCGTTGGTATAGATTTTTGACCCCAGAATACGGAAATCCCCTCTAAACGGTTTCAGTACCGAAATTGACTGCCCTTTCACTACCGGAGGCAAGCCTTTGGCAATATTATGATCTATGGATGCCTGTGACAGCACCGGCAACATGAGACCCAGACACAGGGCAACATGCTTCATGCTTTTCAACATCATCTCTTATCTAGTCCAGTCTTCTCAATTCATCTTTTCAGACTATCTTAGCGTGATTTTGTGAAGGAAATAGTTGATATTGGTAACAATGTGCATTGGTTTGGTCAGGCTGAATCTGCTTGTACCTGCAGAATTTTCGGTTAAGCTAAGGTCAGTCCAGCCATAAATCGAACCTATAACCATGCTGTATCAATTTTATCAAAAACATATTTTCCCTCATCTGCTCAATCAGGTGATGCAAACACCTTCCCTGATGGATCTGCGTCGTGAACTTTTGGTCGGTGTCTCTGGTGAAGTGCTGGAAATCGGCTTTGGTACCGGGTTAAATCTGCCGTTTTATCAGGGCATCAGTACGGTCTATGCCTTGGAACCAAGCAACGAGATATTTAAGCTGGGACAGGAACGCATTCAGGCTGCACCGTTTCTGGTGGAACACATCCTTGCCAACGCTGAAGCACTGCCGTTTGACAATGACACAATTGAAAATGTGGTCTCGACCTGGACGCTATGCAGCGTGCCGGATCTGGTGAAAAGCCTGCATGAAATCTACCGGGTGCTTGTTCCAGGTGGAACCCTGCATGTGGTTGAGCATGTGCTGAACCGGCAAAACCTGAATGTGCAGCGTTTACAGCAATTACTGACACCAATTCAGAAAAAAGTCGCGGATGGCTGCCACCTGAACCGGGATATTGAACTGGCATTGCTAGAAGCGGGTTTTGAACTGGATGAAGTCAAATATATCGATGCAGCGGGCATTCCAAGTATCGGCCAACGCATGCTGCTGGCACGGGCACGTAAACCAACTTGAGCTAATTTAAAACCTGAAGACGTGTCACTTTTACCATTTGACATTGGTCACGCTGCTTTGATCCAATTCCGGCAGCAAAGGTTTGTCCAGTAGTGCCGGAACGTACCGAGACAATCTCACCTTTTAGCTGAATCTGCTGACCGGATTTCAGACGGCGCAACTGGTTGGCAATGCTTTTATTGGCAGCAATCAGGCTAAAGTGCTGCACATAGTTTTGAATCGCTTCGCGTTCTGCATCATTCAAAATGCCTTCAACCTGAAAACAGCGTTTAGACTTATCCAGCTCCAGTTTGGCCTGCATCTCTGGTAAAGGCTGCCGAGTGAGCAGTACATCAATATTACTGAGATAAGCCAGATCATTAAATCCACCGACAAAAGGGCTGGCCTGATGCAGTACCCGGCGATTCGGTGCAATAAAGGATTTTTCCAGAATGGTATAAGTCGCTGAAACGGGCTGCACGGCTTCGACCTTAAAGTTTTTCAGCACGCCAGTTTCTTCCAGATGTGGCACGGCACGAAAAAATTCTATCCAGATCCAGATACCCACGGCGAATAGTGCTAAGGTGATCATTAACTTATCCATCGGACATTGTCCTAATTTTCCAGCTCTTCAAAGTCGATACGAATGGTTTCAAAGCGCACCCGGCCTTCCTGAATCGCCCGGGCAATCGCCTGCTGTCCTTTGGTCAGCCGTGCTCCACCACTCTTGATGTCGATCAACACCACTTCAATATCTTCAGCCAGACCATCACCATCACGGAAATCGGTATAGCCATCAAACACCACATAGTCCACCGGATCACCGAGGAACTTGGCATCGCTTGGCAGATACTGGAATTCAGGCATGATCGGTGCCAGCTGCTCGGCCATTTTCCCTTTTAATACGGCACGGCTGGTATTTACACTGCGTTTCTGTGCCGCAGCCAGAGCCTGCTGATGTTCCAGCTCCAGCTCGGCAATATACTGTTCATATTCCGCCTTGATCCGGCCATTACGGCTTTGCCCCAGAATCAGGGTAGTTAATACAATGCCAATACAGGCCCCAATCAGCATTGCCATCCAAATGGACATTCAGTCTTCCTTTATCTTTTACATTCTTGATGGATAGATTCGACTGAAGTCGATGGGGTTCCATCCGCTGCCAGCCTGAAAAGAATGATATGCTAGCTGGGTAAAGAATTAAATCACACGGCTCATGAAAACGATCTTAGTTGCGAATCAGAAAGGCGGTTGTGGCAAGACCATCACTGCTATTAGTCTGGCATCAGCACTGGCCCAGAAAGGCTATAAGGTTGCGCTCGCCGATGCCGATAACCAGAAATCTGCCCTGCAATGGCTGAAACAGCGTCCTGAAGATGCTGCCCCCATTCAGAGTCTGGATTGGCGTGACAGCAAATCCATTGGCGATGTGCCGAAGAATATCGAATACCTAATCATCGATGCACCGGGTGCATTGACCGGGAAACAGGCTGAGCCACTGATCAGTGAAGCTCATGCCATCATCGTGCCTTTACAGCCGTCTTTTTTTGATATCGACTCAACCCGACGTTTCCTAAAGCATCTGCAGGACATCAAACGTATTCGCAAAGGCAAAGTGCAGATTCTGCTACTGGCAAATCGTACCCGTCCCAATGCTGCGTCCAATCAGGAAATCCAGCAGTTCTTTGATCGCATTGACCAGCAACCGGTGGCCTGGATTACCGAGCGAACGCCCTATGGCCGTCTGGCGATGCAAGGCCTGGCTATTTTCGACAAGCCACAGAAAATGTACCGTGAATTGCAGTTACAATGGCAACCGGTTCTAAATGCCATCATTGATGACCCAACCGAATGGTTTTAGCTGCCAAATCAGTGGTATCTTGATCAGATAAGCTAATCTGAAATACTTCATTCATGCTCGTTTGCGGATGGATATTTTTCCAGTTAATATGCCTGTCACGACCTAAGGAATGAGTCATTGAATTCAGTGCAACAATACGCGCCCACATTACAAAAAGTCTTATTGTTTGGACTCTTTTTTGTCCTGCTTTTTTTGAGTTTTAATGTACTTAAGTACTTCATTGTGCCTGTGGTCTGGGCGGCCATTATTGCCTATATGACCTGGCCGATGTACCAGTCCATCAAGCGCAATGTGGGGAACCGGCCGAATGTCAGCGCCGTGTTGATGATGCTGATTGTCACTCTGGTCGTGGGTATTCCTTTAACCTTTGCCATTTTCCTGCTGCAGCATGAAGGTCGTAACCTGTATTTCGAATTGCAGAAACAGGTATTTTCCGGTCACCTCAACGTGCCGGAATTTATCCGCAAATTGCCTATTGTCGGTAAGGAAATTTCCCGCACACTCCGCGAAATTAACAATGACCCGAACAGCATTGCCCAGAATATTTCCCTCTGGATTCAGGGCCACCTGAACTATGGCAAGGTGCTGTTTAGTGAAATCAGCAAGAATCTGGTCAAGCTCGGCTTTGCCATGCTGTCGCTGTTCTTCTTCTATCGTGATGGTGAAACCATTCTGAGACAGGTGAGCAAGGCGCTGGAAAAAGTCATCGGTCCTCGTGTGCATCATTATCTGGATACCATTTCCGATACCACTCGTGCCGTGGTGTATGGCGTCGGCCTGACTGCGATTGCCCAGTCGCTACTGGCTGGTGTGAGCTATTTCGTGGCAGGTGTGCCGAATCCGATGGTACTCACTATCGTCACCTTTATCTTTGCCCTGATTCCCTTTGGCCCACCAATGGCTTATGGTGCTGTATCACTGTGGCTGTTCACGCAAGGCCAGACCATTGAAGCGATTGGTGTAATGGCTTGGGGCGTCTGCATTGTTAGTACCGCCGACAACGTCATTCGTCCGCTGGTGATCTCTGGTGCAACCCAGATTCCATTCCTACTGATCATGTTTGGCGTCTTGGGCGGTATTGCCAGCTTTGGTCTAATCGGCGTGTTTATTGGCCCAGTGATTCTGGCTGTGCTGCTGGCAATCTGGCGTGAATGGCTGCATGAAAGTGACCAGCATGAACCACTGATGATGCCGAAAGCCACCATGGCTTATGACATCGAAGAGGAGAAAAAAGACCCACCGCCGTCTGCGCCGCTCTAAGCCGGATGGTGATCTTTACATCGGAATTACAAAGCGAAAACATTTAAGTACTTCATCTTCATAGTCTTGTTGCAGTCAATCTGCTTCAATGAAGGCACATAATCACAATAATGATGGGATGCCTATAATGTCTTTATTCGTCAAATTATCTGCACTCGGCATGATCAGTGCTGCTCTGTTCACCGGCTGCGCGACCTCTTCTACACAACCCAATATTGAAAATATGAAAGCCGTGACGGTCAATGCCGTGACTGCACAAGGTGTGGGTGAATCGATTGGTATGGTCTATCTAGCAGACAGCCCGGCTGGTCTGGTGATTCGTACCAACCTAAGCAACCTGCCAGTGGGTGAACGTGGTTTCCATATCCATGAAAATGGTTCATGTGACCCGGCCGAAAAAGATGGCAAAGTCGGTGCTGCCCTTGCTGCAGGTGGCCACCTGAATACCAACCAGGCACCAAACCACGGTACGCCAATGACTGGCCACCTCGGTGACTTGCCTGCACTGAAAGTGGCTGCTGATGGAACTGCCAAAGTGACCGTAGTTGCACCACGCCTGAAACTGGCCGATGTTCAGGGACGTGCCATCATGGTTCATGCTGGTGGGGACAATTACTCTGACTCACCACTTCCACTAGGAGGTGGCGGTGACCGTATTGCCTGTGGCGTGATTTAAGCTCCATCCACGAAGAAGCACCTGATTTAAGGTGCTTTTTTATGTTTTATAAATCAGTCAGTTCATTTTACCCAGTAGCCTAAATGTAGCTAAAACCAAGCTCACCACTCAGAATTATTATTTTTAAATACAAAAACTTATAGAAATTAAATCGGTTTATTCTTATCAATATATCCGCTACACTCGACTCCGTTTCCAATTTTTAAAATGTGCTTATGAACATCAAAACCCTGCGCCTTGTTGGCCTGATCGAAGGTATTTCATTTCTGCTGTTGTTATTTATTGCGATGCCGGTGAAATACATGATGGATAATCCGATTCTGGTGAAATATATCGGTATGGGACATGGGGTATTGTTTGTACTGTTTCTGGTGGTACTGTTTGCAGTATGTGAAAAGCAGAAATGGTCACTGAGTATGTTTATTATGGGATTGATCGCTTCAATCCTGCCGTTTGGGCCATTTGTGTTTGATTTAAAGTTAAAGAAGTTGGAGCAACCAGCTGAGGCCTGATTTTCTGACGTCCCCCTTGGGAATAGGGAGATTTAGGGGGGATTCATATATTTACAATTATTTTAATTTAATCCCTCTCTTGCAGAACAGTGTTCCTCACCCTTTTCCAAAGGGAGGAGTTTAAAACTCCCCTCTCTCCTTCCTTTCCACCATCAGCGTTTTTAAACACGCTCTTGGAATACCAAACCACAGTGCGATCAACACAGCACAGGAAATGCTATAGCCCCAAATGTCATAAGCTTCATAAATCATCCGCACCAGTTCGATCACAAAGAAGAAACTCAGCATCATCAGCACTGATAAAGCTGCGGCAACTGTACCTTTAGACACTTCCGAGGACATCAGGGCAAAACGGTAAATCACCGAGAAACTTAAACCTTCACCCAGACTCACCAGCGTCATGCCAATAATCAGGCTATAGACAAAATAATCCGGTACAAACAGGCCTGCTACGACGATCAACGTGCCTGCACACATCATCGGTACCGCCCGCAATACAGTTTGCCCGAGTGGCATTTTATCGATGATTTTCATGAGAAGCAGGTTGCCTGCGATCAGTCCGCCGAGTACCGGAATTTGCGCCAGTCCATACTGCATACTGGTTAGCCCTAGTCGTTCTACCAGCATCACTGGGGATAGTGCAATCCAGAGCATCAGCGGCATACCAATCGTGGATAATGACAAAGTCAAAGTCACAAAGCGTTTGTTTTTCAAGACCCGTTTAAAGTCATCCCAGATATAACTGAGTGGCTGTTTGACCCGGCTAATTTTGGGATCAGGCATTTTGGCTTTGAGACCAAACCAGCTGATCAATGCTAAAGCCGCAATCCCGATAAAGCCCCAATGCCAAGAGACATGCTCAATCATAAAGGCACCCAACACTGGGCCAAGTAATGGCGCCAGCAAAGAAACATTCGCCATGAGTGCCATGACTTTAATGGCATCGCGTTCTTCAAAGGTTTCCTGAATGACAGCATAACCCACTGCCCCAATCACGGACAGGCCAAAGCCCTGTAAAAAGCGCAGTCCAATAAAACTTTCGATATTTGGCGTAAACAGAATTGCCAGACAGGTGATCACGAAAAAAGCCACGCCACCAAGCAGTACAGTTTTACGGCCCCAACGGTCTGACAGCGGCCCCAATATCCCGGCAATAAATGCCCCACCCAGCAGGAAAAATGACATGGACGACGGTGCCCAGGTACTGCTGACACCAAAATCTTTGGTAATCGCGAGCATGGCTGGCTGTACCAGGTCATTACAGATATAGACGGAGAACTCAAACAGCACCAGCGCCAAGGGGAACATGATGGTGGCACGGGTGAGCTTTGTAGTTTGAATATTTTGCATGGAAGAGTTAAGGCTCATTTACTCTTTTTAGAATTTTAAAAGAGCTGAATTTGAAAAAATTGAGCAAAGTGTAGCAGAGTTTTAAACTTAAATCGTTGCTGTCAGTCTACCGTACAATCATGTCTGAATGGCTTAAATTCTGAAATATTAACTTGCTTCAGTAATTTTCTTGATTTTAAGGGACTCAGCTAAAACCTTGTTTGCTTCCGTCAGCAATTTAATTTGTTCCAGTGAATTATCAGAATTTGAACCAACTTTCGAATTGTTATAAAGCTCTTGCCCAAAAAAACGATCAGCTAAAATTTTCCGAAGTTCTAAACGGTCTTCATCTTTAAATTCACGTGCATATAAAGGAAAAGCTGCAAGTTCAGTTCCTAAACTTTGCGCTTTATATGCAACTTTTCTATGCTTTGAAGACTCACGTGTAAGATACCAAGCAGGTGTTGAAAGTCCTACTAATACTAATACATTGATAAAATATTCCCATCCAAACGCTTTAGAAGGAATAGAAAAACTTATTCCCCACTTATTAAAGCCCAAACTCACATTAAATAATTTCCAAATTAATATGAAACTAATAACACCAAAAATTCCTAATGCCCAATTGCGATATTTATCTGCAATCTGAATTTCGAGCTTATAAATTTTATTATATAGTCCATGAATATCTTCATTACTTTTTTTATCGATATCTTCATTGAGTTGAGCGTTTTTCTCCTTAAAATCTCTAAATATAGCTAAGATATTTTCGTAATCTTTTTCTATACCCTTGAGCTTTAATTCAATACTATCTGCCTCATCAGTTATAAGATGCAATTTTTCTAATGCTTTTTTAATATCTGATTGTTGAACAAAGTTTGATTGAATCTCTTTTAATTCTGATATGAGTATTTTTTCATTTTCAAAATCTTCACTATCTAAAACATCATTTGTTATATGTGTGGATAAAATATCATTAATATCCAATGATATTTTTTCGAGAGATTCTAAAACTTCAGCCTTCTTAGTTTTATTATAGGTTTTCAATGCAGCACAAAATGAAGCTAGTTTCTTATTTAACTCCTCATTGTGGAAAACATACCTCCACTCATTCTCCACATTAGATAGGTTACTTTTAAGCAAATTAAACTGATGATATTTTTGAATATTTTCTAGATGAATTTGAGAATTAAAAATCAGTAAATCTAAAAAAATAGTTTTTAACAATTTGAAGTTATTATGACTCATTTTGATCTCAAAAAAGCGCATCAATAAGATACGCTTTTAACCAAATTTCGTTTAAATATCAAACAAAATTATGCACATGGTTCTTGCTGGAATTTTTTCTGATCGCTACCGCGTAAGCATTGATACATTTTCTGAGTATTCACCAATTCCCATTTATTACCATCCCGCTTAAAGTGATAAATGGTTTGAATGGCTTTTACCGAATCATCTTTTAAACCCGTTTCTGTAACTTTTACCTGTCCTGCCGTAGGAGATTCTGGATTATTAAAAAATTGTCGTAACTCTACCGTCGCCATTTCATTACGCAATTCAGGGCGTAATTTTAGAACCTGTTCTAATGGTGTATCCGGTGTATGTACTTTAGCAATAATATTTTCTGTAGTCGCACATCCTGACACCGCTACACCCAAAGTCAAAGCAAATAAAATTATACGTAGCATGGTCTTGTTTCCACTGTCATCTTTATTATCGAATTTATGATGCCGAGCTTTCTTTTAACCGACTATTGAGACTATGTAAATGCATTTACACAACCATAAAAAAAGCGCACCTTTCGATGCGCTTTTGTAAACTTTGAGAATTCGATCTGATTAAAGGTCGAATAATTTACCTGGGTTCATGATGCCATTTGGATCGAACACTTTTTTCAGAGCTTTCATATATTCAATTTCTTCAGCAGAACGAGTGTATTCAAGATAAGGTTTCTTGGTCATACCCACGCCATGTTCTGCAGAAATTGAACCGTCATATTTCTTCACGGTATCAAATACATATTTGTTCACCACCTGACATTTTGCAAAGAATTCATCTTTAGTCAGGTCAGCCGGTTTCAGAATGTTCAGGTGCAGGTTACCGTCACCGATATGACCAAACCAGCAGATTTCGAAGTCTGGGTAGTTCTCATTCACGATCGCATCAATTTCTTTAATGAATGCAGGAACGTGAGTGATCAGTACAGAAATGTCATTTTTGTATGGAATAAACGGTGCGATTGACTCGGAAATGTCTTCACGCAGACGCCATAAGCTATGAACCTGTTCCAGGCTTTGGCTCATCACGCCATCCAGCACCCATCCTTGTTCCATGCAGTGCTCGAAAATTTCCATTGCCTTGTCCATGATCGGCTCAAACGGCGCTTCAAACTCAAGCAATACGTAGAATGGGCATTCTGTTTCAAATGGACGTTGTACGTGACCATTTGCCAGAACTTTCTGCATCGCCAGTTCACCAAAGAACTCGAATGCTGTCAGGTCAATTTTCGCCTGGAATGCATGAAGTACTGGCATAACTGCATCAAAGTCAGGCACACCTAGCACCATCACTTGCAGGTCTTGTGGTTGACGTTCCAGCTTGATTTCAGCTTCAGTGACCAGACCTAGCGTTCCTTCACCACCGATGAACAGGTGCTGCATGGCATAACCAGTCGCGTTTTTGATCATGCCCTTGTTCAAACGCAGGATGTCGCCTTTACCTGTTACGACTGTCAGACCCAGAATCCAGTTACGGGTCATGCCGTATTTGATGACTTTAATACCACCAGCATTAGTCCCGATGTTACCACCGATCTGAGATGAACCTGCAGAAGCGAAATCAACTGGGTAGTACATGCCCTGCTCTTCAGCATAGTTCTGAAGCTGTTCAGTCACTACACCTGCCTGTACGCGTACCATACGATCCGCTGGATAGAAGTCCAGAATCTGGTTCATCTTGTCCATGCTCACCACGATTTCACCGTTCGCAGCCACTGCACCTGCAGAAAGACCAGTACGACCACCTGATGGAGTCACCGCAACATTGTATTGGTTTGCCAGTTTAACAATGGCCTGAACCTGTTCTGTTGTGGATGGGAAAACGATGACCGATGGGTTTGGATCAAAGTGCTTAGTATGATCGCGACCCCAATTTTGGAGGCTATCCGCATCAGTTTTAATACGGTTTTCACCTACAATTGCAGTCAATTGGGTCAATAACTCAGGGGTTAAAGCGACTGGAGCATTCATCGTTTGCAGACCTAGCATGAAGTAAACAAGAGAGAGGTCGTCCGTTCATTTGCATATATTTCAGGCAAAAAATCTTGTATGAAATTTGGACGATACATGCACATTAAAGCAGCAAAACCGGCAGCTTTAAAAGCATGGCGCAATATTATAAGCTATTTTTTCGCGTTTCCCTGAAAAAATGACATTTTTCATAATATACCTTTGAAAATGATAATTTAATTCAACCAAAATCATCATTTTCATCAATATCACTTGCAAAAATACCTGATATTCACGTCAAGATTGAAATGTGAATCGGGTGCTTTCCTATGCTATAATCTGCGCACTAAATTTGGCCTTTGTAGCGGAGCCGTAATGAGCCAACATCTATCTCTACCTAAAGATAAAATCCGTTTCTTGTTGTTAGAAGGTGTTCACCAGAACGCAATCGACACATTGAATGCAGCTGGATATACCAACATTGACTATCGCAAAACAGCGCTTGAGGGTGAAGCACTGAAAGAAGCGATCAAAGATGCTCACTTCATTGGTATCCGTTCCCGTACTCAGTTAACCGAAGAAGTTTTTGAAGCTGCGAACAAGCTGATCGCAGTGGGCTGTTTCTGTATCGGTACCAACCAGGTGGACCTGAACGCTGCAATGCGTCGTGGTATTCCTGTGTTTAACGCACCATACTCAAACACTCGTTCAGTTGCTGAACTGGTACTTGCTGAAGCGATTCTTCTCCTGCGTCGTGTTCCTGAAAAATCAGTGACTACACATGCAGGTGGCTGGGAAAAAACTGCTGTCGGTTCTTATGAAACACGTGGTAAAACTTTAGGTATCGTGGGTTACGGTTCAATCGGTTCACAACTGTCTGTGCTTGCTGAAAGCATGGGTATGAAAGTGATCTATTACGATACAGTGACTAAATTACCTTTAGGTAATGCACGTCAGGTCGGCACAATGGGCGAATTACTGGCAAATGCTGATGTGGTTTCTATCCACGTTCCAGACGTTCCTTCTACCCGTAATTTTATGGCGAAAGAACAGTTTGACCAGATGAAAGACGGCGCTATCTTCATCAACGCTGCACGTGGTACATGTGTGGTGATTGAAGATCTGGCTGATGCACTGAAATCTGGCCACCTAGCTGGTGCTGCAGTTGACGTATTCCCTAAAGAGCCTAAAGCAAACGGTGAAGAATTCGTTTCTCCACTACGTGGCCTGCCAAACGTGATCCTGACTCCACACGTCGGTGGTTCTACCATGGAAGCTCAGGCAAACATCGGTCTGGAAGTTGCTGAGAAGTTCGTGGCTTATTCAGATAAAGGTATGACACTTTCTGCGGTGAACTTCCCAGAAATCGCATTGCCATTAACTGAAGGCAAACACCGTCTGCTACACATCCACAAAAACATTCCAGGTGTGCTGTCTAAGATCAACAACCTGTTTGCTGAACACGGCATCAACATCTCTGGTCAAACATTGATGACTAAAGGTGATGTCGGTTACCTAGTGATGGATGTTGATGCGACTGCATCTCATGAAGCGCTAGACACATTACATAATTTGGAAGGTACAATCCGCGTTCGCGTATTATACTGATCCAGTACTTCGGAAAAACCACAGCAATTGCTGTGGTTTTTTTGTGCCTATTGCTTTTATATTTCAGAGCATTGCTATGCTTTTTCTCATCGTTCGCATGATCTGGAATATAAATTATTGTGGTCTCCTTCCCTAAAGTTACTCCCACCGTTCAGGCCTATCTATTGCTTGGGATTTCCATGCTCAGCATGCAAAGCAGTGGTGCCTTTGCCAAACATCTGTTTCAGCAGTTTCCAATACTCACTGTGTCCTGTATGCGACTGTTTTTGGGTGCAGTACTGATTGGACTAGTGTTTAAAATCTGGAAGGTTAAATTACGAGAGGTTAAATGGTCGACCATACTTAGTTTTGCTGTTGCACTGGCAGGATTAAACTTAATGTTCTATGCATCGATTGCACGATTACCACTGGGCATTGCCGTATCTTTTGAATTTATCGGACCACTCGGTGTCGCACTATTAAATGCACGGCAGAAAACCGATTTTGTCTGGGTCGGACTGGCAATTCTGGGCCTGATGCTGCTATTTCCTTTCGATCAGGCCGCACAACCACTCGATCCTTTAGGGATTGCACTGGCTCTAGGGGCTGGTGCCTGCTGGGCACTGTATATTGTTACCGGACAAAAGCGATCCGGAATTTCCAGCAATCATACCGTGTGTTTAGGAATGTTCATTGCGCTACTAATGCTACTCCCGCTCAGCCTTTATATCGGTATTCCTGCTTCTGCCTTTGAGCTGGGTAATCTGTTTTATTTTGCCATTTTTGCGACGCTCGCCAGTGCACTACCCTTCTGTCTGGATCTGTTCGCCTTACGCCAGATCAGTGCTTTGAGTTTTGGCACCTTGATGAGCCTGGAACCTGCGTTTGCGGCTTTCTCTGGTTTTATCTTTTTGGGTGAAACCCTATTATGGAATCAGTGGCTGGCACTGGGCATGATTATTACTGCTTCCATTGGTTGTACCTTCACCACACAAAAGCAAAAACATGCCGTAGTTCAAACCAGTTAAGGACAGGATTTTTGTCTTAGGAATTTTTAAATTCAAAGTTTTCTACCACCATTTTTGAACTTTGAATTTAAATTTTTGCAAAGCCTATTTCACGCCAGAAATTTAAATTCATTGCTCATCAAACCAGTCCATTCTTCACAAAATAGTGCTCACCAAGCTTCATCAAAAATTCGCCAGTTTGCTATAATCTGCGCCACTCCCCAACTGAATACTGTGCCATGTCTGGCACACTCCTGTTCTCATGCCAAACGCCCAACTTCTTGCCGTGTTGTACATGGTGCTATCCATGACTTCATACCAGATCAGTGCATCCTTTGCCAAGCAACTGTTTACTGTGCTGGATCCGCTGACAGTCACTATCTTGCGCTTATGCTTTGCCGCGATTATTGTCGGCGTGATGTTCCGTTCCTGGAAAATCATATCGCGTTTACCTTATCTGAAATGGAAAGACTTACTGTGCTATAGCGCAGCACTCGGCCTGATGAATATCCTGTTCTATATGTCATTGGGTAAACTGCCACAGGGCATCGCTGTAGGTCTGGAATTTGTTGGCCCGTTGGGATTGGCGCTGCTATCGATTAAAAACCGTAGCGACTATATCTGGGTGATTATGGCAATTCTCGGCATTATACTGATGGTGCCGTGGGGACAGGCAGCACATCATGAATTTGACCTGTTTAGTGCAGCATGTGCACTGGGTGCGGGTCTGTGCTGGGCTTTCTATATTTTCTTTGGTCAGCGTGTGGTACAGCAGAATATCGGCATGCATGCCCTGACCATCGCCATCAGTATTTCTGCACTATGTTTGATGCCGATCGGACTATATAGCAATGCGGAAGCGGTACTGGATACCCAGTACTGGGGCAAGGCTCTAGTCATTGCTACATTGGCCACAGCGATTCCCTATGCACTGGACTTAAAGGCACTCAAACAGCTGAATAAGATGAGCTATGGCACCCTATCCAGCCTGTCACCTGCACTGGCAGCACTGACTGGATTTATCCTGCTGGGTGAACGGATTAGCCTGATCCAGTGGATTGCCTTGGCCTGTATCATGCTGGCTTCTGTTGGTGTGACAGTTCGTGCCGCCCATCAGTCCAGAAAAGAAAAAACTGCCTGATGACCAAATAAAAAAGATAGCAATTACGCCATCTTTTTTTATACTTAAAAAGTTTTGAATTCAAATTTCAGCCTTCTTCAGCTTTCCACGAGCATGTCTTTTTTCATCTCTTTATAACGCTGGTATTCATTCTTGTACTGCACTGCTAAAGCAGTTTTCTGTTCCTCTCCCAGAATTTTACCCGCCTGCTGAAAGAAACCATGTTCTTCCTCTTTTAAGTGATGATGTACTTTTTCTGAAAGTTTCTTAGCCAAGGCAATCCAGCCCGGATTACTAAAATCCATATCAGTCAGCTCTTCTATCATTTCATCCATTTCATGATGTTCTGCCAAAGCATGACGAGTGATATTCAGACCAGAATCAGTCATCATCAATGGAATATAGAAATACCGGTCTTCAGCGGTTTCATGGGCGAATAATTCATTTTTCAATTGCTGGAACAGCTCATGGCGTTCTGGTGAATCCCCGGAAGTCTGTAATAATTTTGCTGCCAGATCCCGCTGAATTTCATGACTTTCTCTTAATGCTTCAAAAATGGTCGTCATGTCATTTTTCTCCTGTTTTTATCATGCATTTCATCCAGCATAGAGATAAACAGCTAAACTTTCAGGCGGGTTTTTAAGACAAATTTGTATGACAAACTTTAATATTGAAAACGGTTTATCAATTTATCTAGGCAAAAAACATTTGATACGCCATCCGGCAAATCAGCAAACTGACCAGAATTAAAAACAGAACCCGGATAAAACCGCTGCCATATTTAAATGCCAGTTTTACCCCAACAATTGAACCCGCAATATTGGCAACTGCCATCATGGCACCGATCAGAAACAACACATGTCCAGTTGGAATAAAGAAACTCAGCGCAGCCAGATTAGTAGTGAAATTGGCAATTTTCGATAGTGCTGAAGCATGCAGAAAATCTACACTCAGATAACGAATAAAAAAGAAAATAAAGAAACTGCCCGTACCCGGCCCAAAAATCCCGTCATAAAATCCGATGAGCAGGCTGCCGATGGCTGCAAGGATCAGCATTTTCCGGCTGAGTTTTTGCTGTACATGCACCCGGCCAAACTGCTTTTTGGTAAGGGTATAGACCGCAATCACGATCAGCATGATTAAGACAAAAGGCCGCAAGATATCTACCGGAATCAAGGTAACACTGGCTGCACCGGCAAAGGAACTCAGAAAGCTGCACAGCGCAATCACACCGAGCAACGCCCACGGTAATTTCACCTGGCGAAGATAGGAAAAAGCTGCCGAACCGGTACCACAAATGGATGCCAGCTTATTCGTGCCAAAGACCGTTGCAGGCTGTAAATGCGGCAGGCTGCTCATGATTGCCGGGATCTGGATCAGACCACCACCGCCCACGGCAGCATCAATCGCCCCCGCCATAAAGGCAAAACCAATCAGGCTGATGATGATCTCGATATCCATATCTACATAGTCCTGATGATGCTTAGAGGTTTAACACACGTTTGGGAACCAAGCGCTTGCGATCGGTGATTTCTGCCAGTCCTAGACATTTTTCGCCATCAAAGACCAATACCTGTGGTTCAGCCGGATGATCAATATTGCTTTCCATACCACGGCTAAAATATTCAGCACGCCCTTCCGGTACCTGCACTTTCGGTAAATGATTTATGGGTGCATAAGCCGGCAGCAATAATGCTTCACGCTCTTCCTCGCTCAGGCTTTCCAGATATTCAATGGTATAGCTTGGAATCAGCTCAAAATGTCCAGTTTGGATACGGTGTAGATAAGTCAGATGACCATAAGTTCCTAGCGCTTTGGCAATGTCCTCACCCAGCACACGGATATAAGTGCCTTTGGAACAGGTCACATCCAAAGTGATGCTATTTTCGGTAAACGATAAAAGCTCAATCGCATAAATGGTAATTGGACGTGCTTCTCGCTCAATCTCGATGCCCTTGCGTGCCAACTCATATAGCGGACGACCTTCCTTTTTTAGGGCTGAATACATCGGTGGCACCTGCTGGATATCCCCCACGAATTGCGCCAAGGTATCCTTGATCAGTTGCTCATTCAGCTCAACCACTGGCTTTTCTAGCAGAATTTCACCTTCAACATCCCCAGTCGTGGTGCTATGGCCCAGAAAAACCGTGGTCTGGTAACGCTTGGTCGAATCCAGCAGATAATGCGAAAATTTGGTCGCCTCTCCCAAGCAAACCGGCAACAAGCCAGATGCCAGCGGGTCCAGTGCTCCGGTATGTCCGGCTTTTTGCGCCCGATACAGCCAGCGTACTTTTTGTAATGCGGCATTAGAGCTGATACCTAAAGGCTTATTTAAAAGAAATACACCGCTGATATGACGACGCTGAATTTTAGGAGATGAGGATTTCATGGCAAAAAATCAGACAATTTTAAAGTTGGCGCAATGGTAAAACCCTGCTGAATGATTTACAACTTTTCTATGCCATTCCTTTGCATTTATGGCATATTGAGCGCATTCCTTTTTGATAAATCTCTTAAGAAAAACAAAATAAAGGTGCATAGGACATGCAGAAATATAAAATCTGGATCATTGCGGCATTAGTGATCCTGTGTCTAGTCACGCTAGTATTGTGGCTCTCTCCAAAAGATGAACAGCAAAGAAAAAATCAGCAAAAAGGCGCACAGGCTGCCATGCTTAGAACTGAAAATAATGCCACGAATGTGATGAATTCAAGTGGAGGTATGTTCACTAGCCCGAGCCAGCAGGACACTGAAATTAACTGTCAGATACAGCTGGATAATGGCAATCACCTGATTGTGAACGAGCAGACCCGCAACTGTTTTGAATATTTCATTACCCAGTTCGGTGAAAAGACCATTGAGCAGATCACGCAGGATTTTAAAGCTTATATTTCTGAAAATCATAAAGAGCCGGTCTTGAGGCAAATTCTGGATCTTTGGGATCGTTATATGCAGTACCGGCAAAGTCTGGGTGAACTAACACCACCAGCCGGTCTAGATCAGGAAGATCCTGCTTATTACCGCAGCATTTATGCCAACACCAAAAACCTGCGCAAACGCTTCTTTTCTGATTATGAAATTGAAGGCCTGTTTGGTACTGAAAATACCTATCACGAATATACCTTAGACCGTATGGAGGTGATGGCGGATAAAAGCCTGAGCGAAGCTGAAAAAGCCCAGAAACTGAAAGAGCTGTTTGAACAGCTGCCAGAAGACTGGCAGGAAAATCTGGAACAGCTGAATAAACTGGAAGATCTACGTAAACTTACGGCTGATATTAAAGCCCGTGGCGGTTCCGCCGAGGAAATCCGCCAGATGCGTTTAAATCTGGTCGGTCCTGAAGCCACTCAGCGTTTAGAACATCTGGACAGTGAACGTGCTACTTGGAAAGCTGATGTCACGCATTATTTAACTGAACGTGACAGTATTATGAAAAGTGGTATGAATGACGGTGCCAAGCAAAAAGCGGTGGAACAACTACGTGCCCAGCATTTTAAAGAACCAGGAGACCGCCTACGTGTGGAAACCTTTGAAAAGGTCTATGATCAAGGTGGTAAACTGCCTTTTGTCGATTAACATTTTCTAAATTTTTTAGAGGTTGTAACGAGATCAGTTATAACCTTTTTTTATTTTGAAATTCTGCCATTTTCACCTAAACATCCCGACTGATTATTCAAGCTGATTAAAAATGAATGCCATTCATCTATTTAAATGTTAAATCATGATTTCTTACAATATAGTTTTCATACAATAATTTCATAATAATTATTAATTTTCAATAACTTAAATTTTAAAACAATGTACTCTCATCAGTCTTTACCATTTATCTATTTTTAAAGCCTGCTCCTGACCTCAAATGATATGGCTTTGCCCTATCAGCATGAAAAAATACGCTGGCGTAAAATTCATTTGTTCTTTGTTTGAGGATAAAGACGGTATTTTTAAATTCAGACGTTCAACGCTAATTCAGCATCAGTATTTAAGGGAATTCATATCAATCGGAATGTTCTTCAATATCAGGAAAGTACTTTCTCACAACAACAATAGCTGATTGGACTAAGTAAAACATGGCTAGGACAGCCTTTAGAAAACAACAATAGAGGTCATCATGATGAAAATTAAACTCTTGGCAGCAAGCCTCGTATTGGCGGGTACCTGCTTTAATGTACAGGCTTCAACCCAGGCAAAACAGGTCACTGCAAAAGCCAGTTCCACCTATGCCAAAACCAAATATCCAATTGTGTTCACCCACGGGATGGCTGGCTTTATCACTGTAGGTACCGATCAGTTTGGTCTGGACTACTGGTATCAGATTTTGCCTGATTTAGCGCGTAATGGTGCCAATGTCTGGGCGACCCGCGTTTCACCGTTTAACTCGACCGAAATTCGTGGTGAACAATTATTAGAACAAGTAAAAGAAATCCGTGCCATCACCGGTGCTGATAAGGTCAATCTGATCGGCCATTCCCATGGCGGTCCAACCATCCGCTATGTGGCTGGGGTTAAACCTAAATTTGTCGCTTCACTGACGGCTGTTGGTGCAACCAACAAAGGTTCCCCTGTTTCGGATCTGATTTTAACCATTCGGGATGCTGCCCCGATCTTGGAAACGCCTGTGGTAAGTGTGGTGAATTTATTATCTAGAACCATTACCTGGGCGCAGGGTCTGGATCCAAACAGCTTCCCACATAACTCACTGGCGAGTGCAGAAAGCCTGAGTACTCAAGGTGCCGCTAAATTCAATCAGCTTTATCCTCAAGGTGTTCCAAGCAATTGTGGTGAAGGTGCTCCTACATGGAAACATGCGAATGGCGTGATTTACAATTATTCCTTTACGGGTACAGGTACCGTCACTAACTTACTTGATCCTGACAGCATCTTGAAAGCAACTAGTCTGCTCATCAATGGTGGCCGAGATAATGATGGTCTGGTACCACGCTGTAGTGCCAAATTTGGTAAAACCATCCGTGATGACTATAACTGGAACCATCTGGATGAAGTGAACCAGGTACTGGGTTTAAAAGCACTGTTCGCACCAGATCCGGTAGATGTTTACCGTCAGCATGCCAACCGTCTAAAACAGCAAGGTTTATAAAATTCAGGCATAAAAAAATGCGCCAAACGGCGCATTTTTTCGCTTTAAAGCAAGGTCAAAATTAACCTTGTTTACGAGCTGGTAATTTTTCACGAATACGTGCAGCTTTACCAGACAGTTCGCGTAGGTAGTAAAGTTTAGCACGACGAACGTCACCACGACGTTTCACTTCGATTTTAGCAACGATTGGAGAGTGAGTTTGGAATACACGCTCAACACCAACGCCGCTAGAGATTTTGCGTACTGTGAACGCAGAGTTCAAACCACGGTTTTTCTTAGCAATTACAACGCCTTCAAACGCCTGTAAACGCTCACGGTCACCTTCTTTTACTTTTACTTGAACAACTACTGTGTCACCTGGTGCAAAAGCAGGGATATCTTGTTTCAACTGTGCATTTTCAACAGCTTGTACTAAAGGATGTTTACCGCTCATGGGGTATCTCCAATAATGTGTGGGTCAGAAGAGGTCTGAGTTCCACTGGGTATAGAGGCTAAATCGCATAGACCCGGTTATCTTTCCCTTTATGCTTGACCACTTCAATGCATAAAGAGCCTAATTCTTAAATACTGGAAACATGATTGTTTCAGTATGCGCTCGGACGACAATAATTAGTTATTGTGACCTTGCAAATCTGCTAGCCATTTCTTTTGCTGCTTGGTCAGTTCCACTTTTTCCACCAGCTCGGGCCGGCGTTCCAAAGTGCGCTGATAACGCTGCAAAAACCGCCATTTTTCAATATTGGCATGATGTCCCGATTTCAATACTTCTGGCACATCCATACCTTCAAAATGGTCTGGCTTGGTATATTGTGGGCAATCTAAAAGACCATCCACAAATGAGTCTTGAACGTGTGATTGTTCGTCGGACATCGCACCCGGAAGTCTCCGGATAATGCTGTCTAACAGAACCATCGCAGGAAGCTCACCACCCGATAACACGTAATCACCTATTGACCATTCCTGATCAACGTATTTCTGGATTAAACGTTCATCGACACCTTCATAACGACCACAAAGTACAATCAATCCGTCATAGTTTACGAACTCTTGTACCGCAGGTTCATTTAAGGTTTTTCCTTGTGGTGACATATACACCACAGGAACATGAACTGCTCCCGCTTGCGCTGCAAGCTCTTTGGCACGGTTTATTGCTTTCGCCAGAGGCTCAGCCATCATCACCATACCGGGACCACCACCAAATGGACGTTCATCCACCCGTTTGTAATTCCCTTCAGCAAATTCCCGTGGATTAATACAATAAATCTGTATCAAGTCACGTTTTGCTGCGCGCCCGCTAATGCCGTAGGCTGTAATCGCTTCAAACATTTCAGGAAAAAGCGTTATGACTGCAAAGAACACCGCAGACTCCTCATTTTCCTGCTGCATTAATTTTGACAGGATTAATAATCCACGCCCCAATTAACGTAAATACGACCAGCTTCGAGATCAACTCGCTGTACCACATCTTTATGCCATGGAATCATTCGCTCTTCACCATCGACGCTGTCAGCAGTAGCGCGAACCACCATTACGTCATTGGCACCTGTTTCAAACAGTTCATGGATTTGACCGAGATTCACTTCCTGCTCATTTTCATCCAGACCTAACACGGTTAAGCCTTTCAAATCTGACCAGTAGTACTCGTCCACACCCGGTTGAGGCAGTTGCGATTTTGATATCCAGATATTTGCGCCAACCAAGTTATCTGCTGCTGTGCGATCAGTCACACCCTTCAGCGAAACAACCAGACCTTTGCCATGTGGTTTCCAACGTTTTACATCTACAGTTTGCCAACCTGCTTTGGTCTCAATGTACCAAGGAAGATAGTCAAACATGTTGCTCATAGGTTCCGTGTTGGAATAAACCCAGAGCCACCCATTTAATCCATATGCTGAACGTAACTGTCCAATCTGAATACGATCTTCGGGAACATTCTGTGTTGGTGTCATGGGCTCACTACTACCTAATTCGTTAAAAATTATGCAGCAGCTGCAGCTTTCTTAGCTTGAGCAGCTAAAGAAGCAACACGTTCAGAAGGTTGAGCGCCTTGAGCAACCCAGTGTGCAAAACGGTCAGCATCTAAACGAAGTTTTTCTGCTTTACCTTGAGCTGTAGGGTTGAAGAAGCCAATACGTTCGATGAAACGACCGTCACGCGCATTGCGGCTATCAGTTACAACAACTTGATAGAACGGACGTTTTTTAGCACCACCGCGTGCTAGACGAATTACGACCATGTTAATACTCTCACATGTTAAACAAAGCTTTTTAAGTTCGAATGAACTAAAAAGGCGAATATTTTACGATATATTCGCCTAAAGGGAAAGATCAAAAAGTGTTTATCCACAATTTTGAATTTAGATTAGCGGCCGTCCCAGTTGGAAGTTGCTGTAGGGGTACAGGAGGAACCTTTAGTCCAACACCTGTATCCTTGATAGTTTAATACCAATTCGCCATTGCCATTCTGAGTGCTCGATGCCACCGGCTTGGCAGTCAATAACCACGTATCTCCAGTCACATCAGAAAGTTCAAATTCATACAGTTTTTTTGAAGCATTCGGATAATCCGATGACACCCCCAGATCACCTAAGGTCAAAGCATTTCCATTGGCTTTGACATAAGAGGAATTAAGTACTTTATAGCGTTGTAATAATCCAGCAATCCTGGTCATTTCAGCTTGAGCATCGACACGGTTAGCTTTAACAACATATTGAGTATAGCTTGGATAAGCGATAGCAGCTAAAATTCCAATTATTGCCACTACAATCATTAATTCAACTAATGTGAAACCTTTATCATTTACCATGGCTGACTTCCTGTTTGAGCACTATCATTCCAAGGCTCACATTTAAAATCCACATCACTCTCTAAACGTGATTTACACTTTAAACCTGTGCTACTCATAAGAAAATAATAGTTTTTAGGATCGGATGGCGGCTCTACTTTAATAAACCATCCTCGTCCTTGAACTCCATCACTCAACCCTTTATTTGTACTATCTAAATCATAGATATTTAAACTATATCCATCAGGAAGCATCACATTCGTGGTAGTGAAATTTCGATAATTAAAATTTCTGGCACGATACCGTTCTAATTGCTCAGCAACTTTTAATATTTCCTGCTGAGCTTTCGCCTCATTATTTTTCCTGATGGTTTCCTTATAGCTTGGTATAGCGATTGCAGCAATGATCGCAAGAATCACTACCACAATCATTAGCTCAATCAAGGTGAAACCTTTGCTATCCTGCATAAAATTTCTCCTAGCGCTCATACCAACGCTGTGAAATAAATTTCGTCTTACCTTGATATGTTTTCAGGGTTTTATCTGTTGGTAAGTTCAAAACCAAGCCACGTTTTTTGTCGATACCACCAAAACTGATACCAATATTTCCTTTACCTAATTCGATATCATCTGGACGCGATTCTTGTTCATAGCTTCCATCAGCATTTTTCTTTAAACATTGGCCATAAGGTAAACAGAATTGTTTGGCAACACTTTTCCCTCGTACGCCGCCGTAGCAATTTACGTCATCAATATCCACTGTAGCATCAAAAACACTGGTATATAAATCGTTAGCAATCACGACGTTGTCATTTAAGATACGGTTCTTATTAGCTAAAGGATAATACCATCCACCATATATTAAGGTTGTAGCAGTATTACCATCAGCATTTTCAACTAATTTATTACCGCCAGAACCTGAAACACTTACATCTACTGTAGTTAGCTCACTATCAGACATTACAGGCAAGTTTCTCTTGGTGACATCCTTATCATAAACAACATACAGCGCATCACTCTGATCTGATTCAGACATTGGGAAACTTAGGTTACCTGAGCCAATTGTCACTACACCAAATAATCCATTGCCCTCATTATGAACACTAAATGTTGGCGTGCTATAAAAACGCGGAACATTTGATGATGTAGACATATCCATAATTCGGACAGCACGTTTGGCAAAATTAGTACTTTCACCTGCTGATTTTGATGAATCCAAATCGACTCGCCATAATTGACCACCTAAGTCCCCAAAGTATAAGTGATCTGCAAGACCATCATTATTTCTATCAATAGCTTTAATTTGACTGACCACACTACGCTTCATGTTTGCAACATGCAGCGAATCAGAAGAAGCTGCGCTTTCATCAGCATGCGCACTCGCCCACCAGAGCAGAGAACCATCTTCTGCATCAAATACATATACACCAGCACCTTTATCTGTACTTGATGAAGGTCGGAAATTTAAATTCTCATAAGCATCGTCATAACCACCACCTACGATCATGACTAACTTACGTGTACCTTTCCAGTTCACCCAGGTAATCGTTGGTTTTGACCAACTTTGTCCCATATAACTTAATGGGCTATATGCTGCCGCGCTCTGTGGATCAATTCTAAATTTGATTTTTGGTGTTCCACCTGATGAAGTGACATCAGATAAATCCAGAGCATAATAGCTTCTGCCTCCCATTCTGAGACCGCCATAAAGCCACTGTTTACCATTCTTAACACTCACTACAGGCTCATTTGCAGAACTACCGCTTTGAGTTGCGTATTCAGTATAGGCTGTCCATTGTCCATCTATACCATATTTCAATAAATTGCCTTGTTGAAGCTGATTTAAAAAGCCCTGATACTGATTTTCAATCATTTCATTTGGCACGAAAGTAAATACTTCTTTGCCCGCATCAGAATCAGAAGCACTATCACCTGCACGCACAATATGTAATAAACCTTGGGTTGTACCAAAGACTATCAGATCATCTCGATTAATATAGGTTAAATCGCCTGTCTGGGTATCAAACTTCGTTTTACCTTCTTGTGTAATCAATATTGGCTTAGAGTGCATAACTGCACCCATTTGTCTTAATGTCGCATTTGCATTAGTCAAGAAATTGCTAAAGGTTGTTTGCGCTCCAGTGGTATTGCTTGCTAATTGAGTCGCTAAAGCTGATGTCACGTCATAGCCAAATAAAGCTGCAATATATCCACGTTTAGGATCTTTAGCATAGTTATTTACATTATTAAGGACTTTTAGATCACTGGTTTTAATCTGTAATAAGTTCGAGTTATTGGAAACTGTAGTAACCTGGCCATCCTCTGTGATTTTTCGATCAGTAAAAATTTTACGTTCTACATTATTATTCATACCAAGTTTAAGCTGACTTAAAGCACCACCTACAAGTACCTCTATATCCTCTTCTATTTCAACATTATTTACAGTTTTGATTTTAGTAATCATTTTTTTAATAGATGTATCAGCCCAATAGTCTTCTGGACTATCTACACTGACACCAGTTTCTTCATCAACAATTTTGTTATTATTTTTATCGCGAAGAATATTGTTAACAACTTTATATTTCTTTAAGTTACCAATCCATGTGGTTACCTGTGCATCAGGTGCTGGATCAAATTGAGGAAAATAACCCCAAGGTTGAATATTCTGAGTATCTAAATTATCGACAGGTACAGTAACTGAGCCCGTTGTGACAGGAGGAATATATTTCTGTAATTTTTTAAGGAAAGATAAAACGCTGCTGACTACAGCTTGGTCATCACTCCCCTTATAAAAACCACCTCCTCCAATTTCTCCCCATTTCTGAGCATCCGCTATATCATTTACATAGTTATCGTTTGAAACAGCACCTGACATATAATCACCAAACCCAACTACAGCTGTTTTAATAGCAACACCTGTTGGATTATTGTTCAGAAGCGTATAAGCATAATCTCCTATACACTGCCAGTTCTTTCTATCATGGTCACCTCTATCATAATAATTACTTTTCTTTCCTAAATAGGTATTTGTGCAATCAAAGGAAGTATCATCCCCTAAAGATTTTTGCATTATGGATCTAGCTGAAACATCTTGTGTATATTCAGGAACACCATCAGTAAGAAAATATATTCCTTGCGTATTACATTGTTTACTACTATTCACCGATGCGGGTGCCAGATAGTTATCTCCATTTTGTATAGCAGTTTTACCACTAGATGAACTAAAACCACTGATATTACTAATACCTTTTGTAGTTTTACCCAACATATAGGCACCTACTTCCGCATAAGCAAATGCTGTAGGCGTACCGTTAGCTGCGCTTAAAGCTTTTACTGCACGAACCATTTTGTTCCGATGGGTATCATAAGCGGTTCCTGTATACGTTTTTATCTGATTTGCAACAGCGGTAGCCTGTTGTGTCCGCTCCTCAGTCTTTATATCTGTTCTTTGCTGAGTCTCTTGCTTTCTTACAGTTCTAGTTTCTGTTCTAGTAACAGTTCTTTCTTGTCGCTGGCAATTAGCACCACAACTATATGGGGTCCCTGGTGTACCATAAACATCTGCTGAAGTGGTACTACCAGATACAGCTGTTGATCCAGTAGTAGTTGAACTTACATTTCCTTCACTAATGGAGATTTCATTCCAATTAGTTATAGAATTCCAATTAGAGAAAGTATAATTATTATCAATATCTCTATACAAAGTATAATTATCTGTCACCTGCTCAGGAGTTAATATGCTATTTTCCCAAGTTTTACAGGATAAATTAGAACTATCATTCGGTGCATTCCACTCTATACACTGTTGTACTACTCTCTCTCCTCGAACTACTTCAACAGTAGGTGAAGAATCGGTGACAACTTCACTTCCCCACGCTGGATTAGTCCAATCCCCCCAACTACCACCTACATAAAGTCCATTTTCAGTCCATAGCCCATTATTAGTCCAGGATATTGCAGACCAGTCTCCCCATGCTCTCCAACTAGAACTACTATTTCTTCTTGTTCTATCACTTGTTTGTTTCCCTACTCTAATTCTACTTTCAGTTGTTTCAAGAGTTCTTTGCCTTAATAGAGTTCTTTTCGAGGTTCTTGTTTGAACTCGAGTACCAGTATATGTACTTGGCACAACTATTCTATAAATTTCTTTAGTGCCTAAATTGTCAGATGAACCAAGTGATTTAGCTTCCAGCTTAATTCGACCCGTATTATGCCCAAATTCAGACAAACCAACCCACAATTTATCAGGAAGCGGCTCAACCCCTTTAGACTCATTACCAAGTAATAGATTAATCATACCTTCTTTTAGTAATTCAAGCCGTGTTTTCCGGCTGCCAGTACACAGACTCTTACTTGGTGTACTGCTTCCATTATCACAGAAGTCCATACTTCCAGATACATCCATCATAAACATGATAGTTGTATCTGAACTTCGAGGTGCCTTATATAACTCCACATCACTTGCAAAACTAGGTAAAGCAGAACAAATTAAAGAGGTCATAATTGCTGAATGAACAGCGACTGTTAATTTTTTATATTTTGTTTTCATTTTCAAAATCCCCAAATTTCTTAGCTCTTAGATGCATAACTAATCACGGCATAATCCATGACCTGCTGACTATAAGGAACACCCAATTTACTAAAACATTCTGCAACTGTTTCCTGTCCGGGATATTGATCAGACTTCACATTGATATGCTTTTTAAAACAATCATTTATATCTGCACTAAATGAGCCCCAGCCACTACCTGAACCACTCGCAGCACCAGGAATTATAGTAGTAACTACTACTTGAACAGGCTGTACTTGATCTAGTTGAACTGTCGTTACATCAGTTCCCAAAGGATAAAATTTGAATGGAACATCTGTTTGCATACTACTTTTCTTAACAGCCACTTGAGAGATCATAAAATCACGGCTACTACTATAATCTGCAGAGGTATACTGACAGAAACCAGTTGTACCCATTTCTGAATTATTGATGCCATTATTATTATCAGTAGGATAAATAATACTCGCTTTGTTAATATCAAATACTTTCGCCTGATTCTTTGGTCTAAAACAAAATACTAATTCTTTGTTCATAAACGCATCAGACTTTACCATGCCGAATAGACCTAAAGAGCTTAAATTTTTCTGGAAAATGACTGAATCCTGATTATCTCTTTCTAATGCAAAAAATACCGCATCTGCAGTCTGCTTCATTAAACTTTGTGCCTGGCTGTTAGTTGCCACATTCAAACCCACCAAACTTTGCTTAACCGCTAAAGTTCCTATAAGAACCATAAATATCAGCACAAACAATACAACTATTAATGTTGCTCCTCGTTGATATTGCTTCATTTATAACTCCTCCATAAGACCATAGCCATTTCTTAAAGCAACGGTTTGACTAACAACATCTCTCACATATTTTTCAGTCAAACTTGAATTAAGCGTGACATCAGAATTTAGGACTCTAAAAGAGTTAGGTAACGCATCATTTCCGCTAATCGTGTCATATCCACGAACTAAAGCCCCTATTTGCACAGACATGATACGAGCACGTGGATTGCCATCTTTTTCCAAACTATTGTCTGCCCCGATATATTCATCAATAGTCATATAACTAAATTCATCAGAGTCATTTTGTTTGACTCCCAGCAAAACATGGAAATAATCCACACGACGCATAATTATTTGACCATTGTCACCAAAATTTTGTATCCCTGTAGGCAAATCATCGGTAGCAACTAAGCTTTTGTAACGGCCTGCATCACAAGCTAAAGCCAAATCTTTAGTGTCCCCATCTGCTCTTAAAAAATATCGCTGTACAATGAATAAACCTTGATCAATTTCATCTTGAGTTATGGCATTACCTTCACAATCAAAACCATTTGGATCGAATGCTTTGTATTGAATAACCAGTTGATCACTCGCCACATTTACATTACTTGGCCCGACTTTAGATCTAGTGAGTTTTGCTATATCTACGGATGAATTTTGTAAATAGAGAGGAAGATTGGCAGATTGAATTTCTTTATCTTCTTCTGTCAATGATGCATAACTTTTAAAACTTGTTAAAACAATGCCACTATATTTATTGCGATCATTAATAATGGATAAATCTGCATCTAAATTTGCAAGCTTTATATCCTTGATCAGATAATTCAAACCAAAATTACCGTTATCTTGTAGTTCAGCTAGGCTTTTCTGTAAATTATAATTAATACTACCCGTTAAGAAGAGCTGGAGACCTGCCCCAATAACAATTAGCCCTATAACCAAGGACACCATAAGCTCAATGAGGGTGAAGCCTTTAGAATATTTCATTAGTAAGCCTCCAAAACCACACATTTAGAATCGGATAAAAAGCTGCCATTATTGGTACACGCAGTATCACCACTACCATCGATCGGCTGAGTTTCTCCCCAAGCAACATAAACACAATAACGTTGCAAGCTCATACTACCTGGGCATTCATTAAGTGCGACTTTCATACCTGTTCTATATGCACGATATAAAATTTCATTTGCATCTTCTTGAGCAAAATCTTCACTTGAACATTTAGAAGCTCCTTTGCATGCAGGAGTGTGGCTGGATATCGAGTATTTTCCAGCCATTGCCTTACTATAAGCATCAATTAACTCTTCGACATCATCTGCACTCACAGGAATTGACTTAGATAAACCTGACTTATTCGCCCTCATCCTTTCAGATAAATCTCTTGCTAAATTCATTGCTTGAATACGACTCGAGGCATCTAACGACGCCTCCATGGCTCGAACTTGCAATACAGAGAATCCTAAAACCCCTATAGACAGTAGAATTAAGGCCACCAGTACTTCTACAAACCCTACACCTTGTTGGCTTTTTATTTTCATTATTAACACCCTCCAACAAATGCAGAAGTTTTACTGCTGGATACCCGCCCAAAATGGGTTAAAGAAATAAAATTTTCAGCTTCGCCATTGGTTATTGTTATCTCTAAATTTGCTGGTAATCCATCAACATTACCTTGGGGTAAAAATTTAATTGAACTTAAAGGCGGAGACATCGCTGTAGTAGACCAAGACCCGCCTGCACAAGTTCCTTCAATAAATTCTAAAGTTACACCTTCAACTGGATTCCAATAGCGGTTAACTGGATCGTCCTGACCATTTGTACCCAAATGCACAGTAATATCTTTACGATATAAAACAGCATCAGATCTCGCTTGGGTCAAAGATTTCTCTAAATCCGTAGTAGTTTTTTGTATTGATCGCTTGTCCATCGTGTCCTGAAATTTAGGAGCTGCGATAGTTGCAATAATCCCAAGTACTGCAATCGTTACCATCAGTTCAATCAATGTAAATCCGTTCTTTTTCTGCATACCCCCCCCGAAGGCAACAAAACTTTACCCTAATTATCATAATACTTAATTAATTTACACAACTAACACAGTTAAGGATGAATGGCATAAAAAAACAGATAACTGCAAAAAGTAGTTATCTGTTTTAAAAAAATTATAAATCAGGTGATAAGTGCGTCACATCTTAAGCTTGAGTGACTGGAATACGCAATTCTTTCGGTAAGCTAAAAGTAATATTCTCTTCTCTTCCATCTAATTCGTGCGGTGCCTGCGCACCCCAGTCCTGTAGCCGCTGAATCACCTGTTTAATTAGAATCTCTGGTGCGGAAGCTCCAGCAGTTACACCAATTTGAGATTTACCTGCAAACCATTCCTGCTTTAGCTCATCGGCATTATCGACTAGATAAGCAGCTTTACCCATACGTTCTGCCAGTTCACGCAAGCGGTTAGAGTTCGATGAGTTTGGTGAGCCGACGACAAGCACCACATCACAACGTGCTGCCAAATCACGTACCGCATCCTGGCGGTTTTGAGTGGCGTAACAGATATCATCTTTACGTGGTCCCTGAATATTGGGGAACTTTTTACGTAAGGCATCAATAACTTTGGCTGTATCATCGATCGATAAAGTCGTCTGGGTGACAAAAGCAACCCGATCTGGATTTCGGACATTTAAAGCTGCAACATCTTCCTCATCTTCAACTAAATAGATATCGCCACCATTTTTTTTATCATACTGCCCCATGGTGCCTTCTACTTCTGGGTGGCCCTCATGGCCAATCAAAATCGCCTCAATACCTTCACGGGCATATTTGGTGACTTCAATATGTACCTTGGTGACTAATGGACAGGTTGCGTCAAAAACTTTTAAACCGCGTCGTTCCGCTTCCAGCTGGACTGCTTTAGATACACCATGCGCACTGAAAATCACAATATTGTCATCTGGAACTTCATCCAGCTCATCGACAAAAATTGCGCCGCGCTGACGCAGGTCATCCACCACAAATTTGTTATGCACCACTTCATGCCGTACATAGATCGGCGGATTGAAACATTCTAAGGCACGGTTCACGATCGCAATGGCACGATCAACGCCGGCACAAAAACCACGCGGGTTGGCTAAAACAATTTCCATAGAATCCTCAATACTCACTCAATGTATGGCGTTACAATTGAAATAAATGTAAAACAATCGACGTACAACTATTTAGTTTAAAGCTGCTCTGCTCTAAAATAGAGAAGATATTTTATCATATCAGGAAAAATATCATGTCGGGTCTCTTGTTTGTCGTTTCTGCTGCGTCTGGAACAGGCAAAACATCCCTCGTTAAAGCATTACTTGAACGCGTCAATAATCTTCACGTTTCTGTTTCTCATACGACACGCGGGCAACGACCTGGCGAACTCGATGGCGTACATTATCATTTCTCAACCAAAGAAGACTTTTTAAATCTGGTCAATGAAGGCGGTTTCATTGAATATGCAGAAGTGTTTGGCAACTACTACGGTACTGCACAAGCCACTGTAAAAGAACAACTCGCCAAAGGCCACGATGTATTATTAGAAATCGACTGGCAAGGCGCACAACAGGTTCGTCGTTTATTTCCTGAATCCAAACAGATTTTCATTTTACCGCCAAGCCAGTTTGACCTGCGTCAACGTTTATCAAACCGCGGCACAGATTCTGTGGAAGTGATTGAACATCGCCTAAGCTGTGCGGTTGAAGACATGCAGCAATATGTTAATTTTGATTATGTGATTATTAATGATGACTTCAATAAGGCATTGCATGACCTCGAAGCTGTCATCATTGCTAACCGCTTGGTACTATCACAGCAGGCAAAACGTCATGAGAAACTGATTCAAGCTTTAATTACGCCAATGGAAGAGTGATTAAAACTTGAGTCTGCAGACAAAGCATTTTATACTTCGCAGTCTGTTAAAATATTATCCAAACGAGAATTCCTATGGCACGCGTAACCGTTGAAGATTGTTTAGACCATGTAGACAACCGCTTTGAGCTTGTACTAGTGGCAAGCAAACGCGCGCGTCAATTGGCACGTCAAGGCATTGAACCAACTGTAGAATGGGACAATGACAAACCGACTGTTGTTGCTCTACGTGAAATCGCAGCTGGTCATGTTTCTAAAGACATCCTGAAACAACGTGATCAAGATTACCAGGCATCTAGCCTTGACCTTGCACTTTCTGCAAATAATCTGAATTTAGATGGTTTTTCTTTCCAATAAGAGACCAATCTTTTAAAAAAGCCTAGTTTTTAACTAGGCTTTTTTATTTTGTGTCTTTTATATTCTGCATAGAACGGTTATAACATAAGGTTCAACAATTAAGTTTGTCTGATTTTTCTGTGAAGAAGAACAGAATAAATCGACAAACTTTGCGACTTGCATTTCTCCCATGTATTCGCATATTTTTTGTATAGAATTCAGTTTTTAAAGGTGTTATATGCCAGGCCCACAGGTCAGCCAAGCCAAGCAACAGCTTAATATTATCATCGACGCTTATTTGAGTGCCAGTGAAGTCGAGCGCGTGCTTGCGGCCTGTGATTATGCAGATATTGCACATGATGGCATTACCCGAAAAAGCGGCGAGCCTTACATTCTGCATCCGATTGCAGTGAGCTGTATTTTGGCACATATGCGTCTGGATACAGAAACATTGATGGCTGCCCTGCTGCACGACGTAATTGAAGATACTGAATTCACCAAAGAAGATATTACTGAAAAATTTGGCAAAACTGTGGCAGAGCTGGTCGATGGTGTGACGAAACTTAGCCATTCAAGTGATAAAGAATATAATAAAGCTGCTTCTTTCCGGAAAATCCTGCAAGCCACTTTACAGGATCCACGCGTCATTATTGTGAAACTGGCGGATCGTTATCACAATATGACTACTCTGGATGCGCTACGTCCCGATAAACGCGCGCGGATTGCCAAAGAAACTTTTGAAATTTTCGTACCGATGGCGCGTCTGGTCGGCATGAACGAGATGGCGGATAACCTGGAACACCTTTGTTACCAGAATCTCGATCTGGACATGTATAACAATGTACAGACTGCCTTACAGCAGACAAAGGCCAAACGCTGTGAATATCAAGCCATCTGGGAACAGAAACTGCACGAACTACTCGAAAAAAATGCCATTCAAGGCCGTATTAAAAAGAAAAACAATAACATCGAACTTCTTCGTCACTTCGTTAAAAATGACCTTAATCTGCAAGAACTGACCCATAGCCATGCCTTTGAAATTATTTTGCAGAGCATTGCTGACTGTGACCGTTTTGCTGAGCTATTAAAAGAAAGCTTCCAGGTTTTAAGTTTTGAAGATCATATTCGTCGCCCCCTACCGGGCGGCAACCAGTCCTTAAATATGCGTCTGAAAGGGATTAAAACCACTCTCTCGCTGACGATTCAAACTGAGTTAATGCGCAAAGCTGCTCGATTTGGTGTTGTATTGGGCGAGAATGCACCGCAGGCTTGCCGTTCTGCGATTCAGGCATCCATGCAGAATTTGAACGTGCTGGTAGATGGGGACTGTGCCAAGACCACCTTTAATGAATTGCTAGACTATCTGCATCAGGAAAAAATCTGGGTTTATACCCCACATGGCCAGCTGCATGAATTACCACAAGGCGCTACAGTGGTTGATTTTGCTTATTCCGCCAGCCTGTTCCTCGGCAACCATGCCGTTGGTGCCAAGATTGATGGAGAGACTAAACCGCTATCTACACCTTTAAATAGCGGACAGGTTGTTGAGATCATTACGGATGTGCTGGCCTCACCAAATCCGGACTGGCTTAGCTTTATCAATACCCAGAAAGCGCGTCGTGCCATTCAGAATATTCTGCGCGATCAGGATATTGAAGAGCAGCGTATGGTCGGTGAACAGGCACTGAATCGTGCCTTAAAACTATTTAACTATTCTATTAACAACCTGACTGATGCTGACTGGAATAATATTTTAGAATGGCGTCATATTCCAACTCGTGAACGTCTGTATGAACAAATTGCAGTAGGTGACTTATTACCACAGCTGGTTGCCAACCACCTATTTGCTCAAGATACTGAACATAGCACAAGCTCAAACCGTCTGATTAAAGGTACAGAAGGTGTCGACGTTAAATATGCGCACTGCTGTAATCCAGTTCTGGGCGATCCAATTCAAGGCCATCTGACTCGTCGTGGCTTGATTGTGCACCGTGCACGTTGTCCAAATCTGCTGCATGAGCAGCATTTGCATCCAGAAAATATCATGCCGCTGCACTGGACCGATGAAGACAATGAAGATATCAGCTTTACCGCTTATCTATCCATTGAAATACCCATGAATGATGAGCAGATTTCCGATCTGATCTATCAATGTCGTAAAGCGCATTCCGGTGTTGAATCGGTATGTAATCATGAGGGTAAGACTTATGTCAACGTGGTGGTGCATAACCGTAAGCAGATTGCCCAGCTGATCCGTGATCTGCGCATGCAATATGGCTTCCCGCGCATTAACCGTTTACCACAGCCAATCAGTATTGCAGAAGCCTCCAAGGCCAGTTAATCATTTATAACGATAATGCTTTTGCCCATGCAATTGTTCGAATATGATGTATGTTGATGATATAAGGAGTAATTGATGTCCCGCCAAGTGATCCATACTGAAAATGCCCCTGCTGCGATTGGTACTTATTCGCAAGCGATTCTTGTTGGTAATACTCTGTATCTTTCCGGTCAGATTGGCCTTGACCCATACAGCATGGAACTGGTAGAAGGCATCGAAGCTCAGATTCGTCGCGTATTTGATAACCTGAAAGCCGTTTGTGAAGCTGCAGGTGGTACACTGGCAGATATCGCCAAACTCAACATCTATCTCACAGATCTTTCTCACTTCCAGTTAGTCAACCAGATCATGGGTGAATATTTTGCCCAACCCTACCCTGCACGTGCTGCTTTGGGCGTTGCTAGCCTGCCTAAAGGCGCTCTAGTCGAAATGGATGGCATCGTAGTTATTAATCAATAACTTATAATCCATTAAAAGATACCACCCTTGTGCGAAAGCCCGAGTATTACTCGAATTTCTGCTTAGGTGGTATTTTTTTATCTAAAACAACTATCAGATTAAACGCATTTTCAAATGATTTTTATTGACAAACGATAATAATTATCAATAATACTACTTATCTTATTTCATCATTGTGGTTGGATCAGATGTACGTTTGTTTGTGCCGTGGCATTACCGATCAAGATATTAAAGAAGCAGTTGCAAATGGTGCGAAAAGCTACCGTGAAATCCGTGAATTGCTGGATCTTGGTACCTGTTGTGGCCGCTGTGCCCCAGAAGCGCGTATGATCATCAGTGATGAAGTAGCCCAAATTGCTGCCCGTCTGGCAGTGGCGGCATAAATCAATCCAAATTTATTTCTTATAATTATAATCTCTGTACACGACAAAAATAG
>NZ_JPQO01000194.1 GCF_000773685.1 Acinetobacter sp. HR7 | reverse complement strand
ATTTCATCGAACTCAGGTTATTCTAATTTCCCGAATATTAAAGCCAATAAAAAACCTGCACAATGTGCAGGTTTTTTATTCAGGTCTTAAAACTCAGACCTTCATCACACAGCCATTATTTGTTTGCTGCTTTGTAAGCTTCAATTGAGCTTAGTACTTCTTGTTTCGCAACATCAGCACCTTCCCAACCACTTAACTTAACCCATTTGCCTGGTTCTAAGTCTTTGTAGTGTTGGAAGAAGTGTTCGATTTGGCTGATCAGCAGTGCAGGAAGATCGGTATACTCTTGAACATCTTTGTACAGCGGAGTTAATTTTTCGTGTGGAACTGCAACCAGTTTCGCATCAACACCACCGTCATCTTCCATGTTCAGTTTACCTACAGGACGGCAACGAATTACAGAGCCTGGCTCAACTGGGTGTGGAGTTACTACCAATACATCTAGAGGGTCACCATCTAGAGAAAGTGTATTTGGTACATAACCGTAGTTTGCTGGGTAGAACATTGCTGTACCCATGAAACGGTCTACAAATAATGCATCAGAATCTTTGTCGATTTCGTATTTGATTGGCGCTGCATTTGCAGGAATTTCGACGATTACATAGATGTCATTTGGTGCGTCTTTACCCGCTGGGATATTGCTGTAGCTCATAGCATCACTCTTTAACAAGTTATATCTTTAAAAACCCCGACAATTATAACGGTTTTTGCAGATTTTTTTTGATTTAAAAATATTGAACTGTAAATCAGGCTATCTCTCGATCTTTGGGCTTAAATAATTTTGATAATCAGCAAGAGCAAGGTGATTGGACAAAGTATTGAAAGCAGCCACATGATTGAACGTAGTGTCGCCCAATTTGCTAGGTAGCAAATGCCATATAGCACTCGAAATACCAAATAGCCAATCCCGAAAGTCATGATCAGGCTTTGTGGCATCACCAGATATTCCGCCATCAGGATCGCGGCAATAAATAAAGGCAGACTTTCAAAACTGTTCTGCTGTACCGCATTAGCACGCTTGGCTACACCGGTCGTTTGAGCCAGAAAATCCCGTGGATTCTGATTATCTTTGGCTTTGAAGCCCCCAGCTTTTTTGGCAATCATGGTAAACACATAAGGCAGCAGACATGCCGCTAAAATGAGATAGATAATCCCACTAATGCTTTGCATCTGATTCTTCTCATGAAAATTTTATCGCTATCATAGCATGGCATTTCGTGAATAAATTTTGTTAAATAGGGTGTTTTTAGCAACTGTATAGGATTCACGATGGTCAATCCCGATCAAAAGGAAATGCTTGACGTACTGGAACGCCAGCGTCAGATGCAACTGCAAGTGGATCGCGTCCTGAAAATTGTCCTGCCGATTGTGGCATTTCTGCTCAGTGTTATTAGTGCCAATATAAATATCTGGTCACCACTGTGCAGCTTCATCATCTTATGGATCGCTTTTTATGCTGTGGGAATTAAACGCTATGCCCTGTGGCATTGGCTGACCATTCTGCTGGTGTATTGCCTGATTGATAATTACCTGAGTTATGGCGAGTTTTATCGCTCCGGGTTTAACCGCCAGTTTATTTCCATGTTTATTTTTATGGGAATTGTTGGTGTGGGTCGTCGCTACTTTGACCGCTGGTGGATGGAAAAAAACAAACCGACTGCGTCTTGATGTTCTATCAGAAAAATCATCGATAAAAAAAGCGCCTTACGGCGCTTTCTCTTTAACAGCTTAAGCGGATTTGCGTAGATCTTTACGCAGGATTTTACCCACGTTTGATTTTGGCAACTCGTCCATAAACTCCACATAACGTGGGCGTTTATAACCTGTCAGATTTTCTTTGGCGAATGCTAAAACTTCTTCAGTTGTTAAAGATGGATCTTTTTTCACCACGAACAGTTTAGGCACTTCACCTGATTTCTCATCTGGTACACCAATCGCAGCCACTTCTAGCACTTTTGGATGTTTCGCAACCACTTCTTCGATTTCAGATGGATAAACGTTAAAGCCAGAGACCAGAATCATGTCTTTCTTACGGTCTACGATTTTCACATAGCCGCGTTCATTCATGATGCCGATATCACCGGTACGGAAGAAACCGTTCACCATCACTTTGTCAGTTTCATCCGGACGGTTCCAGTAACCTTTCATGACTTGAGGACCACGGATTGAGATTTCACCCTGCTCGCCTAGTGGCACTTCATTACCATCATCATCCAGAATCGCCACTTCAGTAGAAGGAAGTGGAATACCGATGGTACCGCTGAACTCTTCAGATGCAGGCGGATTCGCAGTTGCAACCGGTGAAGTTTCTGACAGACCATAACCTTCAATAATGGTCGTACCTGTCACTTTCTTCCAGGTTTCAGCTGTAGACGGTAGCACTGCCATACCACCACCCATTGCCATTTTCAGGCGGCTGTGGTCTAGCTGCTTGAATTCTTCATTGTTTACCAATGCATTAAACAATGTGTTTACTGCTGGGAAGAATGTAGGCTGATATTTACGTAATTCTTTGATTACTGCAGGCAGGTCACGTGGATTTGGAATCAAAACGTTAGCCTGACCTTTGTACATACCGTAAAGCGCACACACCATGAAGGCAAAGATGTGGTACAGCGGCAGCGCACAGAAAATACGGTCATCTGGCTGACCATCTTGCGCACCGAACTTGCTCTGGAAGATGCCATCACACTGCAGCATATTTGCGACTAGGTTGCGATGGGTCAGCTCAGCGCCTTTAGATACACCTGTAGTACCGCCGGTATATTGCAATACAGCAGTGTCACTTAAAGTCAGCTCAGGACGTTTGTAGTTATTTGGATTAACTTTGTTGAGCGCAGCATTAAACTTGATGTGGCCTGGAATATCCCATGCTGGAATTTGCTTACGTACTGAACGCAGTACAAAGTTCACCAAAGTACCTTTCAGCGCACCAAGCATATCACCTACAGAAGCGACAACCACGTGCTTCACAGGAGTTTTGCCAATAATTGCTTGGTAAACTGTAGCAAAATTTTCAATGATCACCAGCACTTCTGCACCAGAGTCATTTAATTGATGCTCAAGTTCACGTGAAGTATACAGCGGGTTCACATTCACCAGAACCAGACCGGCACGGAATACACCCAATGCCACGACTGGATATTGCAGTACGTTTGGCATCATTACAGCAACACGTGTGCCTTTTGGCAGGTCCAGGCTTTGCAAATAGGTTGCAAACTTGCGGCTTGCTTCTTCCAGTTCATTAAAGGTCATGACTTTATCCATGAAGATAAAGGCATCACGTGAGCCGAACTTCTGGAAGTTACGCTCAAAAATATCAATTAATGAAGTATTTTCTGGTGGCAATTCTATCGTTTGTGGAATCCCTGTTTTTTGATATTCAGCGTACCAAATCTTTTCCATAATGCCATTCTCTCCAATCATAATCCTTAGAATCTCAACTGTTTTTTTTCAATATTGCGCTGAATTATTAAGCTTGTTGATGCGCAATACTGCATCCATCCTGTCGAATCGTTGTTCATATATAACGTATTTCGATGGATGGATGCTAGTCTTATCTCTGAATCAACAGTTTATTTGCTTTTTGATATCCGCGTGGTAAAAGCTGTCCTTTTGAACCACGTTTCCCCATGTATTTCTGCAGGTCGTCTCCTTTTAATTTTATTTGTTGATTTCCTGCAAGCACTTGAATTATTTCATCTAAGTTCAGCGTTGTCATGGACAAAATCTGATCTTTATCTTCAAGTTGTATCAACTTATTTCCCTTGCCCTTATTCAACACAGGTAATTCAGCTAAATCAACAATTAACAGACGACCTGCAGAGCTGAGCAGCGCCACATGGGTTTTATTTTCAAGTGGCTCCAGATTCATTGGCTGTGCGCCTTCTGGCACAGTCAGGAAGGCCTTACCGGCTTTAGCATTGGTATCCAAGTGTTTGGCCTGGGTCTTGAAACCATAACCTTTATTGCTGACTGCCAGAATTTCGGCGTCATCTTCAGCCACCAGCACCTGCTTGAAGCCAACACCGCTGGCTGGAGAAAGTTTTGAACTGAGCGGTTCACCCAAACCACGCGCAGATGGCAGGCTGTTAATCGCTAGCGCATAGCTACGGCCAGTTTCATCCAGCACATAGACACGTTGATTGGATTTACCTTGAGCATGACTCAGGTACTGATCCCCCGCACGGTAATTCAGATGCTCCGCATCAACCTCATGACCTTTGGCACAGCGAATCCAGCCGGCTTCGGACAAGACTACAGTCACAGGATCTGCTGGCAGCATTTCTGTTTCATCAATTGCAGCTGCTTCGGCACGCTCCACAATTGGTGAACGTCGGTCATCGCCAAATTTCTTGGCATCATCTTTCAGTTCATTGATGATCAGGGTTTTGAGTGACTCTGGATTCGCTAACTGGTCACGGATTTCCGCGGCTTTGGCTTCCAGTTCTTCCTGCTCTCGGCGCATTTCCATTTCTTCAAGTTTGGCCAAATGACGTAACTTGAGTTCTAAAATGGCTTCAGCCTGAATTTCATCAATCCCAAAACGTTCCATCAGTACCGGTTTGGGATGATCTTCCTCACGGATGATCTGAATGACTTCATCAATATTCAGGTAGGCAATGATCAGCCCCGCCAGAATATGCAGACGTTTTTCAATCTTGTTCAGATGGAATTTAAGACGGCGAGTGACAGTCTCTTTCCGGATTTCAATCCATTCCAGCAGAATACGGCGAATCGATTTCACCTGTGGACGACCATCCGCACCGATCATGTTCATATTGACCCGGTAACTGGATTCCAGATCAGTGGTGGCGAACAGGTGACTCATTACCGATTCGGCATCAATACGATTCGAACGTAGCACAATCACCAGACGGGTTGGATTTTCATGATCCGATTCATCACGCACATCAGTTACCAGCGGCAGTTTCTTGGCCTGCATCTGGTCGGCAATTTGGGAAATGATCTTGGAACCAGACACCTGATATGGCAGCTCAGTGATTACAATCTCATTTTTCTCAACCGTATACACGGCGCGCATACGATAGCTACCACGACCCATACTTTGCATTTTCAGCAATTCAGCTGGTGAGGTAATGATTTCAGCTTTGGTTGGCAGGTCCGGACCAGGAATATATTCCGCAACTTTGCTGTCGGTCAGGTTCGGGTTACGGATCAGGGCAATCGTACCTTTAACCACTTCACGCAGGTTATGCGGTGGAATATCAGTTGCCATACCAACAGCGATACCGGTGGTACCATTCAACAAAATATTCGGTACACGCGCTGGCAGATTTATTGGCTCTTTCAAGGAACCGTCAAAGTTGTCCTGCCAGTCACAAGTGCCTTGACCAAGTTCAGACAACAACAATTCACTGTACTGGGATAGCTTGGCTTCGGTATAACGCATCGCAGCGAAGGACTTCGGATCATCCGGTGAACCCCAGTTACCCTGCCCTTCAATAAATGGATAGCGGTAACTGAATGGCTGTGCCATCAATACCATGGCTTCATAACAGGCTGAGTCACCATGCGGATGGTATTTACCCAGCACATCACCTACAGTACGTGCAGACTTTTTCGGCTTGCTGGTCCATTTCAGTCCCAGTTCACTCATGGCGTAAACAATACGGCGCTGTACCGGTTTCAGACCATCACTGATATGTGGCAGTGCACGGTCCATGATCACGTACATGGCGTAATTGAGGTAGGCCTGTTCGGTAAATTCTGCTACGGAACGGTTTTCTGTCGCATGATGCGCAAGGCTTGTCATAACAACCTATAATCCTAAAAAATTCATTTTTTGTATCAATGTTTCTTATGCTAAGTCGCACTGCTAAGCGGCACAAGGGCACTAGATGACACAGTGCGACAAATCGTGTCTTATGGCGTAAAAATATCCACTTTATCCGCCCTAATCAACTAAAAATTCACCAATTCTACAAGCTCATTGACTCAAGGGTTTTACCTTTGGTTTCCTCACCCAGAACCAGAACCACCACAGCGACTGCAATCAAAACGGCAGTAAACATGGTAAAGACATAGCTAAAACCTGCAGGCAGCACCATCAAGTGAGTCACAGCAAAAGGTGCCACAATCCCGCCCATACGGCCGATCGCCCCAGCCCAGCCTGAACCAAAGGCACGGATATTGGTTGGGTACTGTTCCGGGGTATAAGTATAAAGAACACCCCAAGCCCCCAGATTAAAGAAGGACATCAAGCAACCCCAGATCACGATTTCAATGACACTACCGGACTGACCAAAGAAGTAAGCCGAGATTGCACACATGCCGATGAAACCAGCCAAGGTTGCTTTACGGCCCAGTTTTTCTACCAGCCATGCTGCTACCAGATAGCCCGGCAGCTGTGCCAGAATCATGATCAGCACATATTCAAAGGACTGTACGATGGTATAGCCTTCTTTAACCAGCAGGCTTGGCAGCCAAGTGAAGATGCCATAGTAAGAGAAGATAATGCCGAACCAGATCAGCCACAGCATCAAGGTACGACGGGCAAATACACCTGACCAGAGCTGGCTAAAGGAAATAGTTTTGTTCTCGGCTACTGGTTTGACTTCAAAAATTTCCAGAACTTCTACACCACACTTGGCTTCAATTTTTTTTACCAAAGCCTGTGCTTCTACATGCCGGCCACGGTTAATCAGGAATGGAATCGATTCTGGCACCATTTTCCAGATCACGATGGCATAGAGTGCTGGAATACCACCGACTAAAAAGGCAGTATGCCAGTCAAATTTCGGAATCACAAAATAGGAAATTAAAGCTGCACAAAGCCAACCCAGTCCCCAGAAACTTTCCAATAAAACAATAAAACGACCACGTACCCGTGCCGGAATATATTCACTCACCAATGTCACCGCGACAGGCAACTGTCCACCCAGTCCCAGACCGACAATAAAGCGACAGACCAGCAACCAGGTCAGATCCGGCGCAAAAGCACAGGCTGCGGTTGCCAGACTGTACACTACCAGTGTTACTGCAAACACCGTTTTACGGCCAAAACGGTCTGCTAATCCACCTGAACAGATCGCGCCAATCGCCATGCCGATAAAGCCGATCGACACGACCCAGCCTTTCTGGTCTGGCGTCATCTGCCAGTCTTCTGCCATTTTGGCCAGAATAAATGAAATCAATCCAGTGTCCATGGCATCGAACATCCAGCCGAAACCAATCACGACCAGCAACATGTAATGGAATTTGCCAATCGGCAAGCGCTGAATCCGGGAAACGAGGTCCATAATTAAATCTCTGATAGATGGTACGGGAGAAGCTGCGAAAAAAGCAGGCGTATCAGTACTCTTGTTATACTACGATTGAATGCAGAAGCGAGGCTATTTTGCCTCGCTTATCTGAAAATCATGCTCATGATTCATCTTTGGACGATGCGGACTGTTCATCGTCATCCTTGTAGATAAATTTTGGCATTTCTAGACCAAAATAAATCGCAATCAGACGTAGGGTAAAACCGAAGATGAGGGTGGAAATGATGGTCAGCTCCAGGGATAGGCCGACATTGCTACAAATCCAGTAAAAAATCACCGCGACAAAGGAAATACTGGCATACAGTTCACGGCGGAACACCAGCGGCACATCATTACATAAAATGTCACGTAAAATACCGCCAGATACTCCGGTCAATACGCCAGCTACGGCGCTGACCACAAAGCCCTGCCCCATTTCCAGGGCGATCTGACAGCCAATGATGGTAAAGCCAATCAGGCCCAAGGCATCCAGCACCAGGAAAATATTGCGTAAGTGCTTCATCCACTTGGCAATCAGGATAGTCACAAAAGCGGCACAGCAGGTTAAAACCAGATATTCAGGATGTTTGACCCAAGTCAGTGGATAGTGGCCCAGCAAGACATCACGTACCGAACCGCCACCAAGTGCCGTGACACAGGCAATAATGATGACCCCAAACCAGTCCATACTCCGGCGGCCGGCGGACAAGGCACCCGTCATTGCTTCTGCGGTAATGGCAATAATATAAATCACGGTCAACAACATCGCCCTGCTTCCACCTGAGGCTTTAAGTTGCGTGCTATTCTAAGGCAAATCTATGTGAAAGTTATAAAAATTGCGCACAACATTGCTTAAATTTTTTCCCGGAACCACAAATACAGGGCTGTTTCATCGTAAGCTTTTGATCTGTGGTTGGATCCAGGAAATACCAGACATCCTTCACTTTGACAAAATGTGAAACTTCATGATGTATCTGGGCCTGTTTACCATCATGGAAATGAGCCTTGAATTCGACCAACGCATGAGTTTTGTCCAGCTTTTCATTGGCCTGCACGATCTCCAGTTTTAGCCACTGATTTGATTTACTCCAGTCTGCAATCGCAGGCATATCCAGAAAATCCTGCTGCCCCAATGCTGTGGTCTTTTGAATATAGTTAATTTCCTGCTTGGCAAAGGCGCTGTAACGCGAACGCATCAGCTGTTCAGCCGTTTGCGCAATCCGCTTACCCTGATGCAGTGGCTGACAACAGGTCTCATAATTTCCCAGTCCACATGGACATGCTTCTGACATGGTGAGTTCCAAAAATAAAATCAAAAAAATAGCCCGACAATGCGGGCTATTCTAGCAAACTTGGTTTAAGCCTGAGCTTAATCCTTTTGCTTCAGCGGAATAATATGAACCTTCTCGATCTTATGACCATCCATCGTCACCACTTCAAAAATGTGGTCATCCGCTTCAAACTTCTGACCATTTTCCGGCAAGCGTCCCAAGTGGAATAGGATATAACCGGACAGGGTTGAATATTCTTCTGATTCATCTACCAGGTCACGACCGATCAGCAGGGATACATGACGAATGTCGGTTGAACCTTCCAACAACAGGCTGCCGTCATCCAGGCTTTCAGCCGCAGTGTCCATTTCATCTTCATCTGGGAATTCACCGGCAATGGCTTCCAGTACATCAATCGGGGTCGCGATGCCTTCAATCGAGCCATATTCGTTCAGGACAATTGCCATTTGCAACGGCGCCTGACGCAACTGATCCATCACCATCAGCACCTGCGCATTTTCATGCACAATCACTGGCTCACGTAAGTGCTTTTCGAAATCCATTACACCGGTTTCGATGTATTCATTCAGGACTTTATGGGTCAGCACGATACCGGCAATATTGTCCAACTCACCACGGGCTACGATCAAACGCGAATGGCTCATATGCAGCAACTTAGAACGGATAATCTCCGGATCTTCATCCAGATCGATCCATTCCAGTTCAGGACGCGGGGTCATCACCGATTTCACTGGACGTTCAGACAGACCGAGTACGCCCTGTACCATCACACTGTGATAGACACCACTTTCATCATCATCAAAGACTTCATCGGCAAAGGCACGGGTGGCCAATACATCTTCTGGTTCTGGCGAGTCATTGTCCTGCGCCGGCTTGCCACCGAGCATACGCATCACGGCAGAAGCCGTACGGTAACGCAGATCTGTTGTCGTGACCATTTTTTCCTGGTTACGACGCATGGTCTGGTTAATGAACTCGACAATCACCGAGAAACCGATTGCTGCGTATAAGTAGCCTTTCGGAATATGGAAACCAAAGCCTTCCACCACCAGAGAGAAACCAATCATCATCAGGAAGCCCAGACACAGAATCACCACCGTCGGATGACGATTGACGAATTCCATCAGGGCTTTGGATGCCCACAGCATGATCCCCACAGCGATAATCACTGCAGTCATCATTACTGACAGGTCTTTAACCATGCCCACTGCGGTAATCACACTGTCCAGTGAGAAGATCGCGTCCAGCACCACGATCTGAACAATGACCATCCAGAACACGGCATGCACAGGATTTTCATCTTTTACGACTGGTTTGGCTTCCAGACGTTCGTGCAATTCCATGGTGCCTTTAAACAGCAGAAACACCCCACCAAAGAGCAGGATCAGGTCCCGTCCAGAGAATGGATGATCAAAGATATAGAAGAACGGTTCAGTCAGCGTCACGACCCAAGCAATCGAAGCTAGCAAGATCAGACGCATCACCAAGGCTAAACTCAAGCCGACGATACGTGCCGTATTGCGCTGTTCTGGCGGCAGTTTTTCTGCAAGAATGGCAATAAACACCAGGTTATCGATGCCCAGTACGATTTCCAGAACAATTAAGGTCAGTAGGCCTACCCAGGCTGAAGGATCGGACATCCACTCAAAAATCATCACATGCTCCCCTGAACATCAGTGGAAAGACATGCTGTTGAGCGATGCAGGTGGAATGATTTCCGCTTTGAGTTAAAGACTTGATAATGTGACGTTTTATTTGGTTAAAGCGCCAACTTCGACTACCCATGTGAATTCTATTGTAGTAAGACAGATTTTCAGTATAGCAATTTAAAAATGAAATTCATCAGTTTTCATGCTTTGGTTGAAGCTTCCTGACTCTTGACGTGCAGATTGGCAAGGAAGATGCATGGTTTTGTCATATTTTTAATATATGTTGTAGCAAGCAAATAAAAAAATGATAAGGTGAAGAAAAGATGCAAAGTGTAGTAAGAATGACTGAACATACTAAAAATAAAACTCCCAAAACCACCCGCCCGCTGGTAGCGCTGTACTGCGGTTCACGTGCCGGCAATAACCCGATTTACCAAGAAAAAGCCGTTCAGCTGTCCCAGAGTCTGGCCGAAAACGGCTTCGGCCTGGTCTACGGCGGTGCCAGTATTGGCCTGATGGGCCAAGTTGCTGACACCATGATCGAGCATGGCGGCGAAGCAGTAGGTGTGATTCCGGAATTTATGCTGGATTATGAGATTGCACATAGCAAGTTGACCGAACTGCATATTGTGCAGTCCATGCATGAACGTAAAGCGTTGATGGCGGAGCGTGCCTGCGCCTTTGTCGCCCTGCCTGGTGGTCTGGGGACTTTTGAAGAAATTCTGGAAATTGCGACCTGGGGCCAGCTCAATCAGCACCAGAAACCAATGATGCTCTATAACGTGAATAATTTTTATGACCCGCTAATTGCCCAGCTGGATCATGCCGTGAATGAAGGCTTCCTGCCCCCCCAACACCGCGCCAAGCTGATTGTCTGCGAGCATTCGGTACATATTTTCAATGCCCTGAAAAATCTCGGCAGTCCAAAACAGTTTGCCATTTAAACCTGATTTACAAACAAAAAAGCGAGCACTGGGCTCGCTTTTTTATTGTTCAATTTTATTTGCCAAAGTTAGTAATGAACTCATACGCTGCGGGTAAGGTTGTTGCCAGAATCACCGACATTGCCAGACCAAACATCAGTTTCATCGCATCTTTGCTGACATTGCGTGAAGTGCGATATTTGTTCACCTCGGACAGGAACAGTGACATGGCAAATTCACGGCCGGCCAATAGACCCAGGAAGACCCAGGTGGTACTCATCGGAATATTGCTCCATTCCTTGAAGACCAGCAGGATCGCGCCATACATAAAGTCGATCACGGTTGCCGAACGGATATCGGTCACGCCAGTTTTGGTATCGATAATCTTCTGAATTGCGCCCCCGCGCTGGTATAGCACCACCCCGATGAGCGTCACAAATACTGCAATGGCAAAGATCAGGAATTCCAGCGGTACCTGACGCGGTACATACACAAAAATATTGGCCAAATCCTGAATCAGCCACTGGCTCCACAGGAAGCCGGTAGATAGCCACTGTAAGCCGATCCAGAAATGAGATGGAGGATGATTGCGGGTCTTGGCAAAGTATTCCGCCATACCTTTCATGACAAAACGGTAGACCACAATCGCTACCACAAAAGCCACGGCGTAGCCCATCATGGATTTGACCATCATGGAACCTAGACTGGTTGGGGAGAAAATCGTCAGCACCAGGAAGGTAGTACTCACCGGAATCCCGTAACGGGTCAGAATCAGCAGCAGGACTGGCGGAACCACATACAGCCAGGTAATCCCTTCTGCAGGGAAAGGAATGGTTTCCAGACGGCCATAGGAGGCGTCGCCAACGCCAGAACTGATCCAGCCATAGGTCAACACCACTACCAGAATGGTACTGATATAAATCCACAACACCCACCACGGACGGTGCGAATTGGATGAAATAAAGGTTCCCAGCGTCTGTGGAACGTCATTACCCACGATAGAATAGGCTGCCAGACAGAAGCCAATTACCATCAATATTTCGATGGACATAAAACCAAACCTTTTCGAGGACCATGACCTCAGGGCCATAGTGGAAAAATTTTCTCAAGATTATGACGGTTTTATTGCAGTTTCATGACAAACATAACAGATGTTTTGTAGTCGTCAGTGATGTCTGCTCCTTTCATCGATATTCATTTAATATTTCTTGCGGATATAAGTAGCCTTAGCCTGCTGATATCGTTGTAGATTAGACTGCTACATTTTGCAGTAAAAATCCCCGATTTTTGCAACCGATTTATTACAACCAATCCGATGAATTGCTTTAAACTTAGCCCACATTCAAATACTTAATAATTTTATCACTCACACATGAATGCCACGCCCACCCATCAAGCGCTGCAACCTGAATTTCGACTGCTGGTCTTACTGGTATCGATCGGCTTCTTTATGCAGGGGCTGGACACCACCATTATCAATACTGCCCTGCCCGCGATTGCTCGTAGCCTGAATGAAGATCCGCTGCGCATGCATAGTGTGGTAGTGGCCTATGTGCTGTCCGTTGCCGCTTGTATTCCCTTGAGTGGCTGGCTGGCCGATCGCTTTGGCGTGCGTAACACCTATTTCACTGCCATTATCGTGTTTGTGTTGGGATCACTGGGCTGTGCCATTGCTCAGGATTTAAATGCTTTACTGATGTTCCGGGTCTTGCAAGGCATAGGTGGAGCATTGCTGCTGCCGGTTGGTCGTCTGGCGATGCTCAAGATTATTCCGCGTACCCAGTTTCTGTCCGCGATGAGCCTGATGAGTCTGGCCGGACTGATCGGCCCGCTGATTGGTCCAACCCTTGGTGGCTGGATGGTGGAATACCTGTCATGGCAATGGGTATTTCTGATTAATCTGCCGATTGGTCTATTGGGGGGCTTAATTACCTTTAAAGCGATGCCGAATGTCACGGAGCCGAATGTCGCGCGCTTTGACTATAGTGGTTTTGCGCTGCTAGTCGTAGCGATGGTCGGGCTCTGTCTCGGCATCGAAAACTTTGCCAATCCCCTCTATCCCCTCTGGTGGAGCCTGACCTTAGTTGCAGTCGGTTTAGTGACCTCACTAATTTACGCCTATCATTCGCATACGCATAGCAATGCCCTGTTCCGTAGCAAGCTGTTTAAAAACCGGATTTATGCTATTGGTATTTTAGGTAATTTCTTTGCCCGTCTCGGTGGTAACTCGATTCCCTTTCTGTTGCCATTGATGTTGCAGGTCGCTTTTGGTTTCGAACCTTTTATTACCGGCCTGCTGATGATTCCAACCGTGCTCGGTTCATTGGCTTCCAAACCGATTATCCGCAAGATCATTCAGCGTTTTGGCTATCGTCAGGTATTATTGGTAAATACCTTGCTGGTGGGTATGTGTATTGCCAGTTTTGCTTTAACCACAGCGGATACCCCGATCTGGCTACGAGCGATGCATTTCTTTGCCTTTGGCATTCTGAATTCACTACAGTTTGTTTCCATGAACACCTTGACCTTAAAAGACCTGAGTCAGCAGGATGCCAGCAGTGGTAACAGCTTTCTGTCGATGATCATGATGCTGTCCATGAGTATTGGCGTGGCATTGGCAGGAACTTTAGTGAATATGTTTAGTGCCTATTTTGGTCCAGAGCAGCTGAATAATGCCTTTCATCTGTCACTGATCTGTCTCGGTTGTATCAATATCATTGCTGCCTATATTTTCTGGCATATTCCAAAGAATACGCCGGTGTGAGCATCGGCCATTAAAGTTCCGGGCAAATCGGTATAAGCTAGACAAAGTCAGAATTTAAGATCCGTTATGAAGAAAACTGCCAAGCATTATCCACCACTTTGGGCAGCACTGATGAGTGCCATACTGCTGCTCGCTGCTGTCTGCATAGCGTGGTGGCTGTTGCTGAAGCCCCTGCCTGCCAATGCTTCGGAATATGACATTCACGGTTTTGATGTCTCCCATCACCAGAAAGAGATTAATTGGAAAAAGATTCCCAAAGACAAATACCGCTTTGTCTATCTGAAATCTACCGAAGGCGGAGATTTCAAGGACACCAAGTTTCAGGACAACTGGCTCAAAGCACGGGAACAGGGTTTTCTGGTCGGTGCTTATCATTTCTATCGCCTCTGTCGTGATGGCAAAGTCCAGGCAGAAAACTTTATCAAAACCGTACCGAACAAGGCCGATGCCCTGCCTCCAGTGATTGACCTGGAATATGACAGCAACTGCATCAATACCTATACTAAGGAACAGCTGCTCAAAGAAATTCAGGTGATGCATGATCTGCTTAAGCAGCACTATGGCAAGCAGCCGATGTTCTATACCTCCAAGGCTTTTTACAATATTGTGCTGGCTGGACAGTTTTCTGATGTCCCGCTATGGATCCGCGAATACAAAGGCTTGCCAGAACTGAAAGGCAATCCGAAATGGCATTTCTGGCAGCATACCAGCCAGGGCCAGATTAATGGCATTCCGGTTCCTGTAGATTTGAATGTGTTCTATGGTTCAGAAAACGACTGGCTGAAATTCCTGCAACAGAATGGGATTGAGGCGGCACCTGCACAAAAGGCAGCCAATTAATTTTGCAATCAGAATGAATTCAAAAAACAGATCCATAGCCGGCCTAAATAGCACTGTTCATGGTTTTTTAATCTTATAGTCTTTTGAAATCAGCATCTTCCAAACTTTCTAAAAGCCTTTTAAGATGTCATATGCGCAAAATTATCCATATTGATATGGACGCGTTCTACGCCTCGGTAGAACTGCGTGAACGTCCGGAACTGAAACATTTGCCCGTGGTGATCGCTTCCCATCATCCACGGGCCGTGGTCGCGGCTGCTTCCTATCCGGCACGGGAATTTGGCGTACATTCTGCCATGCCGATGAGCCAGGCCCGCAAGCGATGTTCCCAGCTGATCGTGATTGAACCCGACTTCCAGAAGTACCGTGCTGTTTCAGCACAGATTCACGAAATTTTCCGCAGATATACCCCGATTATTGAGCCGCTGTCTCTGGATGAAGCTTATCTGGATGTCACGGAAAATCTGCAGCAGATTCCGAGTGCCACCGAAGTTGCCATGCGCATCCGGGAGGAAATTTTCCAGACCACAGGTTTGACCGCTTCCGCCGGTGTCGCCCCGAATAAATTTCTCGCCAAAATCGCCTCGGACTGGCATAAACCCAATGGCATCTGTGTGATCAAGCCGTCGCAGGTACAGGCCTTTATTCAAGATTTACCGCTCAAGAAAATTCCCGGTGTGGGCAAAGTCACCCAGGAAAAACTGAAAAGCCTGAATCTGGAAACCTTAGGTGATCTGCAACAAGTCGATGAGGCGATACTGATCCAGCATTTTGGTAAATATGGCAAACGCCTGTTTCTCTATGCCCAGGGCATTGATGAACGGCCGGTAGAAGCGGAACGCGAACGCCAGCAGATTTCCAAGGAAACCACCTTTGGCGATGACTTATATTTACCGCAATGCAGCCCTTATTGGGAGCCGCTGATTCAGCAGGTCTGGAACAGTATGGAGAAGAAACAGCTTTCTGCCCGCGGGATCAGCGTGAAACTCCGACTAAAAAATTTCCAGATCATTCAGCATAGTCGCAGCTTCCGTTCCATCTTTAAAGATCCGCAGGAAATGCAGCAAGCTCTGCACTTTCTGCTGCAGGATATGCATCTTGATCCTACACTACAGTTCCGCTTGATTGGTGTGGGCGTGTATCAGCTATCACCACGTCAGCAGGAAACCCAGCTTTCTCTGCTTTAAATCCCCTCTGCCTAAGAAATAGGCCATTAGTCTAAAAAGACAACAACTTTATTTTTACATTTTAATTTTTTGGAGTAATCTATCCGCGCAATGCATTATCCATGTATGTGCTGAGATGCTGAAAATCACCTTTACTTTCAGCATGCTGTCCTGTGATTGGCGTGACGATCAATCCGAATATTGCAGGGCACTCTGTAATCTCCCATGGAATCCTATCCTGCATGTCTTCTGCAAACCCTACATCTCTTTCTCTTATTCAAGAACAACGCGCGCGTAAAGCTGCACTATCCAGTTTCATTGGTGCAGTCGTTGACTGGTATGACTTCCTTCTCTACGGCATCGTGGCTGCACTGATTTTTAAAGACCAGTTTTTCCCGAGCATTGGCAACAATATGGGCACCTTGGCGGCGCTCGCGACCTTTGGAGTCGGCTTCCTGTTCCGTCCGCTCGGTGGCATCGTGTTTGGTCACTTTGGTGACAAGCTCGGCCGTAAAAAAATGCTGGTGCTCACGGTGCTAATGATGGGCATCTCCACTGTCGGGATTGGCCTGTTACCGAATTTTGCTGCGATTGGCTGGTGGGCACCTGTCCTATTAGTAACTTTACGTGCCCTGCAAGGCTTTGCGGTTGGTGGTGAATGGGGTGGTGCTGCCCTGATGGCGGTAGAAAATGCCCCGAAAGGCAAAAAAGCCTTCTACAGTAGTGGTGTTCAGGTCGGCTATGGTGTCGGTCTGGTCTTAGCGACCGGTGCAGTGTCTCTGATTATTGCCACCTTAGGTGAACAGGCCTTTGCCGAATGGGCTTGGCGTCTTCCGTTTATTGCCAGCATTATCCTGATCGGCATCGCCATGTGGATTCGTCGCGGTCAGGATGAATCTCAGGAATTCCTGGAAAAAGTCGCGAAAGCCAAAGACAAGCCAAAAAAACTGCCGATCCTGCAAGCAATTACTGCACATCCGAAGGCATTTTTCTACATCATTGCCCTGCGTCTGACTGAATTGCTGACCATGTATCTGGTGACCAACTTTGCCCTGAACTATTCAACCAATAATCTGGGCATGGACAAGCAGTTCTTCCTGAACATTACCTTGATGGTGGGTGCGATTAGCTGTTTCAGCATTCCCTTCTTTGCCTGGGTATCGGACAAGATCAATCACAAGACCATGTGCGTCTGGGGTGGTTTGATTGGTGCACTGTCTGCCTTCCCGTTCTTTATGGCACTGGATGCACAAAATACCTGGATGATTATTATTGGGGCGATTCTGCTGGCCAACGTTGCGCATGACATGGTGGTGAGCGTGCATCAGCCGATTTTCACTTCCTTGTTCGGTACCGAATACCGTTATAGCGGTGCTGGTGTTGGTTATCAGGTTGCGAGCATCATCGGTGGTGGTTTTACTCCAATGATTGCCGCTTCACTGGTGATTTGGGGCAACGGTTCATGGCATTATGTTGCGATCTATCTTGCTATCGGCTGTCTGCTGACCACTTTAGTCGCGGCGCTGATGCCTAAAACTCAGGATTAAAACCATGACTGTTCAACGTTTGCATGTTTCCAGCCGTTTTTCTGAAATCGCCATCTCGGGCAATCTAGTGCACCTAGCCGGCCAGCTTGCTACGGATCTAGATCTGGACATTAAGGGCCAAACCCAGCAAACCCTGGACATCATTGACCAGTTCCTGGCAGATGCCGGTACTGATAAAAGCCATATCATGTCGGTAACCATTTACCTGAAAGACATTGAACGTGACTATGCCGCGTTTAATGAAGTCTGGGATGTCTGGGTAGCCGATATAGAAGCCCTGTCACGCACTTGCGTTGAAGCCAAGTTATATGATCCAAGGGTACTGGTGGAATTGACCGTGGTGGCAGTGAAACCGGAATAAGCGAAAATTTTGCCCATAAAAAAAGCATGCAACCTGCATGCTTTTTTGTTCCCGCCTATTTTAAATCTTATCCCACTGCTTTGGCCTTAGGCTGGGCCAGACGGGAATACAGTGGGTACTGCTTTGGGAGTATTCGTGTGCTGGAAGCCACCGTACTCTCCTCCTCATCTTCATTTAGAAAATCACGACGCAGCTCGTAATATTCCGGAATATCTTCATAACGAAACACCTTATAGCCCGCCATGCTCAACAGTGCATCCTGATACTGTGACTGTTGCGGGCGTCTTAAGACCACCGGATCATCTACGGCCACGATAGCAACCACCTGATGGTTCTGATCCAGCACAACAAAATCAGCCACCAGATTACGGTACTTATTCCGGGTACGGAAAAATTTGGTCGTTAGCAGCGCATCATAGGAGACATGTGCCAGGATGGTATGTTCTGGGAGAATTTCCTTTAGACGTGTATAGGTCATCTGTTCATTCAGGTTAAAAATGGCACGCTGCTTCAGTGCGCTGTCTTGCTGCTTATTGCTGTTTTCTACGCGTTTCCATGCCATCAATACGGCACAGAAGAGCAGAAAACTGCCAATCATAATATAAGTGGCCATGCGTTCGTCCTTTCTGCATTTCTTATAATCGTTCTTGTTTTATTGTTGTCAGTATAAATACGATTTTCGGAAGAAAATCACGGTACAACCAATTTGCTCAGATACTGCAACATCCGGTATCAAAACTTATAAGAGCGTATTACATTCCAACTGGATGGGAAGAATTGGAGTATTGGAAATGTAATGTGTTCCTTACATAGCTCCCACTCTAAAACAGCTATTCAAAGTTAAGCAATAGGATTTATTGTTATTTGTCTGGCGATTCCGATAAAGTGCAATTTTTAAAGGAATTTTTTCTAACAAAATCTAGAATTTAAATTATTATTTAATTAAGTTTTAATTTTTTCTTAACAAATAATTCAATACACAATAAAAAAGACACCGAAGTGTCTTTTTTAAGTGAATTAGGCACGACTTTTTGTTTTGGCCTTGTCTCTGGATTTATTCCCACCAAATGGCTTTTTCGCATCGCCTGTTTCACGAGGTGGCAAGCCCGTATGCTGGGTCAAAATCTGGCCTTTTTGCGGACGGTTATTCGGTGCTTGTGCCCGATTTCCCTTGGCTCCGGTACGTTTGGCTGAATCACCCGCCACTGTCGAGTTTTTCTTGCGCGCAGACTGATAATGTCCTTCCACCCCTTGCGGTTGATAGCTCGGAATCAAGTGATGTTTTGAATTACCAATCAAGTCAGCTCGGCCCATTTCTTTCAATGCTTCACGCAGTAAAGGCCAGTTGTTTGGATCATGATAACGCAGGAAAGCTTTATGTAATCGGCGACGTTTTTCACCTTTGACGATGTCCACATCTTCGGTATCACGCGCCACTTTGGCTAGCGGATTTTTACCGGTGTAGTACATGGTGGTTGCGGTTGCCATCGGTGATGGATAGAAGGTCTGTACCTGATCGGCACGGAAACCGTTCTTTTTCAGCCAGATCGCCAGGTTCATCATGTCATAATCAGTTGTGCCCGGGTGCGCCGCGATGAAGTAAGGAATCAGATACTGTTCCTTGCCGGCTTCCTTACTGAAACGGTCAAACATCTGCTTAAAGCGGTCATAGGTACCGATGCCCGGTTTCATCATCTTCGATAATGGACCTTTTTCGGTATGCTCTGGCGCAATCTTCAGATAACCACCGACGTGATGGGTGACCAGCTCTTTGACATATTCAGGATTCAGCACAGCTAGGTCATAACGCAGGCCGGAACCAATCAGAATCTTCTTGATGCCCTTGATCGCACGTGCCTTACGGTACAACTGGGTCAATGGTGCATGGTCGGTATGCAGATTCTGGCACACGCCCGGATAGACACAAGACGGCTTACGGCAGTTCTTCTCAATTTCAGGGTCTTTACAGTGCAAACGGTACATGTTTGCTGTTGGACCACCGAGGTCAGAAATGATGCCGGTAAAGCCGGGCGCTGTGTCACGAATCTTTTCCACTTCACGCAGGATCGATTCTTCCGAACGGTTCTGGATAATACGGCCTTCATGTTCGGTAATTGAACAGAAAGTACAACCACCGAAACAGCCACGCATGATGTTCACCGAGAACTTGATCATCTCAAAGGCTGGGAAGCGTGCATCACCATAAGATGGATGTGGCAGACGTGCATACGGCAGGTCAAATACGTAGTCCATCTCTTCTGTGGTCAATGGAATCGGTGGCGGGTTAATCCAGACATCACGTTCACCATGTTTCTGTACTAGCGCACGTGCATTCCCCGGGTTAGTTTCCAGATGCAGAATACGGTTGGCATGGGCATACAACACTGGATCATTCGCCACTTCTTCAAATGAAGGTAAACGAATTACTGCCAGTTCACGTGGTGGCAGTTTGTGTTTAATGGCTTTAGATGCAGGCTGTAACTGCACGATTTGAGTATCCGGTTCCAGATTATCCCCTTCTCGGACAATCGGATTTGTCACGACTTCTTTTTGGAAGCCCTGATACTGGCTGACCTGATCCTTACCTTTTTCAATTTCACAGCCGTCAATATCTTCAGTCATCACATAGGGATTGATGATCGGATCGACACGGCCAATGGTATCCACATCATTCGATGCGATTTCCACGAACTTGGCTTTCGCAGCACGGTTATTCTTATTGATGATGAACGCTGTACCGCGCACATCAGTAATCTGATGAATCTTTTCACCTTTGGCCAGGCGGTGCATGATTTCAATGATCGAGCGCTCACCATTCCCGTACATCAGAATATCAGCTTTGGAATCCATCAAAATCGAACGACGGACTTTATCGGACCAGTAGTCATAATGCGCGATACGACGCAATGAACCTTCGATCCCACCTAACAGTACCGGCACATCCGGAAAAGCTTCACGGCAGCGTTGGCAATACACAGTTGCCGCACGGTCTGGACGCTTGTTCGGTACATTATCGGGAGAATAGGCATCATCCGAACGGATTTTACGGTCCGCGGTATAACGGTTGATCATCGAGTCCATATTGCCGGCAGACACACCCCAGGCAATATTTGGCTTGCCTAGAACACGGAAAGCATCGACATTGGTCCAGTCCGGCTGGGCAATAATCCCGACACGGAAGCCCTGCGCTTCCAGCACACGCCCAATAATCCCGCTGACGAAAGACGGGTGGTCAATATAGGCGTCACCGCAGACAAAAATGAAGTCACAACTGTCCCAACCGAGTTGGTCCATTTCCTCGCGTGACATCGGCAAAAAAGGCGCAGGTTCAAAACATGACGCCCAATATTTGTCGTAATCAAACAACGCTTTAGGCGCAGTCTGAGCGGTATAAGCAGTAGACATGGCTAGCAATTCTCGGCTGGCAGATGGAAGATCAGAAAATAGATCAAAGATGAAAGCCGAGCATTTTAGCATGAATTCGCCCCGGCTTGCTTGATTATAATTTATACAATAATGGTTTTAAGCCCTGATTCAGGAATATATTTCCGAGGTAACTGAGCTTACTCTACCGTAGTTGGCTTTAAACGTTGCGCTAATGCAATACCAACCATCAGGATCAAGCCAATAAATAAAGATAAACCCAGCCATCCGGCATTTTCCCAGACCAGGCCACTCGAGCTACCAAGGAAACTTGAACCGAGGTAATAGCAGAATAAATATAGAGATGATCCGACTGCCCGATACTGTAAGGATTGCACCGATACCCAACTACTCGCTGTTGAATGAGCTGCAAAGAAAGAAAAAGTAAAAATCAGCAAGCCAATAAAGACCACAACCAAATTATTAATCAGCATCAGAGCCAGGCCCAACAACATCGTACCCAACATAGTGGCCAAAACTTGAAATCGTCCATACTTTCGGCTCCAGGCTGCTGCACGTGGCGAACTATAAATACCGGACAGGTAAGTAATCGAAATTAAACCAATCCAGAAATGCGAGAGTTCAAAAGGTGCCTGAATCAATCGATAGCTGAGATAGTTAAATACTGAAACAAAACAGCCCATCAGAATAAAGCCTTGCAGGAACAGGATTCGAAGCTTAGAATCACTCAGATTCTGTCGAAATGCTCTAACAAAGCGGCTGAATTTAATCGGATAGGCCTGAAAATATCTGGACTTAGGCAATAGAAAATAAAAGATCGTGGCAATACACAGATTCAGTAGTCCAATAATCAAAGTTGCGGATTGCCAGGAAATAAAATCCACCAATGTGCCTGCAATCAAGCGCCCACTCATCCCGCCAATTGCCGTCCCGGAAATATACAGCCCCATGGCAAAGCCAACATCTTTAGCTGCCACTTCTTCCCCGATATAGGTCATCGCGACAGCCGCTACCCCACTCACCGTTAAACCAATGAAGACACGAGTCGCCAAAAATACCGACCAGACCGGCAGTAAAGCACTCAGTAACAGCAATACTGAAACCGAGAATAAAGACCACACCATAATCGGTTTACGGCCAAAACGATCCGAAATTAGCCCTGTAAAAATCAGGCCTACAGCTAATGCGACGGTAGAAAATGAAAGCGGGAAACTGCTTTGCGTCGGAGAAACATCAAAATAATGAGCCAAAATCGGCATCATCGGCTGGACACAGTACAATGAAGAGAAAATCGCAAAGCCAGCCAAAAATAAAGAAAATAAAACCGCTTTAAAGGCAGATGAACCATATTCAATATGGCTTGAAGATGAATTTAAGGACATATCAGCTCCGTGAACCTACCCAGTATACGCTGATCCTGCTGATTGTCTGTTATTGTTTTAATGTGCAAAATAAAATCCACACACAAAAAAAAACACCCCCGACCTTTTGATCGGGGGTGTCTGGAATAATGAG
>NZ_JPQO01000193.1 GCF_000773685.1 Acinetobacter sp. HR7 | reverse complement strand
TGGATTAAGTCCCCACTTGTTTTTAGGTGGGAACTAAATTAAGGCTTATAGGATCGCTTGGTAAGGCTGTGTTAGCCGGATGCTTACTCCCTTTTTTATTTTTATCCTGTAGAACACAATGTATAAAAAAAGCCTTTCAAGTGAAAGGCTTTTTGTCGTATTGGCTTACTAAATTACAAAGTAGCCAGAATATCTTTTAAGGTTTGACGCGGGTTCTCAGACTTAGTAATTGGGCGGCCAATGACTAGGTGGGTTGAGCCATCCAACATTGCCTGTTTAGGGGTCACGATACGTTTTTGGTCATCCGCATTTGAACCTTCAGGACGGATACCCGGGGTTACAAGAGCAAAGTCCTGACCTAGTGTTTCACGCAGCATTTTTGCTTCTTGCGCTGAACAGACTACACCATCCAGACCGCTTTCTTTGGTCAAGGTCGCCAGACGTTTTACATGCTCAAATGGCTCGATATCCAAACCGATGTCTTTCAGGTCTTCACGACCCATTGAAGTCAATACAGTTACCGCGACCAACTGAGTATTGTAGTTACCAGCTTTAAGGCGTTCGACACAGGTTTCCATCATTTTACGGCCACCTGAAGCATGTACGTTTACCATCCATACACCCAGGTCTGCAGCTGCGCACACTGCCTGTGCAGTAGTATTCGGGATGTCATGGAATTTCAGGTCCAGAAATACTTCAAAGCCCTTGTCTTGCAGCGCCTTAACCACAGATGGACCTTCATGAGTAAACAGCTCTTTACCCACTTTAACACGGCAAAGCTGAGGGTCTAACTGCTCGGCAATCGTTAAAGCGTCATATTGGCTTTTGGCATCCAAGGCAACGATAATACTCATAACAAGACCCTTCAAATTGACAAAATTAACGCATTATACGGATTTCAGCTGCCTGTACAAAGATTTAAAGTATAAAAATCCTCTACTGATTTAATTTAAGTGCCTTATTCCTAAAGCGAAAATTTTAAATAATTATATTTATAATAGACTTATCAATATACTGGCATAAAAAAACACCCTGAGCAAAACCCAGAGTGCTTTAAAAAATCAGGAGAACTTCAAATATTCATAAGTCTGACATCACATCCTTATAAAGGGCTGGAAGGACGATCCTGTGGATGGATATCTACAACCGTCTTTTCATGACGGGTATGTGCAGCTGCTTCGGCTGCCATGAGCTTCGCTGTATTCAGCTGCTCTTTACGCAAGTGGTCAATATCTTTACGCAGTCGTTTTATTTCCCAGTTGGTCTGGAACACTTTGAATACCTGCACACCCAATAACAAGCCTAACACAACACCTAATGCCAGAGTCAGTAGCAATAGCAGGCCTAGGCGCATTGCAGGCACTTGAGTAAATAACAGGTCTACAGAAAGCTCAGTACCATTCTGCAATACCAGTGCCAGTGAATAACCAAATAAAACCAGTAGTAAAACGATCAACACGTAACGCATAGAACACTCCGGGAAATTATTTCTGGGCTGATTCGTTTACAGCATCACGTAATGCTTTACCCGGCTTGAAATGTGGTACTGCTTTCGCTGCAACTTCAACAGACTTTCCAGTCTTGGGGTTACGGCCAATACGTGGTTCACGATGATGTAACGCGAAACTACCAAACCCACGAATCTCGATACGGTTATCAGCAGATAGCGCTTCAATCATTTGGTCAATCATGATCTTCACCGCTTCTTCGACCAAAGGCTCAGCCAAATGCGGGTTCTTCAGCGCAATACGCTCTATTAAATCAGACTTATTAAGTGCTTCAGTAGTCATCTGCGACCTCTTTAATTATCAAGCTACTTGGACTCTCTATTCCGATAATAACCTGTTTAAATACAAAACGGTAGCGCAATAATTAAATACTACGCTACCGTTTACAGTAATCGTGCAGAAAATATTAGTTAAATTACATTAACAATACATTCCGACCCTTACTTAGTTGCTCATTTGAGCCTTGATCAGGTCACCAATAGTTTTAGGACCGTTGTCTTGGCTAGCTGCAGCTGATTTCAGGTTAGCTACTGCTTCTTTCTCTTCAGCTTCGTCTTTCGCTTTGATAGACAAGTTGATAGAGCGAGATTTACGATCTACATTGATGATCTTAGCTTCAACTTCTTGACCAACTTCAAGGAACTTAGTTGCATCTTCAACGCGGTCGCGGTTGATTTCAGATGCTTTCAGAGTTGCTTCAACTTCGTCAGCTAACTTAACTGTAGCGCCTTTAGCGTCAACAGCAGTTACAGTACCTTTAACAAGCGCACCGCGTTCGTTAGCAGCAAGGAAGTCGTTGAATGGGTCGCTGTTCAGCTGTTTGATACCAAGGCTGATACGGTTGCCTTCAGCGTCTACAGACAGGATAACCGCTTCAACAGTGTCACCTTTCTTGTAACGACGAATCGCTTCTTCGCCTTGTTCGTTCCAAGAGATGTCAGACAGGTGAACTAGACCATCGATACCGCCTGGCAAACCGATGAAGATACCGAAGTCAGTGATTGACTTGATAGTACCTGATACTTTTTCGCCTTTCTCGTGGTTTTTAGCAAACTCTTCCCATGGGTTAGCACGAGTTTGTTTGATACCAAGAGAGATACGACGACGCTCTTCATCCACTTCCAGAACCATAACGTCAACTTCGTCACCGATCTGAACAACTTTAGATGGGTGGATGTTTTTGTTAGTGTGGTCCATTTCTGAAACGTGTACTAAGCCTTCAACGCCTTCAGCGATTTCAGCGAAGCAACCGTAGTCAGTCAGGTTAGTTACACGAGCTTTAACGATAGAACCTTTAGGGTAACGGCTCATGATCGCTAACCATGGATCTTCGCCAAGTTGTTTCAGGCCTAAAGATACGCGGTTACGTTCGCGGTCGAATTTAAGTACTTTAACAGTAACTTCTTGACCAACTTCAACAACTTCTGAAGGGTGCTTGATACGTTTCCAAGCCATGTCAGTGATGTGAAGAAGACCATCAATACCGCCAAGGTCAACGAATGCACCATAGTCAGTAAGATTTTTGATAGTACCAGTAACTGTTTGACCTTCTTCAAGCTGAGCAAGAAGAGCTTCACGGTCAGCTGAAGATTCAGCTTCCATAACAGCACGACGTGAAACAACAACGTTGTTACGTTTAGCATCAAGCTTGATTACTTTAAATTCAAGCTCTTTACCTTCAAGGTGAGTAGTGTCACGGATAGGACGAGTGTCTACCAGTGAACCAGGAAGGAACGCACGAACTGGACCGATGTCAACAGTGAAACCGCCTTTAACTTTACCAGAGATAACACCAGTAACGATTTCGCCGTCTTCAAAGATTTTTTCAAGTTTAGTCCAAGTTTCAGCACGTTTCGCTTTTTCACGTGATAAAACTGTTTGACCCATACCGTTGTCAAGAGCTTCAACAACTACGTCTACAGTATCGCCAACTTGAACTTCAAGTTCGCGTTGTTCATTTAAGAACTCAGCACGGTCAACAATACCTTCAGATTTAAGGCCAGTGTCAACAGTTACCCAGTCAGAGTCGATGCTAACTACAACGCCTTGGATGACTGCACCCTTTTCAACGTTGAGGTTTAATTCGCTTTCTTCAAAGAGGGCTGCAAAAGATTCGGTCATGATATTTCCGATAAAGTCAGCGGTCTTGGATCAGACAAGGCCGGTTTAGTTAAGCGTCTACATAGTCCATATAAAACTGATCAAGCTATGCGTCTGCTGTATTCGTTAATTAGCTAATTTGCTGTCGATATAAGCGGTCATCAGATTGAATACTTCATCGATGCTCAATTCTGAGCTGTCGATAATGTAGGCATCTGCTGCCGGCTTGAGCGGAGCGACAGTGCGTTCCATGTCTCGTTTATCTCGAGCTTGTATATTAGCTAAAATGTCGTTTATTTTAGCATCCAGCCCCATACCCTGCAACTGCTTTACACGTCTGTTCGCACGCGATTCAGCCGATGCAGTCAAATAAATTTTTGCCTTTGCATTCGGGAAGATACTGGTCGCCATGTCACGACCATCTGCCACCAGACCCGGGGTCTGGGCAAAAGCATGCTGACGACCCACCAAAGCAGCTCTAAGTTCAGGAATTGCCGCCACTTTTGAGGCATATTCACCAACCCGTTCGGTACGGATGGTCTGGGTCACATCTTCTCCATTCAGCCATACCTGTACACCACTCTCAGTTCCTGTGAATCGGATGTCTAAATTTGTAGCAATGTGTACGCATTTTTCCAGTTCTGTATCCAGTGAATCAATCAGGTCTTGTTGGTGCAATGACAATCCGAGCAAACGGTATAGCGCGCCAGAATCCAGCAGGTGAAAACCATAATGTTTGGCAATTTTTGCTGCCAGTGTTCCCTTGCCTGAACCACTTGGCCCATCAATGGTAATAATTTGAACTGTCATTGCTTTTCCATTGTTGTTTAAACAGATTTTGCGAGTTTCGCGAAGCCTAGTTTAATGCCTGCTTTTAACTGTGCAAGGATTAATTTGCTGACAAATGGCGCTCGTACCTGCAATTCGATGGTATAGGTCACCAGCGTCTTGTCATCGCCAAGCGCTTCAAACTCAATAATTCCAAGGTGATGTTTCACCAAAGGATTTTGAATAATTTTGTATTCGATACGGGAATTTGGTTCCAGCAGCGTAATCTGCTCTTTCAGCGGCTTAATAGGACCAAAACCCAGGCTGCGGACTGAACCTATTCCATCTGGACGTTCTGGATCAGCAGAATCCTGAATGCGTTCCACCTGAATAGGTGCAAAAGCTACGTTATAAGTCGAGTGTTTAGAAAGCAGATCGAATACCTGAGTCAAAGGTGCAGGAAATTCTTTTTTTACTTGTATGGTGTCCATAAGGCGTCCTGTTTTTAGGTTGTTATTTTCAAAGCTCATACTAAACAGAAATCAGGATTGATTCTGATCACCGTTTTGTCTTTCTTGTAACTTTTGTTGTCGTTTCTGCTCGCGGCGCATTTTAAAGAAAGCACTCAACTGCTGCGAACATTTTTCATGCAGGCAGCCGCCTTCAAATTCAAATACGTGATTATAGTAGCCGGTTTCAAACAGCTGACGAACGCTAACTAGCGAACCTGCTTTGGGCTCCATGGCACCAAATACCACTTTGGAAATACGCGCATGTACCAGTGCCCCAACACACATGGTGCATGGTTCTAAAGTCACATACAGGGCAGCATCTTCAGGCAGGCGGTAATTTTCAATGTTCTGGCAGGCTTCACGAATCGCCACAATTTCAGCATGTGCTGTCGGATCATTAGATGAAATTGGGGCATTAAAGCCGCGCCCAATAATCTGATTATTGCTGACAATTATGGCACCGACAGGGATTTCACCCTGCTCGGCGGCCAATGCAGCCTGCTCATAGGCAAACTGCATCCATTCTTCATCGGTTTGAATGTGGTCGGTCATGAATCAGCTGATCACGCTATACTGTCTTAACAAAGCATTCCAGCTGTCAATATTAGTCACTGGTGGATTGTTACCCAAAATGCCTTTTAAACTGAGATCAGTGCCTTTTTTCCATTCTGGAGATAGGTCTTTATCGACCAGACGTGCACGCACACCTTCTACAAAGTCTGGATGACGGATTTTCCAGTCTGAAATCTGGGTTTCCAGTGCAAATACTTCATTCCATGACGGTAGCCCTTTACCCCACTGCCAGAGTAACCAAGTCAAGGCTGCTGTTGCAGGAGAACCTTTTTGCAGGTTTTCACTCGCTTGACGCAGCCAGTCACTACGTGCATCGCTTAAACCTACAATAGCTTCATAGTCATGTTCAAAGTTCACACCACGGCAAACACTTTGGATGACATCCAGCGAGTTTTGCAGCGGTCCAGGACCAACCGGACGGTGCATGCTGTTGAGTGTGTCATCAATCGCACGGAAATCGCCTGCTGGATAATGATCCCAATCAATATTGACCATCTTGTCCAGCACTGCATCACGCTGCATATCACAGATATGGGTAGCCCAGCCGATCCCATAAGCACCCGCTGCGGTCATGATCGAACCGGTTAAACCGGTAAACAAACCAATCGCGCCACGGTCTGCCAGGAAGCGAGTTGCACCAACATCCGGATACAGCCCGATATTAATTTCTGGCATCGCCAAGCGTGAATATGGCGTTACTAGACGGAATGGTGCGGCCATAAATAGACCCAGACCACCACCCATAACATAACCTTCACCCCAGACCAGTACGGGTTTAGCATAGTTATGTAATAACAGGTCTAAAGCATATTCCTGTTCAAAAAATTTGTTGGCTGTTGCCACTTCATCATTAATGACCAGCTGACGCAATTTGCGTACATCTCCACCCGCACAAAATGCTTTTGGTGTGGTCGAATCTAGCCAGATCGCTTTTACACTGTTATCGTGATGAAAGTCCTCGAAGACCTCAAGTAAAGCCGTTGCAATGGTTTCATCCAGTGCGTGTAAAGATTTCGGACGATTTAAACGTACGATTCGCCATCCATTTTGGGCTTCTTCGACAATCAGGTCCGAGTGGTATTGTTTTGATACGGGAGAATATGTCATGCGTCCAGCTGCCAGTCTATGGGCTCAATGCCATGTTGTTTAAGATAATTGTTTGCTTTCGAAAATACTTTACAGCCAAAAAAACCACCCCGGTTTGCCGATAACGGCGATGGGTGGGCGGCTTTCAATACTAGGTGCTTATTCTGGTCGATGCGTTGTCCTTTACGCTGCGCGTATGCACCCCAAAGAATAAAAACCACATTTTCACGCTGCTCATTAATGACATCAATCACATGGTCGGTAAATTCTTCCCAGCCACGTTTTTGATGCGAAGTCGGCTGACCCGCTTCTACTGTCAGAACAGCATTCAGAAGTAATACCCCTTGCTGCGCCCAGTGGGTCAGGTCACCATGTTTAGGAATAGGGACACCTAAATCAGAGTGTAACTCATGAAAAATATTACGTAAAGAAGGCGGTAATGCAACACCTTTTTGTACAGAAAAACTCAAGCCATGTGCCTGATTTGGTCCATGATAGGGATCCTGCCCCAAGATCACGACTTTGACCTTATCCAGTGGTGTTGTGTTTAGCGCATTAAAAATTAGATGATTTGGCGGATAAATCACTTTATCTGCGCGTTTTTCTTCAATCAGAAAGGTGCGTAATGATTCCATTTTTGAGCCAAGCAGGAAGTCGCTCAGCTCATATTTCCAGCTATCATCCAACTGGACTTTATTGAGTTTGGCAATCTGCTGTTCAGCTAATAAAGACATGCTTTCATCCTAAATTGATGTCATCTAGTTTAAAACCGGGACAGCTTAAACTTTTACCTGTAGATCTACGGTCGGATTATGGAATGGCACACCCTGTTTCAGTTTGTTGAACATATCAGGATCAGTCCATTCAGCCTGTACCTGTTCAGAGAATTCGATCTGATCCAGACTCAGAGTACCCATCTGCTCATTTTCAATATCTTCTAGGAAACTTTGTGCATAGCCTGTATCGGTTTCGTGAACAATCACCGAATACACCTCGACATCCCCTTCACCATTCTGGGTAATGGTGGAAGCTAGCACCTGCTGCGCCAAGAAGAAGAAAATACGGGAGAACTGTTCTGCAGATGGTGACACTGGCAACGACACCCAACGTGCACTAAAATTCTTGCATGCCTGAATATACTCAGGATTATCGTTCTGCCAGAAGCAGATCGCATGATCGAAAGAATCAAAAAAGTCTTTAATTACACCTTTTAATAAGCCGAAGTCATATACCATCTGGCCATGGTCGAGCTTAGATGCTTTCAATAATAATTCTACTTTATAACTATGACCATGAATCGAACGCTTGCAGCGATCCGATGTGCAATTCCGCACGATATGAGCATTTTCAAACTTAAATAACTTACGAATTAACATGTGCCGTAATGTCGTCAAAAAATAGGTGAATTCCCTGCAATTATAAAGCAAAAGTATAGACAGGAGGATTAATTTTGCAGTTCACGTTAATAGACAAAACGGATTAAACCGTAACATTCCCTACTCTTTGCTTAAGCTTAAAAATTTAAAATGGTGCCATACTACGATAAGCCACATAGACTTTATTGTCTTCACGTACCAGATCGCTCGTGAATTGGCGTTTACGTTCACTTAACAGCACTTCAATACGTGCTTTAAAGAAGTTTGACTTTACACCGAGTAGACTAGCAAATTGGTTTCTGTTTTCTACAGCGACCTGATCAAATGGTGGTGTCTGCCACAGATCAGAGACATTCGCAAAATGTTCCTGCTGACCAAATTTCTGATCCAATGCCTGTTGTACAGCATTCACATCCAGCTTTTCATCCAAACTGGCCAGCACAGCTGCCGGTGCCGTATTGATATTCACCTGACTGTCACTCAGTGGAGCTGTCGTCACATAAGGCATCAAAAGTTTATAGCGATTATCTTCAAAGCCGCGTACCAATTTCAGCTGTTCGACGCTATGAAACTTGGCATTCGGTGGCAAGGCCGCATTCGGCAGGCCTTGATAATAATTGGACTCTGCGCCCATTGGGCCAATTGGAAGTTCATCTGAATCCTGCCAGTCGATCACTGCTTCGCTGAGTTGTTCCGATAGTCCAACTCGCTTTAAGATCAGTTCAAACCATTTTTTTGCCGGTTCATTCACCGCACCATCAGCTGTTACCAGACTGTTCAGATTGAATTTTCCAGATTCATCTTCTAGCCTTCCCATGACATAACCATCTTCAACCGGAAAAGGTGGCATCGATTGTGCCCAGGTTTCATTCAGATGATCAACATCAGCCGCATTTTCAGCATCATCAACTAGTAGTTCAGAAAAAAAAGCTTCAGCACTTTTGGCATACATCAGTGACTGGTTTTGGCGCATCAGATAAGCTGTACTTTCAGCTGTTGCAGCCTGACGTTTGGCAATCGTCGCTGCCAAGATAGTTGCCAGAGCAATCATCACCAGAATGGTAATTAATGCGATGCCGTATTGCTGCTTCATGCTCTCACCCTAAGAACTGCTGGTGTTATTGTTATTATTAAGATAATCAGTATTCAGCAGGCTAAACAGCCACTCATACTGCCCCCCCTGCACCATCAGATTAATCTTGATGCCTTTAGGTAACAGTTGCTTGTTTTCAATTTTATTTAAATCTAATCCGCTTTCAGGCCATTGGCTTAATTCATTTGGATTGAGTGCGATAATCTGGAACTGCTCGACATCACTAATGAGCACACTGGATTCTGGCTGATCACGTCCAGTCTGGTTCAAATTCCTATATTTTAATCGATAGACTTTCTGCTCATCGGCTCGGTATTGGTATTCCACCCGCTCATCTGGTGCAATGCCTTGTTCCAATGGATCCGTCACGCCCATTTTACTGAAATTAAAGCGACCATTTTGCAACACCAAAGCTGGCTGAATATCGCCATTAAAATTTGCGGTTAAAGGTACAGTTTGCACCATATCACGCAAAACCTGCTGATAGCCTTGCTGCAACTGGTTCAATTTCTGCTCATGTACTGCATTCTGATCACGCGTCACCCTTACATGATCAAAGACCCGCCAACCCAATGCAGATAAGATTACAAAAATTGTAATCGCCACCAGAAGTTCAACCAGAGTAAAACCATTCTTTTTCATTGTGTCTGATTCACCCGATGATTAAAGAACACCAGACTACTGACACCTGATTCCACCTGCCCGGTATCTGCATTGACGATGCTGACCTGAATCTCCACACGTTGCACATTGGGACTAATCGTCGGTTCAGATTTTTTATCAATCTGCCAGGTTTCACCCTGCTGTATAGTTCGTCGAGATGAAGTTCCAGTCAACCATTCCTGATTAATCTCCATTTGTGCAGCTTCATTTAGAGCCACAAACTGGGCTTTGGTACGCAAAATGGCATGTGCCGTAGATTGGGTATATTGCATCGCGACCTTGGTCAATGCCATCGCTGCAGTGGCAAAAATCGCAAGTGCCACCATCACTTCGAGCAAGGTAAAGCCTGAGCCATGTCGAGCACTGTTTGATCTATAAAGTGATGTGACATTTGAAAGTGATTTATTCTTCATCAACAATCTTACCCAGGTGGTCGATTTCAATCGCAGAACCGACTTCATTATTATCAAGATAGAATTGAATCCGTACCGGTTTGACTTCCCCATTACCCAGCCAGATCAGCTTTGGTGCATCCTGTGCTGTCAGATCACGATTTTGCGCATTTTCATAACGCTGATCTAGAAGTTGAACCTGAAAAGAGACATGATCTGGCAAGGTTTGAGTTTTAAATTCAGTATAGGGAATCCATTTTTGTGGTGTGCTGTTCAACCTGAAATCAGTATTTTCTGGATTTATCTGATATTCCACCACACTGTATTGAAACGGACTGACATCTGTAGCAGCTTTGGTTTCTAAAGCCAGTACCCGTGCTTGATCATTGGCTTCACGCAAAATACGCTGTAAGTCCAGCAACAATACCTCACGTGCCTGCATGGCTTTACGCTGATCAACGCCACCAATATTCAGCAGCACTAGCGATGCCATGATGCCCATAATCACAATCACCACCATCAACTCGATGAGGGTAAAACCACGCTGTGATGGTAGCGATTGTCTGTTCATTGAATGCCTTTAAGCACACTGCTCGACCGAGCTAAACTTTTTTGGTAAAGCCAGTGCCTGATCAATATAAGCCACGCGTAACGTATCGCGAGAACCAAGATAACGCTGGTAGAAACTTGAATTCAGGATTGCTGCCGCGCCATGGGTCAGTGACCAGATTGAAGCCAAGTAATCACGGACTGGCATGCTACTCTGAATCGAAGCCAGATAGCTTTCGGTCATACGAATAATCAGGCGCAAACGCTGCTTACGAATCTGGTACAGCTCGTTAAACAGTTGCTGAATGCCGACACCAGTCGTAGATAAACGTTCTTCAATCTGGTGGAACAGCACGGTACGTTCCGGATGATGCAGATGATGCAGCATGAAGAAAGCCAGGTGTTCCGGAAAGGCCTTATCCGTATCCTGAATCATTTCCAGCAGCATGCGTTCATTGCGGATGATCAGCAGCATGTACAACTCATCCTTACTCTGGAAATGTTTATAGAGTGTTCCCTTGGCTAAATCCAGTTCCGCAGCCAACGCGTCTAGCGTCATGCCGGCTTCGCCATTTTCCAGTAGCAATTGCTCAGCGACCTGAAAAATTAAGGTTTCTCTTGCTCGAAACTGAGCCTGACGATCCATCTTCACCCTATAACTCTCTTCTGCTCTTATTCAATTCAATTTTTTACTTTAAATTTAGAAGATTTTCAAAGTTCTGCATGGTAATTGCAGCCATCTCTTCCAGACTCTTATCATATACGTCAGATAAGGCTTTGGCTACAAATGGAACGTATTTTGGTTCATTTGATTTACCGCGATATGGCACTGGCGCCAGATAAGGACTATCGGTTTCAATCAGGACGCGATCTAGTGGTACCTGTTTCGCCACATCACGCAAATCCTGGGCATTTTTAAATGAAACAATACCGGAAAAAGACACATAATAACCACAGTCTAAAACTGCTTTGGCTGTTTCCCAGTCTTCAGTAAAACAGTGCAAAATGCCATGCGTTGATTTTTCGGCACGGATGATATCAACGGTGTCATGCTTAGCAGAACGGGTATGTACCACCACCGGTTTTTTTACAATCTGTGAAGCATGAATATGTCGGGCAAAGCATTCTTTCTGTTCTTTAATAAAATCTGTGCTATGGAAATAATCCAGACCCGTTTCACCAATTGCCCAAGCTTTTTCCGGTTGAGCCAATTCAACCAAGTATTCAGTCGTGGCACGTGCCATGGTGGCTGGATCTTCACAAGGATGCACACCGACGCTATAACCGACATCGGCATGACGTGCAGCAATTTTTTCCAGCTCGATATGATCATCCAGATCCACCGAGATGCTCATGAATTTTGAGACCCCGGCTTCACGCGCCTGTGCCAGCGCCAAATCCAGATCACCGTCATAAGGTGTTAAGTCAAGTAAGGTTAAATGACAATGGGTATCTACAAACACGGCGCTTTCCTATGTACAGGGAGAATATCTACATAGTGTAACTTCTACGCCCTGTAGATTTAAGCCCTGCCACCAGACGTTCTGCTTCATTTTTGAAGAAAACACCTTTTTCACCGCTTAACTGAATGCCAAAGCCTTGCGGTTTAATGCCATTCTGCTTTTGCGATACCCAGACCACTTTTCCAGTTAAAGGAATTTTTTGAGATTGTTCAGGCAAGGTCGCCAGCACAAAGACTTCATCACCCAGACGCACACTTTGATTAGAAGGAATAAACAGGCCACCACCGGCGACAAATGGCATATAACTGGCAAACAGGGTCTCGATATCAGGAATATTGGCCTGAATAATACCGCCCATACGTGATTGCATATTGTTCTCCTTCTTTTATTCAAGATTCATCAGTCGGATACACAATTGATCCAGTACCAGATTGCTTTGCACATTCTGCTCCAGATATTGTTTGGACTGCTGAAACTCCCCATAAATATTAAAAAGTTGCTCTAATGAATATTGTTCAGCCAACAGCTCAAATTTTAAGTCAATATTTTTGATGGCCTGATTTAGCTTGACACAAATCAAATCCGACAACAAGTATTCAAACATTTGACTGAATTCACTGAAATTCAGGTTTTTATTCCATTTGGTCGCAATCGCTATCGGCATATTCTTGTCTATGACCAGTTTTTGCCAGTCAAGAAGAAAATCCTGACGCATTGGCATCCAAGCACTTTGTGCAACTTCAAGGGCTTGCAAGGGCATTTGATTGGCCAGATTCATCAGTAACTGCTGCTGTGAATTACCCGCATCTGGCAGATGCTCAGCCAAAAACTGGCTGGCCTGTTCTGGACTAATACGGTCTAGAGCAAAATGCTGTAAACGACTACGAATCGTGGCTGGCAGTTTCAAGTAATGATCGGCCAGCAGAATAATCACGATATTTTCGCCCGGCTCTTCTAGCGTTTTCAACAAGGCATTGGCAGAAGCAATATTTAATGCTTCAGCCGGTTCAATCACAATCACCCGCCAGCCATCAACGGTCTGCTGCACAAAGGGCAACAGCTCACGAATCTTTTCAATCTTGATCTTGGCATTCTGCTTTTTGTTTTCCTCATCCGTACTGACATAGACATAGTTCGGATGGGTATCTGCTTTTAGCCACTGACAACTGCCACATTCGCCACAGGGTAAATTACGCACATGCCGATTCTGGCAAAGCACCCAAGCCAGGAATTGCTTGGTAAAGGCTTCTTTGCCACAGCCCTTTTTGCCATAAAACAGCAAGCCATGCCCAAGTTTGGGAAAACGCCCAGTCAGTGTGTCCCAAACCTGTTGCTGCCAGGGATAGATATGTGCGGTAGCATCAAGCGGCATGGCAAACTCTCAAGTTAAGCAAAAGCAGATGGATTAAGCTGGTTCAGACGATCCAGATCTTGCTGGGTATCTACACCCGGTGGCAGACTGACTTCCGCTACAGCAATGGCAATACGGTGACCATTTTCCAGTACACGCAACTGCTCCAGTGATTCCAGCTTTTCCAGTACGCCCATATCCCAAGTCACATATTCCTGCAGCAACTTCACACGGTAAGCATACAATCCTAAATGACGATAAGCCTGATCATGCAGTTTTTGCTCGGCCTGTTTAGCACCATCACGATCATAAGGAATAGTAGCACGGCTAAAATATAGCGCCTGATTATACTTGGACATCACCACTTTCACGATGCTGTCACGCTGAAATTCTTCTAATGCATGAATTGGCTCACACAAAGTCGACATGGATGATTCCGGCTGATCAACTAAAAGTTGTGCTACTTGCTGCACCAGTCGTGCTGGCAATAAAGGTTCATCACCCTGCACATTGACAATAATGTCATCACTGTCCCAGCCTTTGATACGAGCCACTTCACTAAGACGATCAGTACCTGATGGGTGGTCTTTAGACGTAATCACCACATCGATTCCTTCAGCACGGCAGACTTCAGCAATACGCTCATCATCCGTAGCGACACACAGGTCATCAAAGCCTTCAACTTTACGGGCCTGATCCACAACACGCAAAATCATCGGACGACCATGAATCTCAAGCAGCGGTTTACCCGGCAGACGTGAACTGGCATAACGGGCTGGAATGACAATGTGTTTCATAATAAATAGGCCTTAAGAAATAGAAATACCCTGTTCAAGCAGCTGCTGCTTCAAAACTTGATAGCATGCTGGTGATAATACAGCTTCTACTGGTACCACCCAGATATCACGATTGTACTCTGGATTCTGTTTCAGCAATGCCATGATTTTTACTGCATCTTTTTCTGTAGTAATAATCGGATAATGATCTTCAAAGTCCAGATCTTCGATTTCATAATCATGATGATCCGGAAATTCATGACATTGAAACTGCTGAATCTCCAGACTTTCCAGCGTGTGATAAAAACGCTGTGGAAAGCCTATACCAACCACGGCATAGTAAGGCAGGTTTGGATCAAAAGTTTGATATTCTGTACGATTGAGCAAATATGGCTGTGCAGGTGCAAGATGCATATGCAATTCAGATTGTGGATGAGCCGCATGTTCAATCACGGTTCCAGTTTTCAGACGATCAACTGGTTCACGCAGATAACCTTCAGGCAGTAATTTTTGATTACCCAGCCCACGATTATTATCGAGCACAATCCATTCAATCTGTCGATTTAAAGCCCAATGCTGCAAACCATCATCACAAATAATCAGATCCAGATCATGTTTGGACAGTAGCAGCTCAATACTCTGCTGACGATTTGGACCCACTGCCATTGGAACGCCTGTCGACTGCACAATCAGTGCGGGTTCATCTCCGACTGTTTCCGCTGTCGCCTGAGTATCTACATAACATGGAAATGGACCTTTACCACCATAACCACGGCTGATCACACCAACACGGACATGTTTTTGAGTTAGATACTCTACTAAATGGATTAACAGCGGAGTTTTCCCACTACCACCCACCGTAATATTCCCAATCACCATGACTGGCACAGGTGCGGTATAACTTTTTTTAAACCCTTTTTGATAAAGCGTTTTATTCAGGTTAAAGCCAATTTTGTACAGGCAAGATAATGGCCGCAGCACAACCAGCCATTTCGCCTGTATATTCCAGGCATCCTGAATGACTTGTGCCAGCGACATGATCAGTGTTCCTCAAAGTTACGTTGATGTAACTGATAATAAGCACCTTTCTTATCCAGTAATTGTTGATGGGTGCCCTGCTCTAAAATACGACCCTGATCCATCACCACAATCCGGTCTGCATTTTCAATGGTAGATAATCGGTGAGCAATCACAATGGTGGTACGATCTTGCATGGCGGCATCGAAAGCACGTTGGATAAAGTATTCCGACTCATTGTCCAGTGCACTGGTCGCTTCATCCAAAATTAGGATTGGTGCATTTTTCAGAATAGCACGAGCAATGGCAATACGCTGACGCTGACCACCTGACAGGTTCAACCCCTGTGCACCGAGTTCTGTATCATAGCCTTTTGGCAAGGCCATAATGAAGTCATGTGCATAAGCTGCTTTGGCTGCTGCGATGATATCTTCGTCAGTAGCACCTTCGAGCTGACCATAAGCAATATTTTCACGTACGGTGCGGTTAAACAGCACCACCTGCTGATTCACCATCGCAATCTGAGTACGTAGTGCATTCAACTCAAAATCTTTGATATCTTTCCCATCAAACAGAATTCGACCAGAAGTCGCTTCCTGAAAGCGCATCAAAAGATTAACTAGAGAGGTTTTACCCGCACCCGAACGGCCAACCAAGGCAATAGTTTCACCTGCTTTCACATCCAGGCCAATATCATTCAAAGCCTGATGACCATCCGCATAGGTTAGACTGACATGTTCCAACTGGATATTGCCTTTGAGTTCATCAGTTAAAGTACCGCTATTCTGCTCTTCTGGCATATCCAGCAGTTCAAACACGGAATATGCTGCTGCCATACCCCGCTGGATTTTTTCATTCACATCGGTTAAAGCTTTGATTGGCTTGGCCAGCATACCCGCAGCAGTAATATAAGACACAAACTCACCCGCTGAAGTATCACGCAGAATTTCCGGACGTAAGGCAATAAACATCACAATACTTAGTGCAATCGACATGATCAGCTGCACCACAGGGCTATTCAGCTGCTGAACCACTACCATTTTCAGGCCACGTTTCAGATTTTCCAAAGAGTGCTTCTTAAAACGTTCCTGCTCATATATCTGCCCACCAAAAGCTTTGACAACCATATTAGCATTCACAGATTCCTGCACTACATGGTTGACATCACCCATCGTATCCTGAACTTGTTTAGAGAGTTTACGCATACGTCGTGAAGCCTGACTAATAATCCAGCCAATAACTGGCGCGAAAATCAGGATACACATGGTCAGACGCCAGTTGGTATAAAGCAGATAGCCCAACAGCGCAATGGTAATTAAACCTTGTTGAATAATGGTTCTTAAAGCTTCAGTTGTCGCAGCTGTTAACTGCTCAACGTTGTACATAATTTTGGCAGTAATATGCCCACTAGTATTATCCAAGAAATACTGCGCTGGGAGACGCATCAATTTAGCAAACACTTCCTGACGGATATTAAAGACCAGATTACGGGAAATGACCGCGGTAAAATAACCACCGAGAAATAAACCAGTCCCCCGAAAAAACATCAGCAAGACAACAAGAAATGGAAAGAGTGTGGTAAAGCCACGATCTCGGGTCTGAATCGCCTCAATAATACGCTCTAGCAGTTTTGCGACAGAAACCTCAGTTGCAGCGTTCAACCCAAAGCCGAGAACGACCAGTAAAGCCACTCCCCAAAACTGTTTTAAATACCTTAGAAGGCGAAAATAGACTTTTAAATCCTGCTTCACTAATAACCTCGAGTGGGGACTTTGGTACTGATATTGATGTTTACAAAGCCAAGCTGACCTGCTACATCCATAACACGAATCACATCCTGATGTGCTGCTTTTGCATCCGCCGCAATGACAAACATTAAATCACGGCGTTCATTAGAAATCTGTTTAATTGCCGTATTTAAATCAGCAACTTCTTTACTCGCCAAAGATTGACCATTCACCGCATAATGACCGTTGGCATCCACAGTCACTTCAATTTTTTGGTCAAAATTTTTCGGCGGCACACCCTGTGCATCTGGCAAAGTCAAATTCATCCGACTCAGCTGACTAAAAGTCGTAGACAACAATAGAAAGACCAAAATGAACAGCAGACAGTCAATCATCGGCGTGAGATTGATATGAATCTCTTCTACCTGATTACGTTTAAATTTCATGCCCTACCTCAGCTTGCCTTCTGAAGGTTTACACCGACATCAGAGTGGTAGAAAAGATCTGCATGAAATAAAGTTGCCTGTTGCTCCAGCTCTGCCACATATTCCTGCACCAGACGTTGGAAATAACGATAAGCAAATAGTGCTGGAATGGCAATCAACATCCCTGCAGCTGTGGTAATCAGTGCTTTCGAAATCCCTGGCATCATCAACACTGGATCACTGGTCGTACCCACATCAATCATCAGGAAAGATTCAATAATCCCAAGCACAGTTCCTAAAAGACCTAGCAAAGGTGCAACTGCACTTAAGGTTCCCAAGAAATTGATATTCTTTTCCAGATACCCAATTTCCTGTGATGCCACCACTTCCATTTGAGCACGAGCATATTGTTCCGTCTGATGACCACTTGCTGCACCAGCAGCAAAAACGCGTCCTAGTGTTGTACGCTGTAAGGCAACATCGGAATTAAGTTTCTGGATCACCTGTGCAGCATTTTGCTGAGGACCAATCAGAAGAGTTTGGGGCAACACCACACTCTTTTTCAAACGAATGATTCGTTCCAGTGCGATTGCCACCATAAAAATCGAACACAATACCAAAGGCAGCATCAACCACCCGCCCGCTTTTACCAACTCCCACATCTGATTTATCCCCAATCAAGAAAATTATTCTACATCCAGGATCGATAGGATACCGTCCAGCTCTTCCAATGAATGATAGCTAATGACAAGTTTCCCTTTACCCTGCTTGTTATAATCAATTTTTACATCTGCACTAAAACGTTCAGATAAACGCTGAGTCAGTTGCTGAATATCCGGCGCAACAACTTGCTTTGGTTTATCTTGTTTTGGTGCATTTAAATCACGAACTAATTGTTCAGTCTGACGTACCGAAAGGCTTTTTTCAATCACCATTTCAGCAACTTTCAATTGATCTTTAGCTTTTAAAGTCAAAATCGCACGTGCATGCCCCATATCCAACAAACCTTGCTGCATAAAGTCTTTCACTGGTTCAGCCAGAGTTAGAAGGCGCAGTAAGTTACTGACTGTAGTACGTGCTTTCCCAACGGTATCCGCAATTTCCTGATGACTTAAACCAAATTCATCATGGAAGCGTTGTAATGCCAAAGCCTGATCAATCGGGTTCAGGTCCTGACGCTGAATATTTTCAATCAGGGCCAGTGCAATCGCGACCTGATCATTCAGTTCGCGTACAATTGCTGGAACTTCAGTCAGACCAGCTAACTGTGCTGCACGCCAGCGACGCTCACCGGCAATAATTTCATATGGATGACGTTCATCATCTACCGGACGAATCACGATCGGCTGCATGATGCCATGCTTTTCAATCGAAGCGGCCAGTTCCTGCAGATCCTGCTCATTAATATAGCGACGTGGCTGATATTCACCACGCTTCAGCAGATGCACATCAATCTGCTTGAGCTGACCATGATCCAGACCTTGTGCTTCTAACTGTAGTTTTTCTTTTTGAATTGACCCCAGTAATGCATCCAAACCACGACCTTTGGCGAGTCCACGTTTCTTCACGGTCATGCTTTACTTCCTTTTTTCACTTTACTTTTCTTTAACACTTCAGCCGCCAGATTAAGGTAAGCAACTGCACCCTTGGAACTTTTCTCAAAATAGATCACCGGTAAACCATGCGCTGGTGCTTCAGCCAGACGAATATTACGTGGAATCACAGTATCGTAGAGTTTCTTGCCAAAATATTGTTGTAATTCTTCAGAGACATCACGGGTTAAGGCATTACGCGGATCGAACATGGTCCGTAATACACCCACAATTTGCAGATCAGGATTCAATGCCTGTTGAATACGGTCAATCGTTTGAGTTAAATCTGCAAGGCCTTCGAGTGCATAGTATTCACATTGCATAGGAATGATCACACCATCAACAGCTGCCAGCGCATTGACGGTAATCAGGCTCAGACTAGGTGCACAGTCAACGAGGATATAGTCAAATAAAGATTCTATTTCCTGCAGTGCATCACGTAAGATAAATTCACGACCATCCTGTTCTGCAATCGCTAGTTCAACCCCTGCTAGATCACGATTCGCACCTAAGACCTTATATCCTACTTCGGCTTTAGTAATTGCTGTTTCAATCGGCACTTCACCCAGCAATACATCTGTCACGGAATACAGTAGGTCATTTTTCTGAATGCCCGACCCCATCGTGGCATTCCCTTGCGAATCCATATCCACCAGCAGCACACGTTTTTTTAATATTGCCAGAGATGCCGCCAAATTTACTGCGGTTGTGGTTTTGCCAACGCCACCCTTCTGGTTTGCAATCGCAATAATTTGTGCCATGTTGACCCCAATTCCTTTGAAAATCTTAAATTCGTTTTAATAGAAGTAAATGACGTTGTTCGTCTAAGCGCGGAACTTTGAGTTCAATAATCTCACAACTGAATTCATTTTTTAAAGTATCCACTTCATCATGAGGAATCAGCCCCTTCATAGAAGCAATAGTACTTTTTTCATGCATATACGGTTTCGATGCATCTACAAAATCAGTTAACGACGCAAATGCACGGCTGGTAATCACATCAAACTTGCCCAGTTCATTGATGCTATCTTCATTTTCAACTCGGGTTTGCACCGCAATGACATTTTTTAATTTTAGGTCAGCGATAAACTGTTTCAGGAAACGGATTTTTTTACCATTGGAATCAAGCAACACACAGTCACGTTCCGGCTGACATAGCGCAATAATCATGCCCGGCATACCACCACCTGTACCAATATCGAGCAGACGACCCGGTGGTAAGTCTTTTAAAATGCTGAGGCTGTCCAGCAAATGCTTGATCAGCATTTCTTTCGGATCACGGATCGCAGTCAGATTGTATGCCTTATTCCACAGCACCAAAGCGTCCTGGTACTTGAGTAATAAATTTAAAGCTTCATCACTCAATGCTAAACCTAAAGCCTGGCTACCCTGCTTTAATTCCTGAAAAAACGTATGCATAAACAATAAACGCTCGAAAAAATTGGGAGAAAGTATAACGCTTTCTCCATATTGGCACAGCAGGGAGTGCTTAGTGAATATTCACTTAAGCATACTTCCCTTCACGAATTGCAGCATCCAGTGCAACTAAACGCTCTGGCGTTCCAACATCCACCCAGTCACCGATCAGTTTGGAAGCAGAGACTTTATTTTCCAGCATCGCTTCTTTTAAAAGAGGGGCTAATGGACGTTTACCCTGCTCCAGACCATCAAACATTTTTGGATGAATCACAGATACACCACTAAAGGTTAGGTTTTCACCCTGAACATTCTGTTCGAAGGTATAAGCCTTTCCTTCAGCCAAGCTAAAATCCCCTTGCGGATGCTGAGGCGGGTTATCTACCAGTACTAGATGTGCCAAATTTTCACCCAGTTCTACCTTTAAGAGTGGAGCAAAATCCATGGTGGTCCAAACATCGCCATTGACCAGAATAAATGACTCCGTACCCAGCAAAGGTAAAGCATTAATAATCCCGCCTGCGGTTTCCAGCCCTTCCCCTTCATGTGACCATAAAATTTTGACACCGAACTGCGAACCATCACCTAAAGCCTGTGCCAGCTTTTCACCCAGCCAGGCAGTATTGATGACAATTTCAGTTACCCCCAAACCAGCTAGCTTTTCAATATGCCAGACAATTAAAGGTTTATCACCAACTTCCAAGAGAGGCTTTGGGGTATGCAGGGTCAAGGGACGCATGCGATTCCCCAGACCGGCTGCCAGAATCATCGCTTTCATTTATGCAGCCACCTCATAAATACCATATTTATCTTCAAAGGCTGGCAATACACGCTCACGAATAAACTGCATAAATGGCTGCAGCTCGGCATAAGGTTTGGTTTCTTCCAATAAATACCACATCACACGTGGCAGGTCTTTCAAGTAGCCCGACTTGCCATCACGTACAAACAAACGCACAAAAATACCCAATATCTTGATATGGCGTTGAATGGCCACCATATCCGCATCTTTCTTAAATTGTTCCAGATCACGACCTTCTTTGGATGAAGCTGGCAACAAGTGATAGAAAGTTTCAAACCAGCGATAGACACGGTCCGCATTCCACTGCACATAGGCATCACGGGTAATCGAGATCAGGTCATAAGTATCTGCACCAATCACCGCATCCTGAAAATCAATCACACCTAGCTCGGTTTCACCTTCAATTTTCATCAGGTTACGGCTATGGAAATCACGATGCACAATCACTTGTGGCTGAGCCAATGCCGCATTGGCTAGAATGGCAAAAGTACGTTTGATCAGTGCAGCTTCCGCTTCGTTAGGAACCACGTTTAATGCTGGCAACATCCAGTCGGTGAGTAACTCCATTTCCGAAATCAGCTTTTCATAAGCATATTCCGGGAAATGTCCTTCACCCGGAATGGACTGCATCTGAATTAACTGTTTAAAACTTTGTTCATAATAAGCATCAACAGTGTCGTCATTTAACAGATCTGACAACATCACGTTACCGAAGTCTTCTAGCAGCAACAGGCCATTTTCCAGGTCTTTGGCCACAATATGTGGCACACGAACCTCATTTGCATCAAAAAATTCATCAATCGTCACAAAAGGCACACAATCTTCTTTTTCTGGTGGTGCATCCATCAACATAAATGTTTTATTATTCAGTTTGATTCGTGCATAACGACGAAAACTGGCATCGCCTGCTAAAAAATGAGTTTCAAATTGATCTGAACCGAGTACAGATGCAATCCAAGATTGAATCAATTGTTCGCGTTGAGTATTCATTTGCAATAAATTCTAATACAGGCTGAGTTTTTAAAGTGCTAAGTGTAGCTACTTATCAACTTTTTCTCTATGATGCGACAATAATTAATTGCGATTAAGCATGATTGGTTAATGAGACAAATGAAGCATCAGTTTAAATATAATCCTTTAGCGACTGCGATTTTAACTTTGTTATGTGGTAGCTCAATCACCGGCTATGCTGCAGAAAATGACTCATCAACCAATACTACGCCGCAACAGAATAATAGCCTGCAGGAAAGTTATCCGGGTGAAGCCTTTTATTCCCAATATTATGTAGACAAATCCAGCCCGGAAGCGCAGCAACGTCAGGGACAATATTTAAGCTCAGCCTATTGTAAAGGCACTTGGATTACGCCAGTTTCTCCTGAAGTTGAAGCAGTAGATCCAGAACAAGCAACGTCGACCGTGACTGCTGATTATGGTCATTACAACCCCAATGGTGATTCCTATTTGGAAGGTAATGTGGTCATTGACCAGCAAGGTCGTCAGATTCGTGCGGATAAAGTGACCATTGATCAAACCCAAACTTATGCTAAAGCTCAGGGTCGTGTCCAGCTAGCACAAGCTGGTTTGCTCTCACAGAGTGATGACATTAATTACAATCTCAAAACTCAGCAAGGTGACCTGAATAACAGCTTCTATATTGCAGAACAGCAGCATGCACATGGTCGTGCTGACAAGATCGCCAAGACCTCGACTGACACAGTCGAATTGGAAAATGCAACTTATACCACTTGTCCACCGGATGAAAAACCAACCTGGAAAATTCAGGCCGATCGAATTAAGCTAAATCAGGAAACAGGCCGCGGTGAAACTCGTAACACCAAACTTTATGTTAAAGAAGTGCCTGTTTTAGCCCTACCCTATTTCAATTTCCCAATCGATGACCGTCGTACTACCGGCATTCTGACGCCAAGTTTTGGTTTTACCAATGACGGTGGCTTGGAGCTTGGTGTTCCAGTTTATCTGAACCTTGCACCGAACTATGATGCCACCATTACCCCACGCTTTATTGCAGATCGTGGTGCCATGCTGAATGGTGAATTCCGCTATCTAACCGAGAATTTCGGTTATGGTCAGATCTGGGGTAGCATTCTACCTTCAGATAAAAGCTATAATGACGAAGATCGTAAAGACTTGCATTTTCGCCATGACTGGCAGATTAACGAGCAGTTCTCGACCAATCTGGAATACAACTATGCTTCAGACAAAGACTTTTTCTCTGATCTGAATAATAGCCCAGATTCTAAAACTGATCTGAATTTACGTCGTGCATGGGAACTAAATTACAAAAATGGACTTCCTGGCTTAAAAGCACAGCTTAAAGTTGAAGATTTCCAAACGCTTGACCCTGATGTGGCAGATGAAGATCGTCCTTATGCTCGCCTTCCACAGTTTCTGGTGAACTATAAAACCGGTAATCCATTAGGCTGGCAATTTGAAGCCAATCACGATACTGCTTACTTTAAAAAAGATATTGGCAATCTACATCCATCTCTTGATAGTTATGAACCAAGCGGTACCCGTATCTATAATGATTTAGCAGTACGTTACAATTATCGTACTCCTGGAGCCTTCCTGATTCCACAAGCATCATTGCGTAATGTGAATACTTTTTATGATCAGGATACTCGTGACAATCTAGACAGTATCAATAGTTCAAGTGAAAGTACATCGATCGTAGTACCGGAATTCACGCTTGATGCAGGTTTAATTTTTGAAAAAGAAGGTCGTTACCTACAAACTTTAACACCACGCCTGTTCTATGCTTATGCCCCTTACGAGAATCAGGAAGACCAACCCAACTTTGATTCCGTGAATGCATCCATCAGCTATGATCAGCTCTTTAGTCCACGACGCTTCTATGGTCATGACCGATTAGAAGACAACAACTTTGCCTCAGTCGGGCTGAGTTACAGCCTGTTTGATGATATTGGTCTGGAACGATTACGTGCCAGTGTCGGTCAAAGTTTTTTCTTTGAAGATCGCCGTGTCAACTTAGAACGTGATCTGGATGAATATGACCGTGAATCTCATACCGGCCCAGTGGTTCAATTAACCAGTCAACTTTCAGAAAACCTGCGCTTAGGCTTTAATTCGGCATGGATGTCAAATGGTGATAATGCCCAACGTGATGTTCAGGCTTATTACACAGGTGAAAAAGGCAATCTGTATAACATTGGTTATTTCTATCGCCAAGATATTGCTGATCGCCAGAAGAGCTATGATCAGGTGGTGGGTTCATTTATTCAACCAGTATCCAACAACTGGCGCCTGATCGGACATGCTCAATATGATATGGATAATCATGTTGCCCGCGAATATTTACTTGGCGTGAACTATGAGTCATGCTGTTGGGGTGTTTCGGTATATGGCCGCTCATATTACAATGACTTGGATGATGTCAATGAAGCAGGCGTCAAACCAAAACGTATGATTATGGCAGAAGTCAGCTTACGCGGATTAGGTGGTTTTAATAATAAACTGGCATCATTGCTAGAAAACCGTATTCTGGGCTTTAATAATATCAATCAGACTTGGACAGAACGTTAATGAAGACAAAACAGTTAAAACAATTTTTTAAAGCAACAACACTTGCGCTATGCCTATCTGCAGCAATTCCAAGCTTTGCTGTCGCACAGACCAAGGATGAAGTTGTAGCTGTTGTCGACAATAGCGTCATTCTACGTAGTGATCTCGAACAAGGGATTGCTGAAATTTCCCATCAACTAGAAAAGCAAAATAAAACTGTACCACCACAACAGATTTTGCAGCAACAGGCTTTAGAACAACTTATCTTGCGTCAGGCTCAATTGGAACAAGTTAAGCGCTATAACATCCGTCCAGATGAAAAAGCCCTGAATGATGCTGTATTAAAAGTTGCTCGTGACTCAGGCTCTTCAAGCCTGGAAGCATTCCAGCAAAAACTGGATGCCATTGCACCAAATACCTATGCATCACTTCGTAATCGTATTGCCGAAGATTTGGCGATTAACCGTTTACGTCAACAAGTCGTAACTTCACGGATCAAAGTAAGCGATCAGGACGTAGAAAACTTCCTGAAAACCCCACAAGGTCAAGCCTTATTAGGCAGCCAGGTACATGTACAACATGTTCGTGTGTCAGGTGAAAATGCAGCTCAAGTTGCGAGTAAAGTAAAAGCTGATCTAGTAAATACTACAGATCTAAAAGCACTAGAAAAGAAACATTCAAAAGATGGTATTAAAGTTGAAGCCGCTGATATGGGCTATCGCAATATCTCAGCTATTCCTGATGAACTTGCTTCACGTGTGACCACCCTGCAACCTGGTCAAACTTCTGAACCGATTGAAGCACGTGATGGTATTCATATCCTGAAACTGATCGACCGTAAAGCAGGTGATCAAAAAGCAATCGTTTCGCAGTACCAGACCCGTCATATCTTGATTCAGCCATCTGAAGTCGTGACCCCTGAAAATGCGAAACAGATGATTGATAGTCTTCATAGCCGTTTAAAAAATGGTGAAGACTTTGCCGTATTGGCATCCACTTTCTCGAATGATCCAGGTTCAGCACGTGATGGTGGCAGCCTTGGTTGGGTCAGTCCAGGTGTCATGGTGCCAGAGTTTGAAGAGCGTATGAAAAATACACCTGTAGGTCAGATCAGTGAACCCTTCCAAAGTCAGTTTGGGTGGCATATCCTGCAAGTCACTGATACACGTCAGCAGGACATGACTCAGGAATATCAGGAACGTATGGCTCGCCAGTTACTTGGAGAACGTCAGTTTGATACCGAACTAGACAGCTGGTTACGTGAAATCCGTAACAATGCCTTTGTCGAGATTAAAGACCCTTCACTGGATCGCAAGAAGAACTAATCTTATACATCTACAAAAACCGGCTTAGGCCGGTTTTTTATGTAAGCGTCCGCTGAACCC
>NZ_JPQO01000192.1 GCF_000773685.1 Acinetobacter sp. HR7 | reverse complement strand
TTTGCAGTTGCCTTTACTTCCGAATAGCCCAATGGGTCTAAAAACGCTTCATTTGAGTTTATAGCGACTTTTAGCACTTCAGCATACCAAAGGTCATAACCGCCACTTAAATGTGCTCTAATCGCTTTATACGCCCAATAGCGGACTGTATCGAACATCATGCAGTTACGACCAAGCCCCGACACTTCGTTTGCTTTCGGTTTCGTTTCAAGGTCGATGAAGTCGGCAAGCTCTGCCAGTTCATATTCAAGTGGACTTAAAAAAGTGGTCTGCCAGTCCGCATCCAGTGGATTTTTTGTTAAAACGCCTGTGTAACGTAAATCTGCACCAAGTTTTTTAGCATACGAATACTCAATTGACGCTAGATAGCGCAATGGCTTCATTCTTGCGTTTTCAGTCTTACAAACGGGCGTTTTTAGGGCATAGCAGATGTGACAATGACCATTTTTAGGATTCTTAGCAATCCAACTGGGCGTTGGTAGGTTTGCATCTAAAAAATGCAAATAGGCATCAGGCGCGTCTATGTCGAAGATTAAATAATTAATTAGGTGTGGCGAGTTGATCTGTATCAACGGGAAGCGTATTGCGTGTGATTTTGAACGTATAAGTGTTCGTTCACCTTTGCCCCACGAACAATATGGCTTATGCGGTAATTTTTCGTAAAAATCTGCTTTAAATTGATGCTTATTGATCACTGAAACGTCCAAAGTGTTGCAATGGCTCAAAACATCAGTACAATACAAGTATCGAATTTGCGTTGGACTGGTGTTTTAAGCACTTGTTTAACAAAGGAAAAAAGGCGGGTCTGCAAACCTGCTTTTTTTTCGCCTGCATGAAATGTACCACTGTTCTTGTCACATTTCAAAATTTCTTTTCTTAACATTGACTTATGCCATGTTTCATCAACGAAAGAAGCTATAGCCACGCTCTGATTCATTCATTTTTTCAACTTGCTGACTTGCATTTCTAACGCTTGCAACTGCCTTGTCAAAGCTGTGTTTTGTGTCTTGAAGTCCTGCAATTGATTGTTCAAGCTGCTGACTAACCGCACTAATTTGTTCAAGTTCTCGTTTCTGATCTGATCTGTTTCCGTAATATTCAATAACAAGCTCTGAAATTCTGCCCTGATTTCCAGATTTTCTTGTTGTGTAATCTCGAACATCTTGAATAAATCGGCTTCCCTCTGCTGTTGTTGCGCCTGTGCTTGTTCCAAGGCTTCGAGTAAGTGCTTTTCTAATTCGGTCATCAATTAATACCCCATCGGAACCATTAGGCTGCCATTCTGCCAAGTCGGTGCGTCCTTGTTCACTAGAACGCATAAGCGTTTGCGATCTTTGTTGTCTATGCAGTCTTTCAGCTTGATATTGCCCCCCTTGTTCGCTAAGTCCTGTATAGCTAGGTTCTGCTGGGCGATTATCTCTGCGTTCTTGCCGATTTTGTGGCTCTGATAGGCTAGGATGCCCCACATCAGCAAAAGGGCTGTAATCACGGCTATGGCTACGATGCTCCAAGTTTTTAACATAACTGGCAGTAACCGCTTGTTCTGTTCTTGGATAGCGGAGTTGATTGCTTTCTCGTTTTCTTTCAGTAAGTCGATTAAGCGTTGCTCGTGATTCTTGAATTCTGTTGCTACGGTCTGCTCTGTATGCTTCGCTTGCTCGTTCGATGTCTGCTCGAAGCTCTTTGCCAAATCTAAAATCTTGCTCATAAATCGCCCCCTTTAGGCGGATATTTTGCCCCCCTTCGGGGTTCTTAATACTGATACTTTTTTTAGTGGTTCGGGCTATCTCAAAACCTGCATTTTCAAGCGTTTTAACCACATCATCACGATTTTTTAATTCGCCACGTTCCGCAACACTTAACAAGCCGTTTGTAATGGCTTCACAGGCTTGTATTTTTGTTCTTGGCAAGTCATTAGGCGTACATAGTTCACGCTTGTTTAATGGGTCGTTTGGGTCTTTTAAGTTGTAATGGTCGTTTACAAGGTCTTTCCATGCGTTCAAGCGTGGACGATCTGCACGGTCATAGTAGGGCTGTAACCGCTTGCCACTTTGTAGCTCTACGTTTGCGACCACAAAATTAAGCTCTAAACGGTCTTTATCTTGATGCTGTACCCATAAAATTGAATATTGATCTTGGTCAAGTCCTGGGAGCAAAGCACGTTCAAAGCTATCCATGATTTGCTGCTTTTGATGCTCGTCTAAATCACGCTCGGCAAACGATAAAACGCCCGATGTATATTTTTGAGCAAAGTTAGTGCTATCAATAATTTGAATCATTTGTTCAGGGTCGCCACGATCAAGCCGTGCATCTTGGCGGTCACGGTCTTTGCCAAGCAGATAATCAATTGGCCCTCGACCTGCACCAATGCCCCGACTATGGATTTTTATAATCATCTCTTAATGCCTGCAATTCACGCTCAATACCTGACAGGGCTGTAATGACTGCAACACGATCTAAGGGCGTGTCTGTCTTGCTCTGTTGGTTAATGATTCGGGCAATCTGATTCAAGTTATTGCCGATGCCTGCAAGTTGCCGAAGCAACTGCGGATCTACTTCAACAACCTTACTTTGCTTTGTACGCTTCTCACTTAAACACGTTTCACGCATCCAACTGGCAAGGCTCGCTGTCGTGCATCGGTCTAAAAGTGCTTGATGCTCTGCATCAGTCAAACGGATTTTGATTTCCTTTTGTCTTTTTTCCACGGCACACTTCACAATTGCGGAATACGGCAAATAACTTGCAATGCTTGATTTAACTGCACTGGGTCATAGTTCAATTTTTTACTTAAAGCCACAAAGTTCTTTTTCTCCATTTTGAAAAAAAGCCACTGGAGTTGCAGCAACCAATGCCCATGCTTCTGTAACTCTGTATGAATATCTTGCAAATAAATTAAGTCACAACCTGATTCAGCAAATGTTTCCAGTGCTGCAAAAGCAACATCACTAATAGTCGTTGTATCGAAGTTTTTTTGAATATCTATCATTTTATGAATCCTTGTTTTTGCTTTTGATTTGTAACGGCAAAACTGGAAAATCTATGATTTTTCTGTTCTGCCGTTTTCGGGGGTGTCGGGGGTGAAGCCCCTGAACCAGTGCCACAAAAGGGACGTTTCGAGCGAAGCAAAGAAAGTCCCCTTTGTGTGTGCTGGCTTATAATCAAAAAGGTAGCATTGATTTGGATTTTATTCAAGCGCATTAGTTTAAATGATAGCCCGCCTCATGCTGCTTACATGACGCAAATTGAATTAGTCGTTGCAAGGTTGATGGACAATCGCAAGCGAACGGCTTTTCTGATCTATGCACAAACACTATGCACAACTCCGCATAACTCTGACGAGTTATACGTTGAGTTGCACACAGGTTTGATGCACAGGAAAAACCTTTGCCCACAACCATTGCTAACTCCCTACAATAATAATTTTTTAAAGATTTAATTAATAAAATAAAAAAGCCCCTTTTACAGGGCTGTTATCTGATTAGGCTTGCACTTGTGCACCCTAGACGTATCAGAAACCAAAAAAGGGCTGTTATCTGATTAGGCTTGCACTTTCCGCTTTTTAATCCATGTTCTGATTGTTCTATCTGAAACATTCAATTTTAGAGCTATATCTTTTTGCTTCATGCCCTGTATATGCAGTTTAAGGGCTTCTTGGCGCAAATCGCTGTACGTTGCTGACCTTGCCTTGCCACCATGACTAGAATCACTGATTAAACCGCCTTTGCGTCCTTTCTTTGCTTGTTTTGCGCTGAACTGTGCTTGAAATTCTGCACTGCCATGATTGCGCCA
>NZ_JPQO01000191.1 GCF_000773685.1 Acinetobacter sp. HR7 | reverse complement strand
TTTACGGCTAAAGGGATAAATATTGTGCACCTTTTTTATGCATAAAAATTAAATTGCATAAAAAATAGCCTTAAAAAGTAGCAACTTGTAAATGAATATGTATAAGCCTTTATAGAGCACATCGATATTTTATTTTTCACTTTTTTGGATATTTCTATCACATATAGTAATTTTTATAGCTGTACTTTATTAAAATAAATAATAAAAAACAATTTGTTAAAATAATGTAAGTGATTTCTAAATTTGGTTGAATTCTTTTTTTTCTTAAATTGGCATAGCAATTGCAAAGTTTCCCATGAGTTTAAAACACAACTAAAAACGTCTGCGGACGGTTGGGGGAATCGAATAATGAAATTCACTTTAAAAGCTTTAGCTGTAGCAGCAGTCGCATCAGCATCTACTTTGACATTCGCAGAAGAAGCGACTTCAGAGCATAGTTTCTCAGGCAATATTGGTGTGTTATCTAGTTATAACTTACGTGGTATTACGAGTGCACCTGAAAATAAAGGAGCAACACTTAATGGTGGTTTAGACTATAACCATGCTTCTGGTTTCTATGCTGGTTGGTGGGGGTCAACATTAGATTATGGTTCAGATAATGGCTCTGAGTTTGAAAATGACTTTTATGCAGGTTATAACGGCTCAATCAATGATGATCTAGGTTATACCGTTGGCTTTACCTACTATTATTACTATGACATTGGTACAAAGGATGCAAATGGTTTTGAAACCATGCTAGGTTTATCTTATAAAGATTTTGGAGTAACAGCACAAACCTTATTAGAAGATACAGCTTGGGGTAATGCTGGTGATACTTATATCAAAGGGACATATAGCTATGCACTGCCAAATGACTTCAGTTTAGATACGGCGCTTGGTTTGTATATTTATGAAGAAAGTGGAGATTTTATTCCAGATTCAACTGAAAGTTTTGGTTTCCGTCATTTTGACATTGGCTTAAGTAAACCATTAGCTGACACAGGCGTAACTGCAAATGTGAATTATATTTTTGGTGGTTATGATCGTAATGATGTTAAGCAAAAAAATAAAGTTGTACTTGGTTTAACATATAACTTCTAATTTTAACAAAGTAGAAAAAGGCGACGTATGTCGCCTTTTTTATTTTATAGATTTAGCTTTGTTGTCCTCGGTAAGAGAGTGCTTCAGATAAATGCTGAGTCTGAATTTCTTCACTTGCTGCCAGATCGGCAATCGTCCGTGCCACACGTAATACCCGATGATAGGCACGTGCTGAGAGATTGAGCTTTTGTTGGGCAAGTTCAAACATCTTGCTGGCTTGTGCGTTAAGTGGTGCAAACTGTTCTAATTGCTTAGGATTTAGGCTCATATTCAAATTATTCTGTCTTTGCATTTGCAGTTCATATGCGGCAATGACACGTTTTCTAACTGTAGCCGAATCTTCAACAGGTTGGGTATTCTGCAGTTCATATGCCTGAAGAGGCGGTACATCAATATGCAAGTCTATGCGATCTAATAAAGGGCCAGAAATTCGATTTTGATAACGTTTAATCATTTCTGGAGAGCATTGACAGCGGATATCCTGATTAAAGGCATAGCCACAAGGGCAGGGGTTCATCGCTGCAATTAACTGAAAATTGGCTGGGAAAGTAATTTGCCGTGAAGCACGAGAAATCACAATTTCTTTAGATTCGAGTGGTTGGCGTAAGACCTCTAGTACTTTTCGGTCAAATTCAGGCAGTTCATCGAGGAAAAGCACCCCTAAATGTGCCAAAGTAATTTCACCCGGTTTAGGATGGGATCCTCCACCAACCAGAGCCACTGCTGATGCCGTATGGTGTGGTGCACGGAAGGGGCGCTGCCCAAATGGATGATTGCAATTAGCAATTGAATAGATGCTGGCAACTTCCAAATTCTCTTGCGTATTTAATGGCGGTAAGATACTTGGCAGACGTGAAGCCAACAAGGTTTTACCTGTACCCGGAGGTCCTCTAAACAGTAAAGAGTGTCCACCCGCGGCAGCAATTTCTAAGGCGCGCCTTGGACGGAGTTGGCCCTTTACATCCGCTAAATCTAAAGGATATTTCTGTTGATCTGTTTGAGGCTGTGCATGAATCTGTGGCAATGAAACTGTTTGAGCTAGATGATCACAGACTTCTTTTAAATGACTGGCGGCAAAGACCTTAAAATCTGGTAACTGGCAGGCTTCCTGCGCATTTTCCTTCGGTAAGATCAATTCATGCTGTACCTGCTGACAGGTAATCGCAATGCTTAAGGTGCCACTGATTGGGCGAAGCTGACCATCTAAGGCCAGCTCACCAATAAATTCCATGCCATCGGTACAGTTTTCTGGAAGCTGTCCTGAGGCGAGCAATATGCCGAGTGCAATTGGCAGGTCCAGACGGGATCCATCTTTAGGAAGATCGGCTGGCGCTAGATTGATAGTCAGGCGTTTGGTTGGAAACTGGTAGCCACTATTTAAAATCGCTGAGCGAACTCGATCTTTACTTTCCCGAACCGCTGCTTCTGGCAGACCGACAATGGTTAAAGAGGGCATGCCCTGACTGACATGGACTTCAACTTCAATCAGCGGGGCATGCAGTCCAAGCAGACCCCGGGTATGAATTTTGGCGAAAGACATTTACTGTTCCGTTTTGGTGCATTATTATTGTTCGTTATTTGTCTTTTCTGCACTCTGCTGGTGCTTATTTTTTGTTCAATATTTTCTCTTCAAGCGCTTCAACCTGTTTTAACAGCTCATTTAAACGCTGATTGGCCTGATTCAGGGCAGTACGTTGACGTTCAATTTCTTCCCGAGATACCAGATCTATTTTGCTGACTGCTTCATTCAGCAGGGCACGAAGATTATGTTCCAGATCTTTTTTTGGTTGTTCGATTTGCTGCAAGATCGCTTGTAATAAAGTTTCAATCATTGTGTGGTCCATAGCAATGGAAATGTGCCGACAGTTTAACACTGCGGGACTCAAGACTATAGCTTTTCAGACAAAATATGGGATTAATCGATAGTGATTATCATAAAAGACCACATAAAAATGACTAAATTTTGAAGATTCAAAAGCTTTAAAAGTATAGAATAAAAAATAGGGAAACCGCATGTCGAGCTTTCTAATTTCCCCCGACCTTAGAAATCTTGGCATGAAATTTGAACATAAAACCTTACTGGTGAAATAAGCCGAAGGAAAACAAACATGAAGCTCGTAACTGCAATTGTAAAACCTTTTAAGTTGGATGATGTTCGTGAAGCATTGTCTGAAATTGGCGTTCAAGGTATCACTGTAACTGAAGTTAAAGGTTTTGGTCGTCAAAAAGGCCATACTGAACTTTATCGTGGTGCTGAATATGTTGTTGATTTCTTGCCTAAAGTCAAAATTGAAATCGCGATCAGCGATGAAATGGTTGATTCAGTCATCGAATCAATTACTCGTGTCGCAAGCACAGGCAAAATCGGTGACGGAAAAATTTTCGTAACAAATCTGGAACAAGTCATCCGTATTCGTACAGGTGAAACAGGCGCAGATGCTGTCTAATTTGGCACGAAGTTTGCTGAGTTCTGAATAACTCACAAAAACTTGGTTGGGGGATACGAATGAAAAAAATATTACTCGCGTTGGGTCTGTCCAGCGCACTTTTAGGCGGTTCTGTTGCCTGGGCTGAAGAAGCCGCATCAGCAGCCGCTCCTACTGAAGAAGTTGCTGTTGTCGAAGCAGCTGAAACTACAGATATTGCTACTGCTGCAGAGACAGTAGAACCAGCACCAGCTGAGGCTCCTGCTGCAGAAGAAGAACCTACTTTAGATACAGGTGATACAGCCTGGATTTTAACGTCTACCGCACTTGTTTTACTGATGACCATTCCTGGTTTAGCGCTGTTCTATGGCGGTATGGTACGTAAGAAAAACGTATTGGGCACCATGGCGCATAGCTTTGTGGCAGCAGCAGTGGTGAGTATTGCCTGGGTGGTGATCGGTTATACATTAGCGTTTGGTGAAGGTAGTGCCTTTATTGGTGGCCTGGATAAATTCATGCTATCCGGTATTACTACTGAAGCGCTATCCGGCACGATTCCTGAAATCCTGTTCGTCATCTTCCAAATGACTTTTGCGATTATTACCGTGGCCATCATTAGCGGTTCAATTGCGGAACGTATGAAATTCGGTGCCTTTGTCGCATTCATTACACTTTGGGTAATTCTGGTGTATGCGCCAATTACACACTGGGTATGGGGCGGCGGCTGGTTAGGCAACGACGGTGCGCTTGACTTCGCTGGTGGTACAGTGGTTCACATCAACTCAGGTGTGGCTGGTCTGGTTGCTGCTTACATGCTTGGTTCTCGTATGGGTCTTGGCCGTGAATCTATGGCTCCTCACAACCTGACTTTAACAGTCGTCGGTGCAAGCTTACTGTGGGTAGGTTGGTTCGGCTTCAACGGTGGTTCTGCGCTGGGTGCGAATGGTTCTGCAGGTTATGCACTGGTTGTAACTCAAGTGGCAGCAGCTGCAGCAGCAATCTCTTGGTTAATTACTGAAAAAATTGCACGTGGTAAGGCATCTGTATTAGGTGGCGCTTCTGGTGCAGTTGCAGGTCTGGTCGTGATTACTCCAGCTGCTGGTTTCGTGACTGTCGGTGGTGCGCTGGCAATGGGGCTGATCGGTGGTGTGGTATGTTTCTGGGGTATTACTGCGCTGAAACGTGCGCTGAAAGCCGACGATTCGCTGGATGCATTTGGTCTGCACGGTGTTGGTGGTATCGTAGGTGCGATCCTGACTGCCTTCTTCGCAAGTGAATTCATCATGGGTGACTCAGCTCCAACTGACCTGATGCATCAACTTTGGGTACAAGTAGAAGGTGTACTGGCAACCATCGCTTACTCTGCAGTATTGACTTTCGTAATCCTGAAAGTGATCGACGTAATCATCGGTATCCGTGTTTCTTCTGACGATGAACGCATGGGTCTGGACCTGAGCCAACACGGCGAACGCGTAGAATAATCTGCTACAACAATAATCAATATATAGTGCAAAACAGCCCGTCAGGGCTGTTTTTTTTCTATATATTGCGTAAAACTCTACAAAGTTCACATTTTTTGCTACACTCGGAAATCATCAGGATTTGTTCAATTAAACCGCTATGCATTGCCCATTTTGCAATACACCAGACAGTAAAGTGATCGATTCACGCCTGGCCGCTGAAGGTTGCCAGATTCGCCGCCGTCGTGAATGCGTCAGTTGTAATGAACGCTTTACCACCTTTGAAAGTTATGAAGTGGTGATGCCGCGTGTCATCAAATCTGATGGCAAGAATGAACCCTTTGATGAAGCCAAATTACGCCGTTCCCTGATGCATGCCTTGCAGAAACGTCCTGTGACGCAGGAACAGATTGAAACGGTGCTGAGTGATATCCAGTTGCAGATTCGCCGTCTGGGTGAGCGTGATGTGAAATCACGTACCATTGGTGAAATTGTCATGCAATCTCTATTTGCACTTGATCATGTCGCTTATGTCCGTTTTGCTTCGGTCTATCAGGATTTTCAGGATGTCGAGGCTTTTCGTCGTCAGATTGAACAGATGCAGCAACGTGGCGAATTTCAAGAATAAGCATGTCTGAACTCAATCAAGATCAAGTCTGGATGCGCCGTGCCATCGAACTGGCACGTCAGGGACAGTATTCCACTAAACCGAATCCGAATGTCGGCTGTGTCATTGTCAAAGATGGCGTAGTCGTGGGTGAAGGTTTTCACCCCAAAGCGGGTCAGCCGCATGCGGAAGTTTTTGCCATGCGTCAGGCGGGTAAACAGGCACGTGGGGCGACCGCTTATGTGACCCTGGAACCATGCGCGCATTATGGCCGTACACCCCCTTGTGCCAAAGGTTTGGTTGAAGCAGGGGTGGCTAAAGTGATAGTCGCCTGTCCTGATCCAAATCCATTGGTCGCTGGCAAGGGTATACAGATCCTGAAAGATGCTGGCATCGAAGTTGAAGTCGGTATCTGTGAAGATGAAGCTCATCCATTGAATTATGGCTTTCTAAAAGCGATGGCGACTGGTATGCCTTATGTTCGGCTGAAAATTGCATCAAGTCTGGATGGTCGTACTGCCATGGCATCCGGTGAGTCGAAATGGATTACTGGGCCTGAAGCACGTCAGGATGTACAGCACTGGCGGGCGATTTCTGGTGCGGTGATTAGCGGGATCGATACGATATTGGCGGATGACTGTCAGCTCAATGTGCGTAGCCTGAATGGTGTAGATGACATCAATACTGTGGTTCAACCCAAACGGGTGATACTGGATCGCCAAGGACGTTTGTCACTGAATGCCAAAATTCTGGAACAGCCAGAAACCGTGATGGTCATGGGGCCTTATCGTCAGGAACTTGCCGATCTGGGTGTGACCCAACTGGAAATTCAGCCTTTAAAAGAGTTATTACAGCAACTGGTTCAGCAATATCAGATTTATGATGTGCTGGTAGAAGCAGGGGCGACCTTGTCTACCGCATTTTTATCGGCAGGACTGGTGGATGAACTCATCAGTTATGTTGCACCGACCTTATTGGGGCGAACTGCGCGTAGTATGTTTAATGCAGAATTTAGCCGAATGGCAGAACAACTTCGATTCAAGCTGCAGGATGTCACCCGCATAGGTGATGACGTGCGCTTCAGGTTAATTCCTTCTCAAGAGACACTATGAATTCAGAGTCTACGGTTTATCACAAACGTCGCCATGCGGCGCGTACCACAGATGAATATCTGTTCCATCAGCTGGTTCCATACCTCGGGAACAAGCGCCGTTTACTACATTTAATTCTAGAAGCACTTGAGAGCACGGGAACCTTAAACCGTACGGATGGCCGTGCGCCGATTTTTGCCGATTTCTTTGCTGGTTCTGGTGTGGTGTCGCGTTTAGCACGTCAAAATGGCTATCGTGTGATTGCCAATGACTGGGAACCTTATAGCCATGCGTTGAACCATGCAATTCTATCTTGTACTGACGCACCGGCATTTAAAGAGCTTGGCGGCTATCAAAAGGCCATTGATTACTTAAACCGTCTGCCGGAAGTAAAAGGCTGGGTGACGCATAATCTGTGTCCAAGAAATGACGAAGTCTATGACCCAAGCCGTGACCGTTTATTCTTTAAACGTCGTAATGGTATGCGTATTGATGCCATCCGTCAGCAGATTGCGACCTGGCAGGCGCAGGGTGCGATTGATGATGTAGAAATGAGTGCTTTATTAGCACCACTTTTATACTCTGCCAGTTTTGTCAGCAATACTTCCGGCGTATTTAAAAGTTTTCACCATGGCTGGGGCGGTAAAACCCAGACCGCCTTAGAACGTATTGAATCATTGCTGTGGTTAACGCCAAGCCGTTTCTGTGAAAACCCAAACCTGAAAGGTCCGGCGGCAGAAATGTGGTGTGTTGATGCCCAGCATCTGGCTAATCAGATGAGCAGCTTTGAAGTTGATGTAGCTTATCTGGATCCACCGTATAACCAGCATGCTTATAGCAGTAACTATCATGTGTTGAATGCTTTAACTTTATGGGATCAGGTGGATCTGCCAAGCCCGGATACTAAAGGCTTTAAGAGCGGGATTGACCGTGCATGGCGTAAAGAGCGCCCAAGCCCGTACAATTCGTCTAAGCATGCCAAGGAAGCTTACGAAAACCTGTTGGCAACCATCAATGCACGCTTTATCCTGACCAGTTATTCGACCGATGGTAATATCAGTGCGACGGATCTGCTACAGGCCAATCTGAAACGTGGTCGTGTTACCTTGCTCACTCAGGATGTGCCGCGTTACCGGGTCAGTAAGCAGCGCCAGTCTGAACGCGCACGCGTACTTGAATTTATTGTGATTACCGATACGCATGCTAAGTCTGGGCCGCCAATCCGTCAGTTATTAGGCCAACTGCATCATTATGCAGAGCTCGGTGGTGTGGATACCACAGGTGTGAGTACACAGCTGGCCTTGTGGTAAGGCATTTCAAAAGGAATATAAAATGTTTACAGGTATTATTGAAAGCCTCGGCAAGGTCGAAAGTCTGCAGAATATCGGTGGTGATGTGCGCCTGCGTATTCAGACCGATCTGGATATGTCTGATGTGCATCTGGGCGACTCGATCGCGACCAATGGCATCTGCCTGACCGTAATTGACTGGGGTACGAACTGGTATGCAGCAGATGTATCGCGTGAAAGCCTGAACCGTACCACGCTTGGTAGCTGGAAAGTCGGCCAACCTGTAAACGTAGAAAAAGCCATGTTGCCAACTACACGTTTTGGCGGGCATATTGTGGCGGGACATGTGGATGCGGTCGGTGAAATCACCGTAGTGCGTTCTGATGCCCGTTCCCTGTATTTTGAAGTGACAGCTCCAAAGGAAATTGCCAAATATCTGGCCGAGAAAGGCTCGGTGACAGTGGATGGGATCAGCCTGACCATCAACCATCTGCGTGGCAATATTATTAGTCTGAACCTGATTCCACATACCGCAGAACGGACCAATATTGGTACCTGGAAAGTCGGTACTAAAGTCAATCTGGAAGTGGATGTGCTGGCTCGTTATATCGAGCGTTTATTGCTGGGTGACAAGGCAGCAGAAACTGCACCTGAGTCGAAAATCAGTCTGGATTTTCTGGCGGAAAATGGCTTTTTGAAATAGTCAGAATGCCGAAAGACTAAACAGTCTAATTGAAAAATTAGACTGTTTTTTTATTTTTGGAGATAATCCATGCTTCATTTTACGATTTTAACCCTTGCGGACAGGTCGAATGCTCGATTTCTTACTTAACCTGGAACAGTCTTTACCGCTCATGCTGGAGCAGTATGGGGTGTGGATTTATGCCATTCTTTTCCTGGTGATTTTTGCAGAAACGGGATCAGTATTTTGCTTTTTTCTACCAGGGGATAGCCTGCTGATTGCTATTGGCGCACTCTGTTCCACTACAGATTTAGTGACTTTGCATTCCATGGGGCTTTTGCTTTTTGTCGCTGCAGTGCTGGGCTATACTGTGAACTACTACACGGGCAGGATCCTTGGTCTGAAATACTTTAATGAGCATTCACGTTATTTCAAACCAGAATATATTAGCAAGACCAACCATTATTTTATGAAGCATGGCGGCAAGACCATTCTGATTGCGCGTTTTATTCCTTTTGTACGCTCCTTTGGGCCGTTTGCTGCCGGTTCAGGCCATATGAAATTTACTACCTTTACCCTGTATAACATTGCCGGTGGTCTGCTCTGGATCAGCACCTTGCTTGGGGTGGGGTATATGGCGGGAAATGCAGCCTTTATGATTGCTGATTTTTTCTAGAAATTTTCAAAGATTCAAAAAAATTAAAGCCCACATCTGTGGGCTTTTTTTTATTTATTCTTCAGCAGCTTTGCGTTTCTGCAAAATGTAATCAATTTCTTCGCGGGCCGCAGCACGCAGACGGTTACGTAACTGTACCAGCGTTTCTTCAATCGCCGTTTCAGCTTCGAGTTCTAGACGTAAACGCGTGCTTTCCAGCTCGGACAAAATTTCGCTGTCTTCAATCTTGATCTGGGTAGCATTGATGAGAGGATTCTGCTCGAAACGTGCAGCATAATTTTGTACTTCAGCATTCAGGCTGTCACGTAGCAACTCCAGCATACGAGTCTGCTCTGCATAGCGGCGCTCTTCATCCAGCTTCATCTGCTCGATATAGGCCAGTTCTTCAGCGCGCTTGTCGGCCAAGGCTTTTTCCAATGCTTGCTGCTTGCGAATACGGGCTTCTTCAATCAGTTCGGCCTTACGCTGTGCATAGGCCTCTTCGATTTTAAGTTCAGATTCCTTCTGCATCTGCTGGTCGCGGACCAGCCATTCTTGCAGGGAAGTTTCCGGTTTCAGTACATCGCAGATGCGCGCGAGATCATCAATAAAGGTCTGACGTACAGCTTCAGGCACATTTAACCAGCGCTGTTTAAAATCGGGACCAACATTTAATGCCACGGGCATCTCCTTATGATGTGGGATGAAAATTAAAGTTTATAGGTTTGCGGTTCAATACCCAGTCGGCGGTATTGCTTGAACTTTTCACGACCGATCTGCTTGGCCGCTTCATTGTTTTCAATAATCTCGATAATGTGACTAAATTTTGTGTAAGGTTCAAGTGCTCCGGCATTAAAATTAAAGATAATCCAGTCAGCCTGTTCTGGCAACTGTGCAGAAATACAGACGTTGGCCTGTGGCTGGTCAATGCCATGTGGAATGAAACCAGTGGCATCGAAAGTCCAGAGGCGTTCATCCAGCTCATGCTGCAAGTCTTTATCAGCACAGAGCAACCAGATCCGTTCCGGCTGACGCAGAATCTTACGACATAAACGGCAGGTACTTTCCACCTGCCGTTCAGGGCTTTTTTCAAACAGATAAAAGCTGACTTTAGCCATGCTTTTGAACACGGTTCGCCAGGAATTGCATCAATAATGGCACCGGACGACCAGTGGCACCTTTATTGTTGCCAGAATTCCATGCAGTACCGGCAATGTCTAGATGTGCCCAACGGTAGTCGCGGGTAAAACGTTGCAGGAAGCAGGCCGCAGTCACTGAGCCTGCTTTCGGACCACCAATGTTAGCGATATCCGCAAATGGAGAATCCAGCTGTTCCTGATAATCATCAAGAACAGGCATACGCCATACACGGTCAAATGCAGTTTGACCAGCCGCTTCAAGCTCTGCTGCCAGTTCATCATCCGGAGTAAACATACCAGTCAGAACTGAACCTAATGCGACCACGCAGGCACCGGTTAATGTCGCGATATCGATGACTAGTGCAGGGTTAAAGCGTTTTACATAGGTCAGGGCATCACAGAGTACCAGCCGACCTTCTGCATCGGTATTTAGGATTTCGACAGTTTGACCGCTCATGGTGGTGACGATGTCACCTGGACGGGTTGCCTTGCCAGATGGCATGTTTTCCGCAGTCGCGATAGTACCAACTACATGAATATCCAGGCCAGATTCACACAGCGCACGCATGGTACCTAAAACAGAGGCTGCACCGCACATGTCGAATTTCATTTCGTCCATGCCTGCACCTGGTTTCAGGGAAATGCCGCCCGTATCAAAAGTAATGCCTTTACCAACGAATACCACAGGTGCTTCACTGCGTTCTGCACGGTATTCGATAGTAATGATACGACCCGGACGGTCTGAACCTTTACTGACAGCTAGGAATGAGTGCATGCCCAGATCGGCTATTTGCTGCTCATCCAGCACGGTGACTTTTAAAAGTTCTGGATATTCAGCCGCTAAAGCCAGTGCCTGTTCGGCCAGATACTCAGGGAAACAAATATTGCCTGGACGGTTACCGAGGTCGCGTGCTAGGTTTTGCCCAGTTTGCACTGCCTGAATCAGTTGTAATTGCTCTGCAGTTACAGGGCTTTCATTTGCGATCAGGTTAATCTGTTCTAGGACAAATTCATTTTTCTTGGATTTGTACTCATCAAAAGCATAAGCCACCTGGGTCAGCTGCAGAGCAAAAATATTATGCAGTTGTGCTGGCAGGGCAGAAATGTCGACACTGATTTGCTGGAACTTTTTCTGTGCAGCTTTCACAATCGTCTGTGCGATTTTTGCCAGCTTGCCAGGTTGCAGTTCTTCAAGTTTGCCAAGGCCTACCAGACCAGCATTGGTAATATTTGGAACCGTGCCCACCAGTGACAGGGATTCATTAAAGCCAGCTTTAAACTGAGTGGCATTGGCGATATCGGTAAGCTTGTCGATCTGGTAAGTGCTTGCTGCAGCTTGTAATTGCTCAGATTCAACCAAGACGACTAAATATTGGCTGGATGCATTCTCTTGGAATGACGTATTAATTGTCAGTTTCATATGCGGTTATTCAAGCCTTATAAAATTTGCAACCATTAAACCATTGAAACCATGTGATGAACAGAGTTTCAATGTTCAACTCAAGTATCGGGTTTATATTTTTAAGCTTAACATTCGGGTAAACTATGACAAGTTTTTTACCCTATATTCTGGAAGATTTAATTTGATTATTCGGCGTTATCTGGTCAAGCAAGTTGTATCGACATCCTTGGTTGTGATTGCCTTATTGACCTTGATCATGATGGGTGGTCGACTGATCAAGTACTTTGGGGTGGCAGCGCAAGGACGTCTGGATGCTAGCATCCTGTTTAGTATTATCGGCTACCGTTTGCCTGAGTTCCTGACCTTAATTTTACCACTTGGGTTCTTTATCGGGTTAATGCTGGTCTTTGGCCGGCTGTATGTCGATCATGAAATGGCTGTCTTAAATGGCAGTGGCGTGAGCCGTAACCAGCTAGCGCGTTTGCTAATTCCAATGACTGTGGTATTTCTGGCAGTTCAGGCTTTCCTGATGCTCTGGGCATCGCCGTGGGGGATCCGCCAGTTTGAGGCCCTAACCAATGAACAGGCTGTCCGGACCGGTTTTGACTTAGTAAGACCGAAGGAATTTATCTCTTCTGGACCTTATACCATTTATGCCGGGGATTTATCAGAAGACCGCAAAAATCTAAAAGATATCTTCTTCTACCAGCGCGCTGAAAAAGATGGTAAGCCAGATGTGATAATTCTGGCGCAGGAAGCAACTCGAGTCGAAGTCAAAGGTGATGCAGCCAATGTGGTAGATTTGGTGAATGGTCGCCGCTATGAAATCTTTGCCGGTACGCCAAAATATACTCAGGCTGAATTTGAAACTTACCGTCTGCGTCTAGAAAATGATAGTGAAGCCAAATTCGCTAGCACTGAAGTGGAAGCCTTGCCAACCTCCCAGCTTTGGGATAACCGTAATGATCCAGTCGTCGCGAGTGAACTGGGTTGGCGGACATTTGTACCCTTTGCCATTGTAGTGGCTTTGATGCTGGCGAATGCCTTGTCTGAAGTGAGTCCGCGTCAGGGACGTTATTTAAAACTGTTCCCGGCCTTACTGATTTTTGCCAGCCTTATTGTCGCGTTAATGGCAGTGAAAACTCGGATCAGTAAAGGTGAAATGGAAATCTGGGTATATCCAATCGTACTGATTTTCTATGGGATTGCCGCAGCGCTGTTCGCCCGTAAACAGAACCTGGCACCGAAAATCAAGAAACAGATTCAACGAGTGAGGTCTTAATCATGCTGGCACGTCGTATTATTGCAAAACATGTGACCGGTACTACAGCACTCGCCATGCTCGGTGCAACTGCAGTTTTGTCGGGCTTGCAAGTTTTATTCACTTACTTGGGTGAACTGGGGTCATTGAAAGAAGGTTATGGTGCCTGGGATGCCTTGAAATATGTGCTCTGGGGCGCACCGAATTATCTTTATGAAATCCTGCCGATCTCGGCCCTGATTGGAGCAGTACTTGGTTTGGGTACGCTGGCTTCTAACAGTGAATTGATCGTGATGCGTTCAGTTGGGGTCAGCTTGTGGCGTATCGTGGGCTGGGTGATCCGTTCGGCATTGTTATTGGTGATTCTGTCTTTTGCTTTAAGTGAATGGGTGATTCCATATACTAATGAGCAGGCCAAAGCGGTAAAAAGCTATAACAAGCCGGTGAAAATTGGTGAAGTGAAAGGCTACTGGACCCGTGAAGGTCAGCGCTTTATCTACATTGACTATGCCAACTCCAAAGGTGAGTTAAAGCACGTGCAGATGCTGGATTTTGATGATAATTACCGTCTGCGTGGTACCTTAAAAGCCGAGCAGGGTGATTTTGTCAAAGATGGCGCGTGGCAACTGCAAAAGACTCAGGAAGTGAATATTCTGCAAAATGGTAATGCCACATTTGCAACACATCCTCAGCAGCCACTCGCTTTAGCCCTACAACCGAAATATGTGCATATGGTGACCATCGACCCGGAAGACCTGTCACCAAGCCAGCTGGTCAGCTTCATGAGCTATATGCATGAATATAGCCAGGTACCGAAAACCTATGAACTGGCCTTCTGGCAGAAAGTCGGCTCACCATTTGCCCTGATTGCCTTAGTGGTGATCGCCTGCTCATTTATCTTTGGACCGCTGCGTCAGCAATCCATGGGCTTCCGTCTGGTGATTGCATTATTTACAGGTCTGGGTTTCTTCTACCTGCAGGACTTCCTCGGTTACGCGAGTCTGGTCTATGCACCATCTCCAGCATGGTTTGTATTCATTCCAATCATCATCATGTTTGCTATTGGTGGCTACTTGCTGCAGCGGGCACGCTAAATAGCAGAATATGGAAGAAATCAATCGCAGTGAAAGGCTTAAGCCATAGTCTGATCATGGCCTCTCGCTGCAAAATTCGGTAAAATAACCTGATTAATTCGTAAACGAACAAGAGTATTCATTATGACGGATGCAACTGCTGGCAAAATCCCTCACGTATTGGTAATTATGGATGGTGTGGGTCATCGCGAAGCGGTCGAGGACAATGCGTTTCTAGCGGCTAAACGACCTAATTTAACTGCTATGCAGGAGAAGCATCCGCATGGTCTGATCTCAGGTTCTGGCGAAGATGTCGGTCTGCCTGATGGTCAGATGGGGAACTCTGAAGTGGGGCACATGAACTTAGGTGCCGGCCGTGTTCTGTACCAAGATTTCACCCGTATTACTAAAGATATCCGTACAGGTGCTTTCTTTGAGCATGAAGTTTTAGTTGATGCTGTTGAAAAAGCCAAAGCTGCGAATGGTGCAGTCCACATCATGGGTCTGCTGTCAGAAGGTGGTGTGCACTCTCACGAAGATCATATCGTAGCAATGGCGGAACTGGCACTGAAACGCGGTGCCAAAGTGTATCTGCATGCTTTCCTGGATGGTCGTGATACACCACCACGCAGTGCACAGCCTTCACTGGAAAAACTGGATGCAGTATTTGCTCAATATCCAGGTCAAGGCCGTATCGCAACGATGATCGGTCGTTACTTTGCCATGGATCGTGACAACCGTTGGGATCGTGTTGAACAAGCTTACCGTCTGTTGACTGAAGGTGAAGCAGTACGTACTGCAGTAACTGCAGTAGAAGGTCTGGAAGAGGCTTATGCGGCGGATGAGTCTGATGAATTCGTCAAGGCGACTCGAATTGGTGATGTGGCAGCGGTTCAGGATGGCGACAGTGTCGTATTCATGAACTTCCGTGCGGATCGTGCTCGTGAATTGACTCGTGCATTCGTTGAAAAAGACTTTGCTAGTTTTGAACGTAAAGTGGTGCCAAACCTGTCAAAATTCGTGATGCTGACCCGTTATCAGGCAACCATTGTTGCGCCAGTAGCCTATATGCCAGAAGCACTGGTGAACTCAATCGGCGAATATCTGTCTAACTTGGGTAAAACCCAGTTGCGTATTGCAGAAACCGAGAAATATGCACATGTAACGTTCTTCTTTAGCGGCGGCCGTGAAGAAGAGTATCCAGGTGAAAAACGTATCCTGATTCCATCACCAAATGTGGCAACTTATGACCTGAAACCGGAAATGAGTGCTTATGAAGTGACGGATGAGCTGGTCGCTGCGATCAATTCTGGTGAGTTTGATCTATTAGTTGTGAACTATGCCAATGGTGACATGGTCGGGCATACCGGTGTATTCGACGCAGCAGTCAAAGCCGTTGAAGCGGTAGATACCTGCTTAGGCCGTGTTTATGAAGCTGTGATGGCGAAAAAAGGCCATATGCTGATTACTGCGGACCATGGTAATGTGGAGCAGATGCAGGATTATGAAAGTGGACAGGTGCATACCCAGCATACGACTGAACTGGTACCGTTCATCTATGTCGGTCCAACTTCAGCAACGATTGCAGAAGGTGGTGTACTGGCGGATGTTGCGCCAACCTTGCTGAGTCTGATGAATCTGCCAATTCCTGCAGAAATGAAAGGTCGTAACCTGATCGAGCTAAAAGCTTAATTAAAATTTAAGGATAAAGAATGGCAAGATCACAGCGGAAGTCTGTACTAATCGCGAGCTTATTAATGTGTTTGAGCCATTCGGCATGGAGTGCCAGGTCGGCGGATCTGGCATTCGATGATGATATGGTCGTAGATCAGCAAACCTATAACGAAATTCCGGTGTCTTCGATTCAGGAATTCGTGCAGATTTATGGCATCGTCAAAGATAATTATATTGAAGACAAGAATGACGATGCACTATTTCAGCAGGCGATTAAAGGCCTGGTTGGCGGTTTAGACCGCTATTCCCGCTATCTTTCTCCTGAAGATTTTAAACAACTACGCCAATATACCGAAGGTGAGCTGGCCAGCATCGACTTTGACCTGAAATATAACCCACAGCTCAAGCAATGGGTGATTCAGGAATTGAATGAAGAGGCTGATTCTGCCCGTCAGGGTCTACGTAATGGCGTGACCGTATATAAAATTGATGATCAGGAACTGAGTTCACTGAATCATGAGCAGGTACGTCAGCTATTGAATGGTGCGATCGGTTCAACCCTAAGCTTACAGTTATCTCCGCAAAGTCAGGTATTTAATCTGGTTCGTAACACTAAAGTTGAAACTGAAATCAAATCTCAGCTGCATCATAATCAAGTGCTGGTGATTCAGGTCAAGGTGTTTCAGCAAGATACGGCCAATGAAATCAAACGGATTATTGACAGTTATGCCGGTTCGCGTTTAAAGGCAGTCTTGTTTGACCTGCGTAATAATCCAGGGGGCTTGCTGTCTGCTGCGGTTGAATCTGCAGACCTGTTTTTAAACCAAGGCATTATTGTTTCCACCAAGAGCCGAGCTGAAGGCGATCAGCAGTTTCAGGCACTACCGGGCTTTGAATTTCAGAATCTAAAGGTGGGTATTCTGATCAATCACCGTTCTGCTTCCGCAGCAGAGGTCTTTACCGCAGCGCTAAAAGAGCATAAACGTGCCTGGGTAGTCGGTGAGAAAAGCTATGGTAAAGGTGTGGTGCAGAAGCTTTTTCCACTGAGTAATGGTGCAGCTCTGCAGATGACGGTATCACAATACTTTACCCCGAATGGGCAAAGTATTGAGGGCTTGGGCGTACAACCCCATTTAAGCTATCCTTTAACGCTGGAAATGAAAGAAGACAGCTATGTGGATCATGTCACCGAGTTGCTGCTTCAGCAGAAATAGGCTGATTATTCTTCCTCAGTGTCTAATCCAAACTTTTTCAAACGATAACGTAGCGAACGGAAGGACATACCGAGTTTTTTCGCTGCCAGCGTCCGGTTCCAGTGGGTCAGGTTCAGCGCATTCAGCAGGATTTCCTTTTCGATTTTCTCCATATATAGTTCCAGTCCTTCTTCTGGAAGTTTTTTTGGAACGATAAAAGCATCAGAACCGTTGTGAGTATTGCTGTTCGATTCAGACGTAGAGGCTAGAGTATTTTCAGGAGTGACAAAACTTTGCCGTAATGGCGCCGTTTGCAGGTGCTGAATATCGATAATGTCTTCATCGCTCAGGGTAATGGCGCGTTCGATAATATTGCGCAGTTCCCGCACATTGCCCGGGTAATATTGGGTTAGTAATAATTCTTTACTGCGTTCAGTCAGACGCTTGGCTGGAATTTGCCATTCCTGGCAGATTTTCTGGATAAAGTGTTCCGCCAGCAGAAGAATATCATTGCCGCGTTCACGCAATGGCGGCAGCACCAGATCCATGACATGAATCCGGAAGAACAAATCCTGACGGAATTTACCCTGTTGTACCAGTGCTTCTAAGTCCTGATGGCTGGCACTGATCACGCGGAAATCCACATCAATTTCGGTATCTGAACCGAGCGGGCGAATACGTTTTTCCTGTACTGCACGCAATAGTTTGACCTGCATACTCAGCGGTAGTTCGGCAATTTCATCTAAGAATAAACTGCCACCATGTGCAGACTGGATCAGGCCCTGTTTGTCCTGAGTCGCGCCAGTAAAGCTACCTTTCTTATGCCCGAACAGCTCGCTTTCCATCAGCTCGGTAGGAATCGCACCACAGTTAATCGCGATAAATGGACCTTCACTACGGTTACTGAGTCGATGTACCAGATTGGCAACGACTTCTTTACCGGTTCCTGACTCACCAGTGATAAATACGGGTGCCTGAGAACGGGCGATTTTGCGTAAAGTCGCACGCAGTTGCTGAATCGGTTTGGACTGGCCGATCAGCATCTTGTATTCAAGCGTGTCTTCCTGATTGGAAGCATAATTGGCCGGTTTATTCAGTGCTTTCTGGATTAATTGTTCCAGATGTTTTTGATTGATCGGCTTGCTGACAAAGTCAAAAGCCCCGGCTTTCAGAGCAGCAATAGCAATATCCATATTGCCATAGGCAGTTAAGACGGCAACCGGCAGGGAAGGGTAATGTTCACTGATAAAATCCAGCAATTGCAATCCATTGCCATCCGGTAAGTTTAGGTCGGTCAGACAGGCATCATACTGATGATCGGTCAAGCGTCTTTTGGCATCCTCAAGGCGATGTGCGATGTGCGTGCGTATCCCCATACGCATCAGTGACATCTGCATCAAGGTACACAGATCTTCTTCGTCATCGACCAAAAGTACCAGTGGTTGTTGTTCCACAATTTTCCCCTTAAATTTCAAAAATTAAACAGTAATGCGCTGGCAGCTGATCCTGAAGCAAGCACCCTGTTCTTGTTGTATATAATTCAATTGTGCCTGATTGGCTTCACAGAAACTATGGGAGAGATAGAGCCCGAGTCCTGTGCCATTAATCGAGTTACTGAAAAACGGTTTAAATAATAAGCTTTGATCGGCTGGCGTCACGCCATCGCCAAAATCTCGTACATCAATCCAGACCTTATGCTCATAAGGATGTACCTTTAACTCAACTGGTCCTACAGTCGGGTCATTATGCCGTACTGCATTGCGTAACAGATTGATCAGCACCTGTCGCAGCTGGGCTTCATCAAACTGGATATCCAGACGCATGTCGATATTGAATTTAATGTGATCCGCAATATCAGCCAGATCCTCATGTAGGCATTGCGGAATAAATTCATTCAGCTGAATCGGTACCGGGCGAGTTTCTTTATTTTTCACCATATTCAGCGTGTCTTCAATAATCCGGTTAATCCGGGTGGCCTGTTTGCTAATCATGCTGTGCAGGACCTCCTGCTGTTCCTGTTCAGAACCGGGCAGCAGGTCATTGGCTTGGACAATGGCGGCTAGTGGATTACGGATTTCATGGGCGATACTGGCAGAAAGTTGACCCAATGCTGCGAGTTTAAGCTGCTGCACCTCTTGATTGATTTTTCGTGCATCCTGCAATACTAGAAGCATTAAGGTTTGGTGAGGCACAATTAGTTTCTGCACCTGCACATGGATATTAAAACGGCTCTGCTGTGATTCAAACTGGAAACGTTCACCATTTTCCAGATTCTCAAAGCGGATCAGTTCAAACAGATACGGCTGGAACTGGTACAGGGGAAACTTGTCAAAAGAGTAGGTGTGTTCAATTCCCAACAGATGACAGGCAGCTGGATTACTCAGCACCACATGGCAGTTTTCATCCAGCACCAGATAGCCAGTATCAATCTGTTCCAGAATATAGCGGTTAATATTCTGCAGCCGGTACAGTTCCATAGACTGGGAGAAATTCAGGTTTTCCAGAATCTGGAAACGCCGTACCGCAATCTGTCCGATGCCGTAAACCACACAGAACAGGAAAGCCAAGATGGCACTGTTGCCAATATTGCCGAGTGAGGACAGGGTAAAGATACTGACGATAAAATGCTGATAGGTGACACTGATTACCGCAATCAGGGTAATCACCAGTGCCTTTTGTGCATTGAGTAGAATAGATGCAGCAAAGATGGTGATGACAAACAGCATACTGAGATGCAGATTGGCTCCGCTGGTCGCCAGGGTCAGCAGACTTAAGGCACAGACATCGACAATAAAAATCGCAGTCAGCTGTTTGTGAATAAATTTATTCACATATTTCAGTAGAAATAGCTGCCCCAGTGAAATCGCAATAAAGCTACTCAGCACATAATGATAGAGCTGAGGGTGGGCCAGTTCGCTATTATATTCCGGATAGGTCAGCAGAAAAATCAGCAGCAGGCCGGTGCTGATGATCAGCCGATATGCCGCATACCAGGTACCGAGCAGATACTGATTCAGCTCTGAATAAGAAGATCGCTGCGACATATAACCTTTTATTATTGTTTAAATTCGGGACATAAAGATTATGGCTTGATCAGGCCATAACGCATCGCGAGATGTGTAAGTTTGACATCACTGTCAATATTGAGTTTTTCAAAAATACGGTAACGGTAAGTGTTGACGGTTTTTACACTCACAAAAAGCTTGTCGGCAATTTCCTGGGCGCTAATACAGTTGACTACCATCATCGCCACCTGCATTTCCCGTTCCGAGAGCGAGTCAAAAGGCGATTGCTGGGTATCGGACAAATAAGAACTCGCCAGCTGTTCCGCGATATCCGCGCTAAAATATTTACCGCCCTGCATGACTTTATTAATGGCGCGGACCATCTCGGTCACGGGTGCACCTTTGGTGATATAACCTTTGGCACCAGCTTTTAGTAGTAGGGAAGGGTAAGGTTCTTCAGCCAGACCACTGACAGCCACGACTTTGGTATCTGGTGCGGTCTGTAACAGGCGACGGGTGGTTTCTACACCGCCAATTCCCGGCATATTCACATCGAGCAGCACCACATTTGGATGATGCTGACGCACGAGGGCGATCGCTTCCTCACCAGATTCAGCTTGTCCAATAACCTGAATCTCGGCGTGATCCTCAAGCATTCTACAAATACCGGTCCGCACTAATTCATGGTCATCTACAACTAAAACTGTGATCACGTATACTCTCCCTCGGATGAAAAATCATTTTTTTTGTTACACAACGCAAAATAAGCTTGCAATGAAACTACAAAATTAGCAATCCTAAAGACAGTTCATAAAAAACCGTATTAGGCAGTGTAGAGATCAATAATTGTTCTGCATTGTGGTAAATGTAATGTAAGCCATATTAGAGGTAATACGCAAATCAATCTTACCTCGTTAGTTGGGTGAAGGAATAGTGAAGAAAACACACAAGTCTTTGATGCATGTACTGGGTCTGTCGATTGCAGTCAGCACGAGTACGACGAGTTTTGCTGAAATCATCATGAATTCGTCAGCAGCGACTCCTCAGGCTAGCTTGAGCTGGTCTTCTGAACAGGCCAACCAGTTCCTGAATGATGGCGCGGACGCCGATGAGCCTTCTCCACTTGGCTCTACGACGGTTACTACAAGCATCCGTAGTCAGAATGGTCAGGCGGTGCAGGAGCCGGCCAAAACTATACAGATTCTAGATACGAAAACCTATAGTAGCCAGCCATCGGTAAATGCACGTTCTGCATTGGTAATGGATGCCCAGACCGGTGAAGTGCTATATAGCAAGAACAGCAATATGGCAGTGCCGATTGCCTCGATTACCAAGCTGATGACCGCAGTGGTGATTTCGGATGCGCGTCTGAACATGAATGAAAAAATCACCCTGCAACAAAGTGATTTTTCATGTGCAGGTTGTAAGAGCTCGAGCTCGACCTTACGTGTTGGCGATACGATGAATCGTGCTGAAGCCTTATTATTTGCGTTAATGAAATCAGAAAATCCGGCTGCAGCAGCGTTGGCCCGGACTTATCCTGGTGGTCGGGCAGCTTTTATTGCCAAGATGAATGCCAAAGCCAAAGCACTCGGTATGAATTCAACACACTATATGGAATCTACTGGTCTGCATCCTGGCAATGTGTCTTCTGCACGTGATTTGGGGATTCTAGTGAATACTGCGTCTCAGTATGGCCTGATTCGTCAGTTCTCAACCACGGCGAGCTATGACTTCAACCTGGGCTACCGTGTATTGAAATCGAATAATACCAATTCACTGGTGCGTAATGGTGGCTGGAACATCAACCTGTCTAAAACCGGTTATATTAATGAAGCAGGACGTTGTGTAGTGATGCATACCACCTTGAATAATCGTCCTGTGGTGGTCGTGGTATTAGGTGCAGATTCAACTGCTGCACGTACCAACGATGCCACTCGTCTGATGACTTGGGTATCCAGCCTGCCTAAACAACGTGTTTAATCCCTTTTAAGCATATATAAAAAAGCCCTGCACTTGCAGGGCTTTTTTTGATCCGATTATTACATATTAGAAAGAATAGAATCGCGTACTTGATCCAGAGTAGCGTCGATCGACAGCATCACGGCATCAGAACATTGTTTGATCGCAGTGTCTGGGTCTTTCAGACCGTTACCAGTTACGGTACATACGATCACAGAACCCTCGGCAATTTTACCCGCTTTGATGTCACGGATCGCACCGCCAATAGATGCTGCAGAAGCAGGTTCTACGAATACGCCTTCGTACATAGATAGCAGGCGTTGTGCTTCAAGGATTTCGTTATCAGTCAGTTCATCGAACCAGCCTTGAGAATCACGAACAACGGCTTTTGCATGGTTCCAGCTTTGGGGGTTACCGATACGGATTGCAGTTGCAATCGTTTCAGGGTTTGCTACTGGTGCACCACGTAGGAAAGGTGCAGCGCCAGCAGCCTGGTAACCGACCATCGTTGGACGGCCTTCTGGTTTAGGACCAGTGAACTGATCAGTTTCAGGGTTATAAACCACTTGTTCAAACTGTTCTTTCGGCTGGTTAGCAAGCGCTTCGGTATAACCCATCCAGTGTGCAGTGATGTTACCTGCGTTACCGACTGGCAGGCAGTGATAGTCAGGGGCACGACCCAATTCGTCCACGATTTCGTAAGCAATGGTTTTTTGACCTTGCAGACGGTATGGGTTGATGGAGTTCACGATGGTGACAGGTGCTTTATCCGCAACTTCTTTCACTAGACGCATACCATCATCGAAGTTACCACGGATTTGCATAGTGATTGCACCATACATCATGGCTTGTGCCATTTTACCCATGGCAATTTTGCCTTCTGGGATCAGTACGAATGCTTTGATACCAGCACGCGCCGCATAAGCTGCTGCAGCTGCAGAAGTGTTACCTGTAGATGCACAGATAATCGCTTTAGAGCCTTCTTCAACTGCTTTTGTTACCGCCATGGTCATACCACGGTCTTTAAATGAACCAGTCGGGTTTAAGCCCTCGTACTTCACATAAATTTCAACATTTTTGCCAATAATGCGAGGAATATTCGCAAGCTTAATCAGTGGCGTATTACCTTCGCCTAGAGAGATGGCTTTAGTAGTTGCAGACACTGGTAAACGGTCGCGATAGCGGTCAACTAAACCAGTATAACGATTGGCATTCGACATGATGATGTTCCAATTGTGTGTAGAGCTTGGCGAGGGGATATAGTCCCCTCAACCCGATTAATTATCAAGCGATTCTAAACGAATTCGCACAATTTCGCCATGAATGACAGGAAGAGCTTGAATTTGCTTTAACGCTTCATCCATTTTCGCTTCCTTAACTGGGTCAGTCAGGATGACGATCGGAATAAGGTCTTTCAGACGGGATTGCTGCATGATGGCATCAATACTGATACCGTTACGGCTCAGAATTGCAGTCACATCAGCCAGCACACCAGTCTGATCTTCGGCATTGATGCGGATGTAGTATCCAGTGGTCATTTCTTCGCGTGACAGGATTGGCAAGTCGCTTAAGCTTTCAAATGCCAATTGTGGAATAGTACCTGCACCGTCTTCAGTGTAAGAAATGTCACGTACGATATCCACGATATCCGCCACGACTGCAGAAGCAGTAGGGCCGGCACCTGCACCTGCGCCGTAATAAAGGGTAGGGCCAACGGCATTGGCTTGTACCAGTACGGCATTTTTCACGCCGTTGACATTGGCGATCAGCTGTTCTTCAGGAATCAGGGTTGGGTGCACACGCAGTTCGATCCCATTTTCGGCACGACGGGCAATACCGAGGTGTTTGATGCGGAAGCCGAGATCTTCAGCATATTTCACGTCTTGGGCGGTAATTTTGCTGATGCCTTCGGTGAAGACTTTGTCAAACTGCAGCGGAATACCGAATGCAATAGAAGCTAGAAGGGTCAGTTTGTGTGCTGCATCAATGCCTTCCACGTCAAAGGTTGGGTCAGCTTCGGCATAACCGAGTTCTTGTGCTTCTTTCAGTACGTCTTCAAAAGCACGGCCTTTGTCACGCATTTCAGTCAGGATGAAGTTGCCTGTACCGTTGATGATACCCGCCAGCCATTCAATCTTGTTGGCTGCCAGACCTTCACGCATCACTTTAATAATTGGAATGCCACCAGCCACCGCTGCCTCGTAAGCAATCTGCACAGCGTTGTCATCAGCAAGTTTGAATAGTTCATTACCATGTTCAGCAAGCAATGCCTTGTTTGCGGTCACAACCTGTTTGCCATGCAGGATGGCTTCCTTAATCACTTCGTAGGCAGGGTGAATACCACCCATCACTTCTACTACGACATCCACATCCGGTTGACGGACGATGTCAAGCAGATCCGCACTTTGCTTGATGCTTGGGTCCAAGTCCAGATCAGGACGTGGACGACGGGTACCTACGTAGGTAATTTGAATTTCACGACCGGTGCGACGTTTAATCTCAGCAGCATTTTCTTTTAATAGTTTCAGGGCACCACCACCCACAGTACCAAGACCGAGGATTGCCAGACGAACTGGTTTCACGTCACACTCCAAATATAAACAGTTTTTACGAGAGCCTAGATCATAGCTAAAAAAACGCGCTGACTCTAGGGTGATCGCAGAATATCTTTATGTATAAGATAAAGTTAAATAACTCATTAAAATGAGTTATTTAAGGCGATCCAGAAGTTCCGAGGTCGACATATATCCACCAAGGTATAAGCCTTCAGAACTGTACACACCCGGTGTACCGTTCACGCCGATGTTTAGACCCATTTGATATTGATCTTTCACAGGATTTTGACAGCTTGCCGGGGTAATTGAACCACCAGCAATGGCTTGGTCGAATGCGGCGCGACGGTCTTCATTACACCAGATCGCTTCCATCGCCGGCATATGCTGCTCACCACGTGGCCATGCGATATAACGTACTTCGATGCCTTTGGCATTCATTTCATCCATTTGCTCATGGAATTTATGGCAGTAAGGGCAGCTAACATCGGTAAACACATAGATCACGTGCTTAGCTTTGTCTTTAGCCGGATAGATCAGCAGATCTTCTTTTTTCAGGGAAGCAAACAGTTTTTTGTTCACTTCAGACTGCAAGGTTTCGCTGACATTATGCAGCTGCTTATCCCCCAGACGGATCACATCGCCCTGAATAATATATTTGCCATCGCTGGTCGCATAAATCGACGACATGCCTTCCAGACTGACCCAATACAAGTTTGGCACTTCAGTGGTTTTAATATCAGTAATTTTGGCCTTGATGCCCGCTTTCTTGAAATGACCTTCTAATGTCGAGATCAGGCGTTGCTGTGCATTGCGTTCGGATAAGGTCGACGCTTCCCCTGTTGCTGGTGCACTTGCCGTTAAGTTGTCTGGCTTTTTATCGTCTTTATTAGAATTTGAGCAGGCTGAAAGACCGAGGCCTGCAGCAAGAGTGCATGCGATAAACAGGCTGGAGCGGGCAAATGTCATAAATAACCCTTTTTGTTCTTGAATAAAATTAGACGACTAGCATAGCAAAAAAATGCCATGCACGTTGAACTTCTCTGTACACGCTGTTGTCAGGGGCTTTAGGCACGTGGGTGATAAGTGGCATGCAGCTGCTGCATGCGTACCTGTGCCACATGCGTATAAATCTGAGTGGTAGACAGGTCACTATGTCCCAGCAGCATTTGTACCACACGTAGATCCGCGCCATGATTGAGTAAATGCGTGGCAAAGGCATGCCGTAAAGTATGTGGCGATAATTCAGCTTGTATTTCAGCCTGCAGGGCATAGCGTTTGATCGCATACCAGAAGTTCTGCCGGCTCATAATGCCACCTAGCTGGGTCAGGAACAGATAATCTGTCGAGGTTTTATACAGTTGTGGACGAGCTTCATTCAGATATTTTTCAATCCATTCACAGGCGACTTGTCCCATCGGCACTAGACGTTCTTTATTACCCTTACCGACAATACGTAAATAACCCTGTTTTAAATTGATCAAGTCTAAGCGCAGATTCAGCAGTTCACTGACGCGCAGACCGCAGGCATACAGTACTTCCAGCATGGCACGGTCGCGTAAGCCGAGTGCGGTATTAATGTCTGGTGCGTTAATCAACGCTTCGACGTCGGCTTCGGACAGGTCTTTGGGCAAGGCACGTCCCAGTTTTGGGGTTTTATGTGCAGCCATCGGGTTGTCACTTCTTAATTTCTGTTCACGCAGAAATTTAAAAAATGAGCGTAGGGCGGACAAACAGCGTGCAATTGATCGTGGACTTTTCTGCTGTTTGGTTAGCTCGATCATCACATCGGAAATATCGTCGTGATTCCATTCTGGTAAAGGTTTATTCAAACAGTGAATACATTGAATTAAATCAGATAAATAGGCATTACGTGTATGCGGACTGACAGTCTGGGCAATCAGATAGTCACGGTATCCCTGCAGGAATTGGGCATCTTCTGGAATCTGGACCGGAGCAGGAATACGGGGCTTTTTATTCAACATAGAGGCTTGCGCTTACTCAGATAAATCAATCATTTTGATGGATATTCTGCACTGTAGAGCAATTTGAATGATCTGTCGATCTGTTCAGCAGTCCGGCAAAAATGAAATTAAACCTTATTTGGTAACTATTCTCATCTGCGTGTATACTGTGCAAAAATCTTAGGAATTTTCACGGTGCGTTTGTCGGAATTAAAAGTGAAGCAAACAGCCATCATTCGAAAGATCAATCGAACTACTGATGGTGAGGGTGCTCAGCACAATGTTGTAGCGAGTCGTCTGGAAACATTAGGTTTTGTGCCTGGTACCGAAGTGCAGGTGATTACCAAAGGTATTTTTGGTGGGGATCCTATTCTAATTCAAATCGGATTTACGCGTTTTGCCCTGCGTAAATCGGAGGCAGCAAAAATTGAAATTGAGCCTGGAGTTACGGCATGAGTGATGCCTTACGTATTGCCCTTGTCGGTAACCCTAACTGTGGTAAAACCTCATTATTCAACCATTTAACCGGAACCAGACAAAAAGTTGGCAACTATGCCGGGGTGACGGTTGAACGTAAAATCGGTCATTTCACTCTTCCATCAGGCAAGCCAGTACGCGTGCTGGATTTACCAGGGACCTACAGTTTAGATGCTACCAGTCCCGATGAAGCGATTACCCGTGATGTGGTGCAAGGCAAAATAGCCGAAGAAGGCCAGCAGGATGCTTTTCTGTGTGTGGTTGATGCTACCAACCTGAAACTGCACTTGGGACTGGTGCTGGAAATGATCCAGCTGGGTCGTCCAGTACTGTTGGTTCTAAACATGATGGATGAAGCACGCCGTCGTGGCATGCAGATCAATACTCAGAAACTGTCTCAGCGTTTAGGTATTCCAGTGGTAGAAACTGTTGCGGTGCGGAATTCAGGCATTGAAAACCTGATGAATGCGCTGGATCAGGGCAAATATGCCATGCCACAAACTGAAATGACCGGTTTAAGCGGTGATAGTCACCACAAAATCGAAAGTATCCTGAAAGATGTGGTGAACTTCGTTGACCACGAAGACAAACGTACCGATTTCCTTGACAAAATTTTCTTGCATCCGGTGCTGGGCTTGGTAAGTCTGGCGGTAATGATGTTTGTCATCTTCCAGGCCGTGTTTGCTTGGGCCGCACCATTTATGGATAGCATCGAAGCCTTCTTTGGCTGGCTGGGTGAAGCTGTAGGCCCGATGATTGCTCACCCATTGTTAAACAGTCTGGTTGTGGATGGAATTATCGCAGGTGCCGGTGGTGTAGTGGTGTTTCTGCCACAGATTCTGATTCTGTTCTTCTTTATTTTGGTCCTCGAAGAATCCGGTTACTTGCCGCGTGCAGCCTTCCTGCTGGATAAGCTGATGTTTAAAGCTGGTCTGTCTGGCCGTGCCTTTATTCCTTTACTGTCCAGTTTTGCCTGTGCGATCCCGGGCATCATGGCTTCAAGGACCATCAGTGATTCACGGGATCGTTTGACTACGATTTTTGTGGCACCCTTGATGACTTGTTCGGCACGTCTGCCAGTGTATGCACTATTGATTGCCGCTTTCATTCCATCACAAACCGTGTGGGGCATCTTTAACCTGCAAGGTCTGGTGCTGTTTGGCCTGTACATGGCCGGCATTCTGAGTGCACTGTGTGTGTCTTTTGTATTGAAGTTCTTTAATAAAGACAAAGTCGGCCACATGTTATTGATGGAGCTGCCAAGTTACCGCTTCCCGGATCTCAAGAATATCTGGATCGGTTTGCTGGATCGTGCCAAGATCTTCTTGAAACGTGTTGGTGGCATCATCTTTGCGCTGTCTATTTTGCTGTGGTTTCTGTGTACTTTCCCGCAACCACCCGAAGGCGCAACGCTGCCAGATATCGATTACTCTTTTGCGGGGATGCTCGGTCATCTGATCCAGCCCATCTTTGCCCCGGTTGGCTTTAACTGGCAGATCTGTATTGCACTGATTCCAGCCATGGCCGCGCGTGAAGTCGTGGTCGCAGCTTTGGGTACGGTGTATGCGTTATCTGCAGTCGATGAAGATGCGATGTCGGAAGGACTGGCAGCCTTGATCAGCGGTGGTGGTGATCTGGGCTGGTCACTAGCGACTGGTTTGTCCTTGCTGGTGTGGTTTATCTATGCGCCGCACTGTCTGGCAACCCTGGCAACAGTTCGTCGTGAAACAGGGTCATGGCGTACGGTAGGTTTTATGACCTTTTACCTGTTTGGTCTGGCATACTTGATGTCATTCCTGACCTATCAAATTGCTTCACACTACTTTGGTTAAGATTGACTGAAGCAACAAATAAATGTGAAGGGGAGACTGAGATGATTGAAGTTCTAATTGTGACAGCACTGGTACTTTGGAGTGCCGTGGTAGTATTCAAGAAGGTATTTCCGAATACTTCACGCTCGGTTTTCCTGAAACTGTCTAATGCAGCTGAAGTCAAGGGCTGGCATACCCTGGCAAAATGGCTGAAACCGGCCATGAGCGGTGGTTGTGGCGGTAATTGTTCTTGCCCTGTCTCTGAACAGGAAACTGCGAAAAAGCCAGCCCAGCAGGCGGTAAAATGGAAATAATTTTCCATCCTAGCTAAAAGTGAAAAAGCCAGCATTTTTGTGCTGGCTTTTTTGTGCGATATAAAAAAAAATCTGTAGAAAAGCCAATCAAAAAAAGCATTCAAAACGGCAAAGTGCTAACATTTCCAAAGTTTCAAATTAGACCAGAACATGAGGCAAAAATGTTAATACAACGTGGTGGACTTAAAGTCGTTGCAGGACTCGGTATTTCAGGTGTTGCAGCAGTCAATTTCTTACATGACCAGGGCTACCGCGTTGCTGTTACCGACTCTCGCGCTGTGCCACCGGGCCATGACCAGATTCCGGCTGAAGTACAGACCAGTTTTGGCAAATTGGATCAGGATTTACTGCTGTCTGCTGAAGAAATCGTAATCAGCCCGGGACTAGACCCTAAACTGCCAGAAATTCAGGCGGCGATTGCTAAAGGTATTCCAGTCGTCAGTGAAATCCAGATTCTGCGTCGTTCCACTGATAAACCTATCGTGGCAATTACCGGTTCCAATGCTAAAAGTACCGTGACTACCTTGATTGGCTTGATGGCAAAAGATGCCGGCAAAAAAGTGGCAGTCGGTGGTAACCTTGGTCGTCCAGCACTGGACTTAACCAAAGATGACCCTGAAGTGTATGTGCTGGAATTGTCTAGCTTTCAGTTAGAAACGACTTCGAATTTAAATGCAGAAGTGGCCGTAGTGTTGAACATGAGTGAAGACCATCTGGACCGTCACGGTGACATGCTGGGCTATCACACTGCCAAACACCGTATTTTCCAGGGCGTGAAAAAAGTCGTGTTTAACCGTGATGATTCACTGACCCGTCCATTGGTTCCAGATACTACCCCAATGCAAAGCTTTGGCCTGAATGCACCGGATATGAATCAATTCGGTATCCTGAAAGACAATGACGGCACCATCTGGCTGGCTCGTGGTCGTGAGCGCTTGCTGAAAAGTTCGGATATGTATATCCAGGGTACTCACAATGTTGCCAATGCATTGGCTTGTCTGGCTTTGGGTGAAGCGATTGACCTACCAATGGATAGCATGCTGGAAACCTTAAAAAACTTTAAAGGTCTGGAGCACCGTTGTGAATTCGTCAAAGAAGTCAATGGTGTGCGTTATTACAACGATTCTAAAGGCACCAACATCGGCGCAACACTGGCAGCAATTGACGGTCTGGGTATGGCGATTGAAGCCAAAGGTGGCAAGGTTGCAATCATTCTCGGTGGTCAGGGCAAAGGTCAAGACTTTACCGCTTTACGTGATTCGCTGTCTAAATATGCCAAAGTCGCAGTGCTGCTTGGTGTGGATCGTCCAATTATTGAAAAAGCCATTGAAGGGACTACCACACTGTTGCATGCCGAGACACTGGAACAAGCAGTGGAATTGTGTCAAAAAAATACCCAGCCTGAAGATGTCGTGCTATTGTCTCCGGCATGTGCAAGTTTTGATATGTTTGCTGGCGGCTATGCCGAGCGTGGTCGTAAGTTCGTTGCCTATGTCAACGCGCTCAACTAAGAATAACAAGGATTCGTGCTATGGCTGAGTTTGCTCAGACTGCGATCAATAAAATTACTCAATTCTATGAGCAGTGGGTACCAAAGCTACCCGCTGAGATTAATCCGCGCAATGTGCTAATTTTCTGCGTACTGGCCTTGCTATGTCTGGGTTCGATCATGGTAGCATCGGCATCGATGCCCTATGCCGAGCGGATTAATGGCAATCCCTTTCACTACCTGACTCGCCATGCGATTTCGATTATTGCCGGAGCAGGTGTTGCTTATGCCACCTATAAAATTCCGCTGAATCGCTGGTTTAACAGTACCTTCTTTCTGTGGTTTATTACCATTATTCTGCTGGCTGCTGTGCTAGTCGTCGGGACTGAGGTGAATGGTTCCAAACGCTGGATTCGTCTGGCTGGTTTTACCTTACAGGCTTCGGAAGTGGCTAAGGTAATGATGGCAATCTTTACTGCGGACTATGTGGTACGACGTGCTGAGGAGGTCCGGAACAAGATTTCCGGTCTGGTGCGTTTGTGTATCATTATGGGATTCACGATCCTGCTGGTAATGCTGGAGCCTGACTTGGGCGCGACCGTGGTGATTACCCTGACCATGTTGGGCGTGTTCTTCCTGGCAGGGGCTCCACTGATTCAGTTCGGTGCCACTTTCGGGATTCTGCTAGTGTCTCTGATCGGGGCGATTTTACTGGAACCTTATCGTTTGAAACGTCTGATGTCGTTCTCGAATCCTTGGGAAGATCCACTGGGTACTGGTTATCAGCTATCGAATGCCCTGATGGCCTTCGGTCGTGGTGAATGGACCGGGGTCGGTTTGGGACACAGTATCCAGAAAATGTCCTATCTACCGGAAGCACATACTGACTTCATGCTGGCGATTCTGGGTGAAGAGTTTGGTTTTCTTGGTATTGCTGCGGTATTGATCCTGTCATTTACTATGATCGTGTGCTGTATCCGTATCGGGCATCGTGCTCTGAAAAACCATTACCTGCGTGCGGGTTATCTGGCCTATGGGATCAGTATCATTTTCTTGCTACAAGTTCTCGTAAACTCAGGTATGAACATGGGTATGCTGCCAACCAAAGGTTTGACCCTGCCATTTATTAGTTATGGCGGTTCATCCCTGATTATGTGTGCCATGATGATCAGTCTGATTCTCAAGATTGATGCTACCACACGTGAAACCAACCCAAGTCGTGAGGAATCAAGCTTCTAGGTTGGACTGACGGTTCGGGTCAGGCTGGGCATGGTCAAGTACCGTGCTTGGCATGACCGTCCCGCAGTGATTACAGCGGACAAAGGCCTGTTTTGCTTTGGATAGCGGAATCAAGGGAATAAAAAATAAAGAAAAATAATTACGCTGCTGTCTCAGCTCATAATCGGCACGTGTCCGGCAAACAGGGCATAAGAACTGACTTTTCTCGATGACTTTGGTTTTCGGACCAATTCCAAAAATAAACAACATAGACCAACACTCAGCTGAATTTTTCTTTAGCTTAAGCCAAAATCCAGTTCTATAAATAGTGGCCTTGTAGCTCAGTTGTATGCGGAATCCGTTCAATATCCCATTGTGCCACGGCCTGTTTAAGCATGCGTTCTGGGGTATCCAGTTCTACGTCTGGTTGGTGCAGGGCAGTCAGTGCTTGTTGCAGTAATTGTGGAGCCTGGTTTAGATCGAGTGCCTGTGCCAGATTTTGCTTAGACAGTTTTTGGCCCTGATCATTCATGGCTAGTGGCAGATGCATATACTGTAGGCGAGGGTAGCCGAGTAGCTGACCTAGATAAATCTGCCGTTCAGTATTGTCGAGTAGGTCGGCACCACGAACCACATGGGTCATGCCTTGCAGATAGTCATCCACGATGACGGCCAGCTGATAGTTGATAATCCCATCACGGCGTTTCAGGACAAAATCACCGAGATCACGCTTCAGGTTAGAACAGTGACGGCCTTGCAGCGGATCATCAAAGCAGATTTCAACATCTTCGACCTTGACCCGAATGGCCTGATGCTCAAATGGCAGGTTTAGGTTACGGCAGGTACCCTGATAAATATGATTGGAACCGAGCATCTTGCGGGTACATTGGCAGGCATAGACCAGACCCTGCTGATGTAGCTGTTCAATTACGCCTTCATAGATATCGAGACGGTCTTTTTGGAAAATAATCTCGGCATCGGGATCGAAGCCAAAAACATCCATGGCACGCAGAATATGTTCTTCGCTGCCGGGATAAATGCGGGGAATGTCGGTATCTTCAATACGGACCAGCCACTTGCCCTGATGAGCGCGGGCATCGCAGTAGCTGGCCACGGCAGTTATGAGGGAGCCAAAATGCAAAGGGCCGGTTGGCGATGGCGCAAACCGGCCCACATAAGCCATCCTGTTGTCCCCCTCCTTTATCAAAGGAGGGGTTGAGGGAGGATTATTTATAGACATGCTTAACCGTTATTTTGCTTCTCTTTGATTTCAGCAAGGGTTTTACAGTCAATACATAAAGTCGCAGTTGGACGCGCTTCTAGACGACGCAGACCAATTTCAATACCACAGGTTTCACAGAAACCGTAGTCATCATTTTTGATCGCTTCCAGAGACTGTTCGATTTTACGGATCAGTTTACGTTCACGGTCACGGGTACGTAGTTCGATCGCAAATTCTTCTTCTTGGGTTGCGCGGTCGTTTACATCCGGAAGGGCAGTATTTTCGTCCTGCATGGTGTTCAGGGTACGGTCCACTTCAGACATCAGCTCGGCTTTCCATGCCATCAGGATTTGGCGAAAATGCTCTAGCTGGCCCTCAGACATGTATTCTTCATTCTTTTTAGGCTGATAAGGTTCGATACCAAATAAGCTAGCAGTAGAACCACCCTCAGTCGTTTTCGGCTTAGATTTGCGCACACGTTTTGTAGCTTTCTCGTCTACAACAGCAGTTTGTTCGTCTAAGACTTGATTTTGGTTGTCATTCGCCATTTAGGGCATTCCTCATCATATGCGCAGGTAACTACGCAAAAAATATGGTGATATGCAAATTTTTATCCACCCTGAAGAAGGATTATCCTCCTATGGGGGTCGTCATCATATAGACTTTTTATGCGTTTTGATAGTCTTTGATGGCGGCAATTGTAGATATCACGTTTCCTTAAAGAGCAATAAAGTAAAGCAAAAAAAACAAATTGAAAAGTTAATAACCTGAAATTTCGGTATTAATTTTAGTCTGTGTTAATCTCACTCTGTTAATGTAAGTTTCGTACTCTCCGTTCTCTTTCAGTAACAGCACGCGATAGCCTGGCTGGGCCTGATCCAGAGCAAAGTTTTCGCTAAGTGGCTTGAACTGTACGCTGGTCGATGGGGTCGATAGATAGCGCACACCTTGCCATTCGTTTTCAGAATCTTGATGCACATGACCAAATAGCACTATTTTCACATTACTGTGACGGGCAATTACATCCTTTAAGGCTTCTGCATTCTTGAGCCGGTGCTGGTCAATCCAGTGTGATTGCATGGCAAAAGGATGATGATGACAGGCCACAATCACATGTTGCTGTTGATGTTCAAGCAATAACTGTTCCAGTTGCTCCAGCTGCTTTTGTTCTACCCAGCCATCGACCCGGCCTTTGACCGCGCTGTTTAGCAGGATTAAGGTCCATGAACCAAAGTGAATGGCATGGGCTTCATTCTTATGGTTATGGAATGGGAAAATGACCAGATTGTCATCATGATTGCCCGGAATCTGGTAATGCGGCACCTGCCAGTCCTGCATAAATTCTAGATAACGCTGGTAGGTCGATTCTGCTGCAACCTGCGCCAGATCGCCGGTATGAATTACGGCATCAATATTCGGAAAACGTTGTTTAATATCCTTGACCACATCCAGAAAGCTTTGTTCCGGATTCATGTTGGCAAAGCTCAGTTCGGGCTGATCCATCAGATGGGTATCGGTGATCTGAATTAAGGTCCAGACTTTTTCAGCAGCAGGAGTAGAAGTCTGCGTCATGCTCGCTACTCCTTGGAAGCCGTGGTGGCAATATGCTGTTGCAGCCATTGCAGGGCCATAATCACCGGTGCATTTCTCAGGCGGTGATTTCGGAACAGTTCTGGAAGATGGGTGTAATCAAACACATGCAGCTGGATATTTTCACCTTCCTCCGGCATGCCATGCACGCCACCCTGTACTGGCAGGTCTGCCTGAGCGACAAACAGGTGGAACATTTCTGAACAGGCGCCAGCCGATGGATAGAAGCTATAAAGGAACTGCAGATCTTTAAGTTCGCAACCCGATTCTTCTAGGGCTTCACGGCGGATGCAGTCTTCTGGAGATTCATTACCGTCGAGTACACCAGCGATCACTTCCAGTTGCCAAGGCGAGTCCGGGTCATTCAACGCTCCGATACGGAACTGTTCGATTAGGGCGAATTTCTGTTGCTGGTCGTTATACAGCAGAACTCCCGCAGCCGGGCGGCGTTCAATCAGTTCACGTTGGATTGGTGGAATATATTCATTGCTGTTAAACAGGCGATGGCTCACCTGGACTTTTTCTACTTTTAAAAATCCCTGATAGAGATATTCGCGTTGTTGAATCTCAACATCTTTATTGTTATAGGACGCTTGCTGAATAATCTTCATAAAATCAGAAAAGGATGAAAACATGTGTTTCATCCTATCTGAGTTTTTGCTAAAAACAACTGATTTTCAGTGGGAATTAGACTTTATGGTATAGTTTCCGACCGGTTTCTTGGAAGGTGGTTTTCATGCTTTCCAGACCTGCTTCAACCTCTGGATTGGTCTCTGCTATCTGTTCCGCATTTTTCTGGTTGTTTGCATAATCCCGCACATTCTGGGTAATTTTCATCGAGCAGAATTTCGGACCGCACATCGAACAGAAGTGTGCAGACTTGTGCGCTTCTTTCGGCATGGTTTCATCATGCATGCTGCGTGCAGTATCCGGGTCCAGGCTCAGGTTAAACTGGTCTTCCCAACGGAACTCGAAACGGGCTTTAGACAGAGCATTGTCACGGGCTTGTGCACCTGGATGGCCTTTCGCTAAGTCCGCAGCATGGGCAGCAATCTTGTAGGTGATGATACCGTCTTTGACGTCTTTTTTGTTTGGCAAGCCTAGATGTTCTTTTGGTGTCACATAACACAGCATCGCCGTGCCATACCAGCCAATCATCGCTGCACCAATCGCAGAGGTAATATGGTCATAGCCCGGTGCGATATCAGTGGTTAGCGGCCCTAAAGTATAGAAAGGGGCTTCCTTACAGACTTCTAATTGCAGATCCATATTTTCCTTGATCATGTGCATTGGCACATGGCCCGGACCTTCAATCATCACCTGTACATCATGTTCCCAGGCACGATGGGTCAGTTCACCCAAGGTACGCAGTTCGGAAAATTGTGCTTCATCATTGGCATCCTGAATACAGCCCGGACGTAGGCCATCCCCCAGACTGAAAGACACATCATAGGCTTTCATGATTTCGCAGATTTCATCGAAATGGGTGTAGAGAAAGTTTTCCTGATGATGCGCTAGACACCATTGCGCCATGATCGAACCACCACGCGATACGATACCAGTCAGACGATTTGCGGTCAGTGGCACGTAACGTAATAATACCCCGGCATGAATTGTAAAGTAGTCCACACCCTGTTCCGCTTGCTCAATCAAGGTATCTTTAAAGATTTCCCAGGTCAGGTCTTCGGCTACACCATTAACTTTTTCTAATGCCTGATAAATCGGAACCGTACCGATTGGCACCGGCGAGTTACGGATAATCCATTCACGAGTTTCATGAATATTCTGACCAGTCGACAGATCCATAATGGTGTCAGCACCCCAGCGGGTGGCCCAGGTCATTTTTGAAACTTCCTCTTCGATGCTTGAACCGAGTGCCGAGTTACCAATATTGGCGTTGATTTTGACCAGGAAATTCCGGCCAATGATCATTGGTTCGCATTCCGGATGGTTGATGTTGGCCGGAATGATGGCACGGCCGGCAGCGACTTCCTGACGTACAAATTCCGGGGTAATTTCTCTTAAATTCTGTGCCCCGAAATTTTGTCCAGCATGCTGGCGCATATCTACACCTTCACGCTGGCGCAGGTTTTCACGGATGGCAATGTATTCCATTTCCGGGGTGATGATACCCTGTTTAGCATAGTGCATCTGGGTCACATTATGGCCACGTTTGGCTTTGCGTGGTTTCTGGATATGCGCGAAGCGAATGTTAGCCGTGCGGATATCACGTAGACGCTGGCGGCCGAATTCGGAACTAAGGTCTTCCAAAATTTCAGTATCGCTACGTTCTTCAATCCAGTTGTCGCGTACAGAGGGCAAACCTTTATTTAAGTCAATGCTAGCTTCGGGATCGGTATAGACACCGGACGTATCATAAACCATCAAGGGCAGATTTTTTTCACCACCGAGGCCCGTTGGGGTATCAGTCAGGGAGATTTCACGCATCGGCACTTTAATATCCGGGCGCGAACCTTGGATATAGACTTTGCGTGAAGCAGGCAAAATACGGGTCAGATCTCGGGCTTCCTGCTCGTGATGAGCATCGGGAGAAGTGGAACTGGAGAGATTCGTTAACTGGTTCATGGCAATAATCCTTATGAATGACATCAACGAATCAAGCACGACCAAAAACGCGGGCGGTTTTATCCTGAATGGATAAAAGGAGGCTAGGTTTTTTACATGCTTGATTCCTACGCAGGTCTTAACCTGATCAGGTTCAACGGTACTCACCATCAAATTGTGCTATGCAGCATTATTTTGGTGATCTCAGCGAGCTATTACTCGCGCTCCGTCAAGCTAGGCAGATCATAGCCGAGTTCAGGACTAAAAAGTAGACGGATTGGGCGTTCTTTTACAGAATTATTGTAATGATGATTTGCGTCAGCAGGAGTTAGATGCAAATGGCATCTTTAAAACAGTTTTTCTTGTAGTTGGGATCGGGCACTGGAATGTCAGCATAAGCTGCAATCTGCTCCCAAACTGGACTATTGCGTAATTCTTTTGGAATAGTCTGTCTGCGCTGCTCTTCATCCATATCCAGAAATTCCAAGAAGCGCTGGGCCTGGCTACTGATGCCACCTTCATTGCCTTTGGATAGGCCAACTATGGTTTCCCGATACTGGCTATCTACAGCATAGCGGTCTCGATAATCCTGGGAAATGGGCTTTTGCTCCAAGCCGTGAAACAGGAAATAGCTATATTGCTGTAGCAAATGTTCAGCATCCTTACGGTAAATGCTTTTTGGATAGCGTTCCAGATAATCTTCCCAGACCATAATCCGTGCCGCGATTTCAGCCGGTTCGATTAGCAGACGCTCCTGATTAAAGACCGGTTCCTGATTTTGCTGTGCCAGGGTTTCAATAAAGACTTTTTCCGCTTCAGGCAAATAAGGCGCAAACACTCGTGCCAGATATTCCGGACTGCGACGGTAATTCAGCTGGTTTTCCCCCAGATCAATCAGCTCGACATAGGCTTGTCCTTTGTGTTTCAGCAGATACTGATCTCGTGCAGTGAGTTCTGCATAATGGCTTTGCTGAATGGTCGGATGCTGAGCCATTTCCAGCGCATATTGCTCGAAGGCGTGTTGTTGGGCTGGGGTGCGCTCTACTTTTAGAAAACGCTCATACATCTGATTGGCATGTTTCATCAGATTTTTCTGCTGCTGATGATCGAGCAGGGGCAGACAGACTTTCAGGTTCTGGTTGATCTGTTCCAGTGCAAAAGTAGTACGTTGATCATTGATTTCCGCCATCTGTTTTTCGATGTTCTGGCACATCAGGCTAAAATCTTCAGCAGAGGTATTTTTCTGGGCATTTGTTTCTGCTGCCTCAATCTTGACCTGTGGTTCGGTAGGTTGCTGACAGGCGAACAGCAACCACAGCAACAAAACGATGCAGCAAGAGGCCAGGATTGAAGACAAACGTGTAGACACTAGGATTCAAGGCTCTGATCTAGATGATGAATGACAGCAGGATTGAGCCTATTGTATACATCTGCAGCAAAGATACTGTTTAGTATTGTGAATCTGTTTGTTAAGCTGTTGTGAAAGACAGAAAAATATGAATCAATATGGGATAAATTCACCGATTTGCATTAAAAAAATTAATAAAAGTCATACGTAAGTTTAGGAATATCCTAGTAATATTTGTATCACTTTAAAATTCAAACATTTGGCGATCTTCGCTGATTTAGGGCCATGCCGTAGTTAGGGATTCACATTATAAATGAAGAGAAAATTCATCCTCAGTGTCAGCCTGTTATGTAGCAGTTCTGCGGTGTTTGCACTAGATCTGGTCGATGCCTATGAGCGTGCTAAACAGAATGATCCTAACTGGCAAGCAAATGTACTACAGTACCAAGCTGATCAGCTGAATCTCGGGATTGCTACAGGAAATTTACTTCCGACAGTGACACTGTCGGGTAATGTGACTCGTAAAAACCAGTCTAGTGATAGTTCTCAGCTCGAAGGACTGCCAGCTGATTTTGGTGAATTGCAGGGATCGATTACCACGACCCGACAGATTGCCTTAACTGCACGGCAACCTTTATTCCGTTGGGATGCCTGGCAGGGCTATAAGCAAGTCCAAACTTCAGTAGAATTGAGTGAAGTCAATTTGCGCCTGCAGAAGCAACAGCATATCCTCCAAGTGGCAGAAGCCTATTTTAATGTGCTGCGTCAGCAGTCATTAACTGGAGCCTATTTGCAGGAAGAACAGGCATTAGCAGAACAGCTGCGCATGATGAATGCCAAACTCAAAGAGGGGTTAGTCGCACGTAGTGATGTCAGTGAAGCTAATGCCCAGTATCAAAATGCACAGGCCAATCGCATTGCTACCCAAGTCCAGTTAGTACTAGCTCAAGAACAACTAGCTCAGCTGATTGGACCCTATCAGGATAATCTGGCCGTGCTGCGAGATGATTTCCAGTTCCAGAAACCATTACCTTCCAATATCCAGTCTTGGACCGAACTGGCACAAAGCCAGAATCTAGAAATTCTGCAGGCAAGGTTGCAGAAGCGTTATTCTGAAGATGCCAAACGGGTCGAAGAAGCAGCCCGCTATCCGCAGGTTGAAGCTGTGGCGACTTACGGTTATCTAAAACAGACACCGGAAACGGTTCTATCTTCCAATGGCGACTTTGATCAGGTTGGAGTAGAGATGAACTGGAACCTGTTTACCGGCGGTCGAACCAGCAAGAATATTCAAAAGGCTAGGGTGCAAGTGCAACGTAGCGAAGCTCAGTTGGATGCTGCGATTCGGAAAGCCAATACCGATGTGAAACAGTCCTATCTGCAGGTCGAAACCGATGAAGCCAAACTGAATGCACGCAAGGCTGCGATGGAGTCAGCAGACATCGTTTCTAAAGCTTCACGGGCACAGTATCAGGAAGGTTTGAAAACCATGGTGGATGTATTACTCGCCCAGCGGAATGCCTTTTCCGCCAAGACCGATTATCTGAATGCCAAATATGATTATTTGATTCATGTGCTGCAATTGCAGGCTTCCGTAGGACAGCTGAATGAACAGCAGCTGGCAGAAATGAATGCTTGGTTGGTGGATTATGGCCGGACTAAATAGATTTCTCTGCACTAGGTATCATCAAATCTTTGTAGTGTGCTGAAAGATTCTGTTATTGCCACGATTGTTGATGCCCTTGATCTTATTTTGCCATGGAAGAGCTTAACTATGCGTCTCTTCTTCAGCATCATCCTCAAAGGTTTTGGCAATTTTTTCAATATTCAGGCTCTTCGCCATCGCATCAAAGATTTCCTTATACACGCCGTCCTGATGATACAGCGCGTCATGTTCGCCATGCTCGGCAATCGCACCTTCTTTCATGACATAAGTGTAATCGGCATCAATAATCTGTGACAGGCTGTGTGAGATAATAATTACCGTGCGACCTTGTTTGATCTGATCCAGACTTTGTTTGATCTGTTCAGCGGCAATGGCATCCAGACTGGCGGTAGGTTCATCCAGAAAAATAATTGGCGGATTTTTCAGAAACATGCGGGCCAACGCAATACGTTGCTGTTGTCCGCCAGAAAGCTGCAAGGCATCAGAATCATAACTTTGCGGCAATTGCATAATCTGTTCATGAATCGAGGCTTTCTTAGCTGCTTCAATCACATCATCCAGACTGGCCGTAGTTTTGCCATAACGGATATTGTCAAAAATTGTGCCCTGGAAAATATGATTTTTTTGTAGTACCAGGCCAATATGGTCACGTAAATATTGGGTATCAAAATCCTGCAGATCGATGCCATCTAAAGTAATGTGACCATGCTGAGGTTCATAAAACTTGTCCAGCAAACTGATCAGGGTCGATTTTCCGGCACCAGATAAACCAACCAAAGCGGTGATCTTGTTCGGACGGATTTCCATATTGATATCTTTCAGCGCGTGATGGCCATTCGGATAATAGAAATCCACATGCTTGAGTTCAAATTTTCCCTGAATTGGTGGTTTCCGCTTGCCACTGGATTCAATTTCATGATCGGCTTCCAGAATATTGAAGAAGCTTTCGGAATAGATCATGGCATCGTTCACTTCATCATAAATCCGGTGCAGGGAACGGATCGGTGCCGAAACATTATTAAACAGTAGCACGTGGTACATGATCATGCCAATACTCATCTGGCCGGCCAGCACGAAATAGGCTGTCAGGATAATGATCAGCACAATGCCGATCTGTTCAATAAAAGTTTTCAGACCATCAAATAGGAAACTGGTCTGACGGGTTTTCATCTGATTGTCGGTCAGTTCGCGTTGCAGCGTCAGCTGCTTTTCTGCTTCAATCGATTCTCGATTAAAGGATTTAATTACGGTGATTGAATTGATGATGCCTAAAATGCCTTGGCTTTTCTTTTCCCGTCCATCACGTAGGCTACGGCGCCAGCCACCGAGTTTCTGGGCCTGTTTATAGGTCAGCCAGAAATAAATCGGTACAATCGACGTCGCGACCAGACCGACATAGATATTGGCGTAGTACATTAGCCCCAGTGCAACAATGGCACTGGTAAATAAGGGTAAAATGTCGATGAAGAAAATCTGCACCAGCCTAGTTAGTGAACCAATACCGCGGTCGATCCGGGTCTGCAGTTTGCCGGCCTGGTTATTGTCCTGATTAAAAAAGGCCAGCCGGTAGGTCAGGAATTTTTCAATAATGCCTTGAGCCAGATCTTGCGACACAAAAATCCGCAGCTTTTCTCCATAAAATTTCTGTCCAAACTGCACCAGCGCATTGATCACTTCTTTAGTCAGTAAAATGGCAGAAATCGTGATCAGGATATGCCAGCCTTCACTTAAGCCCAGCCCTTGTTCCAGTAAAGCATTAATACTATCGACCGCATATTGCAGGGTCAGCGCATTCACCTGTGCAGCAAAGGAGCCAATCAGGGTCAGAATCAGGGTGGCGATGACCAGCAGCCGATAGGGACGGACAAAGGGACGCAGCTTTTGAAATAGTTGCCAGAGATCCATGCAGCATTATTTTTATAGTGAAAGTTAAATCAAGTGTATGCGCTAGCTACATGGTTCACAAGGATATGATTTGTATTGATTTGTTAGATGGCTGTTGTCTGAAACTGTTGAAACTGACAGGATAAAAATATCTTTTAAGAAATATGCTGTGATGACACTGGATTTATTTGCGCCTGAGCCACAGTCGAATTTATTGCCTTATGATGGAATCGTCAAAGATTATGGCCTGATTTTGACGGGGGAACAGAGCCAGAAATATTTGCAGTATTTCCTGCAGCATCTAGCTTGGGAGCAGGATGAGGTATTTCTATTTGGTAAGCACTATGTCACTGCTCGAAAAATTGCCTGGTATGGTGATGAAAATTACCAGTATCGTTATTCAGGTAGTGTCAAAAAATCCCATATCTGGCAGCCGGCGTTATTTCGCTTAAAACAGCATATCGAGCAGCGGGTCGGACATCCTTTTAATTCTTGTCTGGCGAATTTGTATGAACATGGTCAGCAGGGCATGGGCTGGCATAGTGATAATGAAGGTAGTCTGATCTCGGCACAGCGCGAAACCGTGATTGCCTCTTTAAGTTTTGGTGCGACTCGCAAAATGCGTTTTAGGCATAACCAAACTGGTGAAGTGGTGGAACTGATACTGCACAGTGGTCAGTTGATCGTGATGCGAGGACAAACCCAGCAGTACTGGAAGCATCAGATCAGCAAAACCAGCAAAGTCCTGATGCCGCGAATTAATCTGACCTTTCGCTATTTCTTTCCTGAAAATTAAAAACTGAAATTAGATTTATAAAAGAGATTAAAAAAGCATCCAAGAAGGATACTTTTGAGGTTAAGGATTCACACCGACCGGATGCCGGTACCAGCTTTCAATAAACAGGGCAGCGGCAATACTGTCCGCAGCCAGTTTTTTACCACGGCCTTGGGTCTGGTAATGTTCTAGCTCATCACGAGCTTCGCGGGTAGTCAGGCGTTCGTCAACCATGAGAGTTTCAATGTTGGTCTGATGCCGCAGGCGACGGGCAAATTTGCGTGCACGGGCAGAAAGTTCAGATTCGGTTTCATCCATGTTCAACGGCAGTCCGACCAGAAATAAAGTCGGCTGATACTGCTTGACGATTTTTAGCAAGGCATCCCAATTTGGAATACCATCCTTCATTGGGAACAAGGGTAAAGGATTGGCACTTTCAATCAAAGATTGTCCTACCGCCATGCCCATTTTTTGGGTACCAAAGTCAAAGGCCATAATCATGTGTGGCGCATTCAGATCAGGCATGTCCAATCTCAGAAGATAACCAGTTGCGATCTAGGCCCATTTTTTTATAGGCAGCATCCCAACGGTCGTCATAAGGTAAATTAAAAATTAAATCCATATCAGATTCACAGATCAGCCAGTCACCTTTGGCAATTTCCTGCTCCAGTTGACCTTTGCTCCAGCTGGCATAACCTAAAGCGATCTGATAGCGTCCCACACCTTCATTGTGTGCAATGGCATCTAGAATATCTTTAGAAGTGGTGATACAGACATTTTCGCCGACAGCAATGGACGAATGCCAGGTAGGTTGACCGGTATGCAGAACAAAACCAGCCTCTGGTCGCAACGGGCCACCCTGTAACACTTCATGTGGCTTGACATTATCGGCTTCGATCTCGAGGTCATTCAGCAATTCCTTGATTTGAATTCCCGCAGGTCGATTGATAATGATGCCTTGTGCTCCATCTTCGTCATGTCGTGCGAGATAAATGACCGTGTGGGCAAAAAATTCGTCACGCATTTCTGGTGGAGCAATCAGACAACGATGTGTCAGATATTGTTTGGTCACCGAAAAGCTTCTCCTTAAAATCAATTTCTTGGCAAAGAAATCGTGTGATCTATACTTTTAAATTACTAGAGCTTTGCCAATTCACCAACAGTTTTTTGTGACCATTGTAAGATTTTTAAACATGCTGAAACTTTAAATGACGTAACTGCCGTGCATGTTGCAAGGTGGTTTCATTAATTTCTATACCGCCAGTCATGCGGGCAAGTTCTTGAATACGCTCATCTTCTTCTAAATCAATAATGGTGCTGCTGGCTGGATCAGTTTGTTGTTTTTTCACCAGTAGATGCTGATCGGACTGTGCTGCCACTTGTGCCTGGTGGGTAATACACAGAATCTGTACATGCTGTGCCAGATCCGCCAGCAGGCGACCGACAATTTCTGCAGTGCCACCACTGATGCCAACATCAATCTCGTCAAAGACCAGCACCTCGGCTTCGGTCTTTTCGGCATTCATGACTTGCATCACCAGCGCGATACGTGACAGTTCACCACCTGAAGCGACGCGGGCCAGCGGCTGTGCCGGAATGCCTTTATTCGCAGTAAACAGTAACTGGATAAAGCTAAGACCTTCGCTACCTGGTTCATCCAAAGCTTCAAATTTAAATTCAAAATAGGCTTCTGGCAGCGCCAGCTGTTTCACCTGTTCGGTTAACTGTTTTGCCAAAGGTTCAGCGGCTTCACGACGGATCTGATCCAGATATTCTGCCTTGGCAATAAAGTCCTGATAGGACAGCTCAACCTGTTCGGCTAGCGTTTCCGGATCTTCCAGCTGATGTAGCTGATCCAGTTCGGTCTGCCAGGCTTCATATTCTTCTTTCAGCAGTTCTGGCTGGGTACGGTATTTACGTGCTAAACGATGGAATACTTCCAGCTGTGAATTCAGCTCTTCCATGCGTTCAGGATCAAAGCTCTGGCGATCCATGAAATGACGTAAATTCGCCGTCGCATCTTCAATTTCACTTTGCGCATTCAGCAGAGAATTATAGATTTCTGATAGCTGCTCGCTACGTCCAGCATGGGATTCGATCCGGCGCAGAATCGAAGACAGTTCCTGATTAATATTCTGTTCCGCTTCATCCAGACCATTCAGGCTATAGGCACAGTCCTGCATAATGGTTTCATGATGAGAGAGGCGGTCAAATTCCTGTTCGATGTCCTGATAGTCAATCTGGATAATATCTTCCAGTTCTTCGAGTTGCAGCTCGAGTGTTTCGATGCGCTGTTTACGGGTCGCTTGAGCATCCAGTGCTGCCTGATGTTGACGGATATTTTTATGCCAGGTGCCATAAGCATCTCGTACCGCTTGTGCGGGTTCATGAAAATTGTAATAACGATCCAACCAGCGTTTTGGATAAGGTGGTTCTAGGAGCTGTTGCTGACTGTGCTGGCTATACAGTTGCACCAGCAGACGACCAATTTCTTTCAGTTCTGACAGGCTGCTGGGACGGCCATTAATCCAGGCCTTGCTACGTCCAGTGGCAAAAATCACCCGGCGCAGATGAATTTCACCAGATTCATCATCCAGTTCATGTTCTTTAAGCCAAGAAGCTTCCGGGCTGTTGTCCTGATAGCTAAAGGTTGCTGTCACATCTGCCTTTTCTGACCCATAACGCACATAATTGGTATCAGTTCGTTCACCTAGGCAGGCAGAAAGCGCATCCAGCAATAGCGATTTACCGGCACCGGTTTCTCCCGTCAGCACATTAAAACCTTGATGGATATCAATGGCGAGGTGTTCAGCTAAGGCAAAGTTGATCAGAGTTAAATGTGTCAGCATAAACGCATCCAAGCTGCGAAAAGTTTGATTGAAATCAGGTTAATCTGTCTTTGAGCAGATCGTGAATATCATTATAAATCAGGATAAAGCCTTTTGATTCTATCTTAAATTATGCGCTAGCGGGTAAGCTGTTTTTTGTATGCTGTAGTCGGAATTTTTACTATTTCTAAATATGCAGTGTATTAGGGGGAATTACTCGACTTTAGTTTTATTGGAATGTGTTGAAAAGAACAAAACGAATATTAGTAGTGACTACATCAGTTTATTTTATAAGGATTTATGAATCCGTTGAGATGCAAAATATATACACAAAAATATCAATCGAGTCAGGTAAACATTGATTGATTAGTTAGAAAGGCACATTTAAACTACAGCCATTGAATATTATAAAACCCGTGCTCTGGAGATAAACGGATGTCAGCTCAGTTTGACCAAGTTTCAGTACTTAAGAAATCAAATGTATATTTTGGCGGTCTGTGCATCAGCCATGTGGTGCAGTTTGAAGATGGTACCAAGAAAACATTAGGGGTAATTTTACCGACTGAAACTCCACTTACATTTGAAACACATGTGCCTGAGCGTATGGAAATTATCTCTGGTGAGTGCCGTGTACAGATCGCGGATAGCGAAGAAAGCGAACTGTTCCGTGCTGGTCAGTCTTTCTATGTGCCAGGCAACAGCCGTTTCAAAATTGAAACTGATGATGTGCTGGATTATGTCTGCCATTTTGAAGGCTAATTGCAAATCTAATTCAATCTGCTTAGATTGAAGCTGATCAGGAATTTTTTTGCTGAATCGGTTAAACTTAGTGAGATGATCAAAATCCTGTGAAGCTGGCTTTGCAGGATTTTTCTTTTGCTGCAATTTCCCAATTTATTTCGAGGTCGTTCATGGCTAAACCTGAGTATTATTATGGCGTGCATTCAGTTGAATCATTGCTGGAGCTAGAGCCTGAGCGTGTTTTGACGCTTTTTACTCTAAAAGGCCGTGATGATCAGCGCCTGAAGCGTGTACTGGAACTGGCAGAGCCTTTTGGCATCAGCGTGCAACAAGCCAGCCGGGATAAACTGGAAAAACTGGCAGGTCTGCCTTTTCACCAAGGCGTAGTCGCTGCGGTGCGTCCGCATCCAACCTTGAATGAAAAAGATTTAGAAGAGCTGTTAAAACAGGATTCTCAAGTACTGTTACTGGCGCTGGATCAAGTGACGGATCCGCATAACCTGGGCGCTTGTATCCGTACTGCAGCAGCGATGGGTGTGGTAGCGGTGATTGTGCCACGAGACCGTTCTGCCAGTCTGACCCCGACCGCACGTAAAGTAGCGGCTGGTGGTGCAGAGAAGGTTAAATTTATTCAAGTGACCAATCTGGCACGTACCTTGGGACAAATCCGCGAAGAATTTAATATCCGTGTCGTAGGTACCATGCTGGACGAGAAAGCGTTACCAATCCAGGAATTTGATTTTACCGGGACTGGGGTTTGTGTGGTGATGGGTGCAGAAGACACCGGCCTGCGTCCAATTACCCAAAGTCAGTGTGATCAGACGGTCTATATTCCAATGTCAGGCAACCTGCAAAGCCTGAACGTCAGCGTGGCAACGGGTATGGCTTTGTATGAGGCCTGCCGTCAGCGTCAAGCTTAATTTTTTATTGATCAATCACGAAAGAAGAAGTCTATGTCTCCCCGAACGCAAGGTTATGCCTTTGTTTTAATTACCATGTGTATTTGGGGAGGCTTTACCTTAAGCACACGCCTCAGTGCCCAGTGGGGGATTAGTGCCTGGGATCTGGTGGCACTGCGCTTCCTGTTGGCTTTTCTGATCTTGATGCCGGTGCTGATTTATAAAAAAGACACAGCGTTTTTATGGAGTAAAGAATCCTTTCTTTTAGCCATGATTGGTGGGGTAGGGTATTGCCTGACCGCTTATACGGCTTTTCATTACGCTCCGGCAGCGCATGCAGCAGTATTCCTGAATGGCTGTATTCCATTGTGTACGGCACTGGCAGCTTTTGTTCTATTTAAACAGGCTTTTGACAGACATACCTGGATTAGTATGGCAATTATGCTGCTGGCGATTGGTATGATGAGCTGGCTAATGTTCCGTGAATCCGGTGTAGCTTTAGGTCTCGGTGATTTGCTGTTCTTTATCAGTGCGATGTGGTGGGGTGTATTTACTGTATTGCTACGTCAATGGAAACTCTCTGCCTGGCATTCCATGGCCAGTGTCGCGATCTGGTCGGCGATTGTCTATGTGCCGCTATATTTGCTGTTTTTCCCGAAACGTCTCGATGCAGCGGAACCGTGGCAAATGGCTTCTCAGGTACTGTTTCATGGGGTATTTGTAGTCATCGTAGCGACACTGACTTATGTAGAAGCCATCAAGCGTCTAGGGGCATTTAAGGCCGGCAGTATCGTGACCCTTGCGCCGTTTATCGCTGCAATTTTGGCGGTACCGTTATTGGATGAACCTTTAAGTCTGGCGATTGTTTGCGGCCTGATCGGCATGGCGATTGGGGCTTTACAGCCTTGGCGCTGGTTGCAGCACAAGGACAGTTTGGCAGTCCAGCTAGAACAACAAAAAAAGCAGTCTAAATGACTGCTTTTTTTAGGGATGTTTTATTTAAGCTTGAGCTCGTTTTAGATATTGCTCATGTAACTTTTCTAGATGGGCATATAAATGATCCAAATGGCCATCATTCAGTACAATATCATCAGCCAGTTGCTGTTTCTGGGCACGAGGCATTTGTGCAGCAATGATTTTCTTAATCTGTTCAACTGTTTGATGATCACGCTGTGAGGCGCGGTGAATTTGCAATTCTTCTGAGGCATCAATCAGTAAGGTGTGATTGGTCAGTTCATGCTGGTTGGTTTCAAATAGCAGAGGAGAGACCAGAATCACATAAGGACTCTGTGCCTGTTCTAATTGTTGGATAATCGACTGGCGAATGGCAGGGTGGGTAATATTTTCCAGTGTTTTACGTGCTTCTGTAGACTGGAAAATATGTTCTCTGAGGGCACGGCGATTCAGAGAGCCATCCTCATGCAAAACCCAGTCACCGAAGGTTTCTTTGATTTTCAACAGGGCTTGCTGACCGATTTCCACGATTTCGCGTGCCACCACATCGGCATCGACCACGACAATGCCGCGGCGTTCAAACCAGTCACTGGCAGCAGACTTACCACTGCCAATGCCCCCTGTTAGACCTAATACAAATTTCAATTCATTAACCCAAATATGCTTTCATGATCTGTTCACCCCAAAGGAAAGCAATCCAGCCGGCAATGGCGATATAGGGACCAAAAGCAAAAGGCTGATTTTCCTTGCGGACTTTTAATAGGATGATGCCGATAATGGCACCGACCAGTGAGGATAGCAATACGATCAGCGGCAGCATCAGTGGACCCATCCAAGCACCTAGCGCAGCCAAGAGCTTAAAGTCACCATAGCCCATACCTTCTTTCCCTGTAATGATCTTGAACAGGTAATACACGAGCCAAAGGCACAGAAAACCAATAATATACCCCCAGATCGCTGAAGAGGGTGAGGTATAAATACTGTAGCTATTAATCCCTAGACCCAGTGCAGCGAGTGGCAGGGTAAAGCGATCTGGTAGGAGCTGTGTATCGAAGTCGATAAAGGTTAATGCAATCAACACATAAGTCAGTAGTAGTCCAAACAGCATCTGTACGGTTGGGCCAAAGACTGCCAAAATGATGAGTGCACATACTGCTGTCAGAATCTCAATAAACGGATAACGGGCACTTATCTGAGTATGGCAGGAGCCACATTTTCCGCGTAAAGCTAGCCAGCTGATCACAGGAATATTCTGGTACCAGCGGATAGGTGTCTGGCATTTCGGACAAGTGGATGCTGGTTTGCTTAGAGTGATTTTGCTTTCATCAATGATCGGCTGATCTGGATGTAAAAACAGCTGGCAATCGGTTCGCCATTCCTGTTCCATCATTTTTGGCGTGCGGTAAATCACTACATTCAGAAAACTGCCGATACAGAGGCTAAAAAGCCCAACTGCGATATAGAGCGCAGTCGGGTTTTGAATTAAAAAATCAATTAAACTATTCAAGAATTGTAGCCTTTTTATCCAACAATAGAACCCATTTGGAAAATAGGAAGATACATCGCAATGACTAAGCCACCAACTAAAATACCTAAAACAGACATGATTAATGGTTCCATCATTGATGTTAAACCATCGACAGCATTATCGACTTCATTTTCATAATGGGTAGCCACTTTCTCCAACATGGCATCCAGTGCACCAGATTCTTCGCCAATGGCAACCATCTGTACTGCCATCGATGGGAATTTATTGGTGACACGCATCGCAAATTGCAGTTGCTGACCAGTGGCAACGTCTTCACGGATTTTCATCACTGCTTCTTCATAGACCACGTTATTGGTAGCCCCTGCAGTAGATTCTAAAGCATCAATGAGCGGTACACCGGCAGCAAAAGTCGTTGCTAAGGTGCGACTATAACGGGCAATAATTGCTTTATAAACTAGATCGCCAAAAATGGGGGCTTTAAGAGCTGTTTTATCGAGAAAATCACGGAATTTTTTGCTGCGTTTTTTGGCTTCTAGAAAAGTTGTAATCACAATTCCGATAAAAATAATCAAAAGGAACCAATAAGCTTGCATCCATTTAGACATGGCTACTACCATCTTAGTAAAAGCGGGTAGGTCAGCACCGAAACCAGCAAACAGCTCTTCAAAAACTGGAACAACTTTGACCATCAGAATGATAGTTACAATAATTGCAACAATGATTACCGATATTGGGTATTTCATCGCTTTTTTAATTTTCTGTTTTAATAGCTCACTTTTTTCTTTATATAGGGCTACCCGATCTAGCATGGTTTCCAGCGCACCAGATTGTTCACCGGATTCCACCAGTGAACAGAACAGTTTGTCGAAATATTGTGGGTATTTACGCAGTGCGCCAGCAAAGGTATTACCCCCTTCAACTTCACCTTTAATGCCAAGTACTACTTCGCGCATAGCAGGGTTTTCTAGACCCTCGGCGACGATTTCAAAACCCTGTACCAAAGGTACACCTGCTTTCATCATGGTTGCTAGTTGTCGGGTAAAAATCGTGATGTCTAGTGTGGTAACTCGTTTCTTCATTAAACCTTCAAGAATATTCTTCTTTTTCTCTCGAATACTCTTGATACTAATGCCCTGCTTACGCAGTGTCACCTTGGCTAAGGCCAGGTTGCGTGCTGGCATTTCACCTTTAATTTTAACCCCTTTGCGGTCTACCCCTTCATAAAGGAAGGTTGGCATCATCTGACCTTTTTTCACTGAAGCCATGCATTTATCCTTATTTTATATCAGCACCTGATCATTCGCTGGTAACACGATTGACTTCCTGAAGAGAAGTCACCCCCTGCATTACCTTTAATAACCCTGATCGGCGTAAATTGTTAAAACCTGCGCGTGCGGAAGCTTCGGCAATCTGAATGGCGTTGCCATCTTCCATAATAATGCGTGAAATTTCCGGTGTCACCTTCATGACTTCATAAATACCGACACGGCCTTTATAACCTTCACGGCATTCATTGCACCCTACAGGTTCATAAATCTGGAATTCTGGGTTCTGTAAATCTTCTTCGGTAAAGCCCATTTCCAGCAGACTCTGCTTTGGAATATCAGCCAGTTTTTTGCATTGTGAACACAGACGACGCGCCAGACGCTGGGCAATCACCAGATTGACTGAGGTGGCAATGTTAAATGATGGTACACCCATATTGCGTAAACGGGTTAGTGTTTCTGGCGCACTATTTGTGTGTAGTGTTGACATTACCATGTGACCGGTCTGTGCAGCTTTCACTGCGATTTCTGCAGTTTCCAGATCTCGGATCTCCCCGACCATGACAATGTCTGGATCCTGACGCAGGAAAGATTTCAAGGCTGCAGCAAAGGTTAAACCGACTTTAGGGTTAACGTTGACCTGGTTAATGCCTTGTAAGTTGATTTCCACCGGGTCTTCAGCGGTAGAAATATTGGTATCTTCACGATTTAGAATATTCAGACCGGTATATAAGGAAACCGTTTTACCAGAACCAGTCGGACCGGTGATCAACAGCATGCCTTGTGGTTTGTCCAGCGCTTCCATAAACAGGGCTTTTTGATCAGGTTCATAACCCAATGCATCAATCCCAAGCATGGCACTGGATGGATCTAGGATACGCAGTACAATTTTCTCACCAAATAGGGTCGGCAGCGAGTTAACACGGAAATCAATTGCTTTATTTTTAGAAAGTTTTAGCTTGATACGACCGTCTTGTGGTACCCGTTTTTCTGAAATGTCCATTTGCGACATGACTTTCAAGCGTGAGGAAAGACGGGTTGCAAGCTGCAGCGGTGGTGTCGCCACTTGTCTCAATACGCCGTCAATACGATAACGGACTCGGTATATTTTCTCATACGGTTCAAAGTGTAAGTCTGATGCACCCATACGAATTGCATCAATTAGCAGCTTGTTGATGTACTTAACAATCGGTGCTTCATCACCGGTATTGGTCTCTTCTTCCTCTTTATTCGGATCAGAGGTATCAACATCAACATCTAGATCAAAGTCATCATCAAAATCGAAGGTACTTTCTTCAGTAAAATTCTGTTCAATCAGCTTTTCGAGTTTATTGTGCTCGACAATGATGGTTTCAATATTGAGCTTGGTGGCAAAACGGATCGCATCAATGGCTTCAACATTGGTTGGGTTGCTGGTGGCAACAAACAGGATATTGGCACTTTTAAAGATCGGTAAGATGCGATGTTTGGTGATGATCTTTTCATCAAAGTCTTCACGAATGATCAGAGCAGGATCATAGGCATTGATGTCAAACAGCGGTTCGCCAAATTCAGTCGAAATGGTTTCAGCGATTTTAGTCGGTGAAATATTATGGCGTTCAATCAGATATGGAACGATGTCTATTTTTTCTTTTTTGGCGCCGACCAAAGCACTCTGCATATCTGGTGCAGAGATAACTCCTTCATCGACAAGTCGACGAATAAACCCCGTAAATCGTAAAGATCCCTGAATAGCTGTCATGCTTCAATATGCCTGTGAATCAGAATTGTTGTAATAGCTTTATCAAAATTATACGTTGCTTACGTAAAATTACCATAGCGTAAAATGCTGTCTTCTTCCCATTAATATTCAAAAGACGGAACGGGTAAGAAGAACAAATCCCCAATAGTGTTAAGTGATAACAAAAAATGATCAATTTGAACAGTCTCTGGCTGAAAAATGTCTCTTGAAAACTCTTCTTCAAACTTTCCAATTCCGTGTAGAATGTGCCCAATTCAAGATATGTAAGTAAAAAAGGTTATTTATGTCGTTTGCGACGATTACGCCATGGGTGGTGGGCAACTGGAAAATGAATCCGCTGCAGGCAGATGCTCAGGCATTGGTTCGTGGGGTGAAAGATTTGCTTGAATCTCAGCCGATCCCGGCAGAGAAATGTCATTTAGGGGTAGCACCAGTGGCAATCGCCTTGACGCAAATTCAGTCAGAGCTAACCAATGCCGTTCGTCCGGTATATACCGTTGCTCAGGATGTATCTCGTATTGCCGGTACAGGGGCCTATACTGGAGAAGTTAGCGCTGAATTGCTCGCAGATAGCGGGATTCATTACGTTTTAGTAGGGCACTCAGAACGTCGTGAACTGTTTGGCGATTCACGTGAGATTTTGAATGCCAAAATCAAGAATGCCTTAAATGCAGGTCTGACTGTGATTTATTGCGTGGGTGAAAGTCTGGAACAGCGTGAAGCAGGGCAGGCCGAAGCAGTGGTACTGCAGCAGATCTGTGATATTGCTACGGTGGTTGATGCAGAGCAGTGGAAAAATGTGGTGATTGCTTATGAACCGATCTGGGCGATTGGTACCGGTAAGACGGCTTCTCCAGAAGATGCACAGGCGATGCATGCGCAAATTCGTCAAGGTTTAAAACAGATTACCGGTTATGGCGAAAGCATGGCGATTCTCTATGGTGGTAGTGTTAAACCGGAAAATGCAGTAGAGTTAGCAGCCTGCCCTGATATTAATGGGGCACTGGTGGGTGGTGCATCACTCAATGCTGAGTCATTCCATAAAATTGCTCAGGCATTTGCAAATACACAATAATTAGGAGTTCAGCATGCAAACTTTTGTGCTGGTAGTACATATTATCTTAGCGATACTGATGATTGTCTTGATATTAGTTCAGCATGGTAAGGGTGCGGATGCTGGTGCATCTTTTGGTGGTGGCGGTGCTGCAACCGTCTTTGGTGCGTCTGGCTCAGGCAATTTCTTGAGCCGTTTAACTGCAGTTTTCACGGCTTTGTTCTTTATTACCAGCCTGACACTGGCAGTATTTGCCAAGAAACAAACTACTGATGCATATAGCTTGAGTAGCGTGCAAACCACGCAAACTGCACCAGCTCAATCGACTGAAACTTCACCAACTGCACCAAAATCAGGTGAATAATTTCGCTTAAAGGCTTTCTTTTTGTACATGATACGACTAGAATGCCTGCAGCTGCGGTGGTGGTGGAATTGGTAGACACGCTACCTTGAGGTGGTAGTGCCTTCGGGCGTGGGGGTTCAAGTCCCCCCTTCCGCACCAACTTGTTATCCAGAACATAAGTTGGTGTATGCAGCACATATCTGTTGATGCGGGGTGGAGCAGTCTGGTAGCTCGTCGGGCTCATAACCCGAAGGTCGTTGGTTCAAATCCAGCCCCCGCTACCAATCAATCCTTTTAAAAGACGCAAACTTTCAAGAGGCAACTTAAATTGAGTTTTAAGTTGAGATAAGTCATTTGCACGTTGATGCGGGATGGAGCAGTCTGGTAGCTCGTCGGGCTCATAACCCGAAGGTCGTTGGTTCAAATCCAGCTCCCGCTACCAATCCTTTAAAGCCGCAAACTTTAAAGGCAATTCAGATCCTGAATTGAAAGTTAATTTGTACGCTGATGCGGGGTGGAGCAGTCTGGTAGCTCGTCGGGCTCATAACCCGAAGGTCGTTGGTTCAAATCCAGCCCCCGCTACCAAGTTTCAGTAACAAATAGACCATATATCAATCGACCGGTTTTGATTGAAAACTTATCGGCTTTTGTATATAATTTTTGCACGTTGATGCGGGGTGGAGCAGTCTGGTAGCTCGTCGGGCTCATAACCCGAAGGTCGTTGGTTCAAATCCAGCCCCCGCTACCAAGTTTCTAAAAAGAGGCTCACAACAAGGTGGGCCTTTTTGCACAGTGGGATTTGAAAAAATCCGAAATTGTGCATTAATTGGGGCGATTTACGCCCTTTTTTATTGGCTATCGTGTAGTGTCGACATTATTTGGTCAAAGTTCCATGTTTCACTACTACTATAGTTTGTATTGGTTTGTAGTGGTCAAATAGATCATAAATTCGCACCAGATGACGAGAGTAAATGAAGCTATCAAATAAAACTCAAGCACTTCAGGACTTGATTGCGCCAGCAGTTGAAGCCTGTGATGTCAACCTGTGGGGTATTGAATTCCTGCCACAGGGCAAGCGTTCTCTATTACGTATTTATATCGACAAGCCGGTCGATGAAAATGCTGCCCCTGTCATCAACGAAGATGGTGAAGAAGAGCAGGGTCGTGGAATTGGGGTTCAGGACTGCGTACGTGTAACCCAACAGGTCGGTGCGATTCTGGATGTACATGATCCAATTTCCGGTGAGTATTCACTCGAAGTGTCTTCTCCGGGCTGGGACCGTCCATTCTTCCAGTTGCCACAGATGGCAGACTATATTGGTCAGACTGTAGCGTTACGTTTGATCTCGGCTGTAGACAACCGTCGTAAATTCCAGGCAAAACTGGTAGCCGTTGACCTCGAAAATGAAACGATTCAAGTGGAAGTGGAAAAACAGCAGGTGCTGGAAATCGACAGTCACAATATCGATAAAGCAAATTTGATCTACCAAGATTAATCAAATCAATAAGAATCTGAACGAATAGGTGACTTATGGCACGTGAAATTCTTACCGTCGTTGAAACGGTTAGTAACGAAAAAGGTGTACCTCGTGAAGCAATTTTCGAGGCACTGGAACAAGCTTTAGTTGCAGCGACCAAGAAGAAGTTCTACGAAGGAACAAACTCGGAAGAAGCGCGTCTTCGCGTGGAAATCGACCGTAAAACTGGTGACTACCGTACTTTCCGTCAATGGGAAGTAGTGGCTGATGAAGATCATGAAATGCCAGCTTGCCAGGACGCGATTTCTGATGTGGACCAGTCTAAATGGTCGATCGGCGATATCCGTGAGCTGGAAGTAGAATCTATCGATTTCGGTCGTATTGCAGCGCAAATCGCGAAGCAAGTGATTGTACAGAAGATCCGCGAAGCAGAACGTGCGCTGGTTGCAGATGCTTACGAATCTAAAGTCGGTGAACTGATCTATGGTGAAGTGAAAAAACAAACCAAAGATGGTTTCATTATTGACTTGGGTGACAATGCAGAAGCATATCTGGCACGTGAAGAAATGATTCCGAAGGAAATTCTTCGTCCGAAACAACGTGTTACGGCAATTTTATTCAATGTAAACCGTGAAGGTCGCGGTGCGCAGTTACAGCTTTCGCGTGCGAAACCTGAAATGCTGATTGCATTGATGAAAAAAGAAATTCCGGAAATTGCGGAAGAAATCATTGAAATTAAGGCAGCAGCACGCCAACCGGGCGTACGTGCCAAAGTTGCAGTGAAAACTAATGACCACCGTATTGATCCGGTTGGTGCTTGTATTGGTATGCGTGGTACACGTATCCAGGCAGTACAACAGGAACTGAACGGTGAGCGTATTGATGTTGTGGTATGGTCGGATGATCCTGCTCAGTACATCGCAAGCGCACTGGAACCAGCGGATGTATCAAGTATCGTGATCGATGAAGATGCGCGTACTGCAGACATCATTTTCGCAACCAGCGACCAGCTGGCACGTGCGATTGGTTCACAGGGTCAAAACGTTCGTCTGGCATCTGAACTGACTGGCTACAAGCTGGACATGATGCTGGAAGAAGAATACTACGCACGTCAACAAAGCGAAGCACAAAAATACCTAGACATGTTCGTAACACGTCTGGATATTGCGGAAGACTTGGCGATGGCGTTGGTAGAAATGGGCTTCACCTCGCTTGAAGAAATTGCATACGTACCGCCAGAAACATTTGATGAAATTGAATTGGATGCGGAACTCGTTGAACTACTGCAAAGCCGTGCAAAAGAAATTGCACTTGCTGATGCATTACAACAGCAAGAAAACGTACAAGCGCCAAGTGAAGAACTTGTTGCAATGGAAGGCATGACAGCAGAGATCGCGCAAGCTCTAGCAGCTCGTGGTGTGGTAACCGTAGATGACCTGGCAGACCAGGCAACCGACGATATCGCCGATATCGAAGGTCTGGATGCTGAGAAAGCAGGTCAACTCATTATGAAAGCGCGCGAATCATGGTTTAACTAGGAGGTAGTATATGACGGACAAGTCAATTAAAGAGTTAGCCCTCAGCGTGGGTCGCCCAGTTGAGAAGCTCCTGGAACAGGTTCGTGAGGCAGGTTTACCACAGCGCAAATCTGACGACATTATTACCGCCGAACAACAAGATCACCTGATGAGTCATGTGAAAAAGTCACAAGGTTCGGACGGTCATGCAGGACAAATCACGTTGAAACGTAAAACGACCAGTACTGCTAAAGTGGCAAGTACTTCAGGTAAGGCGAAAACCATTAATGTAGAAGTTCGTAAGAAGCATACATTTGTGAAGCCAGACCCTGAGAAAATCAAGGCAGAAGCTTTAGCGAAAGCACAAGCGGAACAGCAAGCGAAAGCACAGCAAGCTGAAGCTGCGCAAAAAGCGCCAGAGCAAAAGCCTGCTGAAGCACCTGTATCTGGTGAAAGCAAAGCGAAAAAAGCATTGGAAGCAATGCGCGCGGCGGCTAAACAGGAAACTGCAAAACAGGAAACGCCTAAAGCAGCTGTTGTAGTTAAACGCAAATCAAACAACAAGCCGATTGTTAAACAGCAAACCAAACAGGTTGAAACTCCTGAACAACGTAAGGCACGTGAAGAACAGGCAGCTCAACTGAAAGCAGCAGAAGAAGCAGCACGTCGTAAGGCAGCTGAAGAAGCGCAACAGCGTACGCTTGAGCAAATGCGTAAAATGGCGTCTAAATACTCTGCTGAAGATACCACTGCAACCATTCGTGTGATTGATGATTCTCCACTTGCAGCGGGCCTAGTTGGTCAGGCATATGAAGATTCATTCAACAAAGAAGACCGTGAAATCAAACGCGGTGGCGGCAACAAAGACAGCCGTGGTCCGAAGAAAGGCGGTCGTCGTGGCGAAGAACAGTCTTTCCGTGACAACTCACACAGACGTGGTCTGAAGTCTAGCCAGTCAAACAAACACGGTTTCGAAAAACCTGTGAAGAAACAGGTTTATGATGTTGAAATCGGTGCAACTATCGTTGTGGCTGACTTGGCTGCGAAAATGGCGATTAAAGTTCGTGAAGTAATCAAGACCTTGATGAAAATGGGTGAGCTGGTTACTCAGAACCAATCCATCGATCAGGATACCGCTGCGCTAGTGGTTGAAGAACTTGGCCATAATCCGGTACTAGTTTCTGAAACTGCAGTGGAAGATAACCTGCTGGAACAAGCTGAAGAAGCACGTGGTGCACAGACGACTCGTCCTCCAGTAGTTACTATCATGGGTCACGTTGACCATGGTAAAACATCGCTTCTGGACCGTATCCGTCGTACCAAAGTGGCTGCAGGCGAAGCGGGTGGTATTACCCAACATATCGGTGCTTACCATGTAACCACAAACAAAGGTATCATCACCTTCCTGGATACTCCGGGACACGCAGCGTTCACTGCAATGCGTTCACGTGGTGCCAAGGCAACTGATATCGTGGTGCTGGTTGTTGCAGCAGATGACGGTGTAATGCCACAAACTGCAGAAGCGATTGACCACGCTCGTGCAGCGGGTACGCCAATCATCGTTGCGATCAACAAAATGGATAAAGACTCAGCTGATCCAGATCGCGTACTGAATGAATTGACCACCAAAGAAATCGTGCCTGAAGAATGGGGCGGTGACGTACCGGTAGCGAAAGTTTCTGCACACACTGGCGCGGGTATCGATGAACTACTTGACCTGATTTCAATTCAAGCTGAACTGCTTGAGCTAAAAGCATCTGAAGAAGGTGCAGCACAAGGTGTGGTGATTGAAGCACGTGTGGATAAAGGTCGTGGTGCGGTAACGTCTATTCTTGTACAAAACGGTACACTGAAAGTCGGTGACCTGGTACTTGCCGGTTCATCTTATGGTCGTGTTCGTGCGATGTCTGATGAAAACGGTAAACGTATCAAATCTGCTGGTCCTTCAATTCCTGTGGAAATTCTAGGTCTTCCAGAAGCACCAATGGCAGGTGATGAAGTACTTGTCGTGAATGACGAGAAGAAAGCGCGTGAAGTCGCTGATGCTCGTGCAGACCGTGAACGTCAGAAACGTCTGGAACGTCAATCTGCAATGCGTCTGGAAAACCTCATGGCGTCTATGGGCAAAAAAGATGTGCCTATCGTCAATGTGGTGCTGAAAACAGATGTACGCGGTACGCTAGAAGCGCTGATCGTTGCATTGTCTGAACTGTCTACTGACGAAGTAAAAGTACGTGTGATTGGTTCAGGTGTCGGTGCGATCACTGAATCTGATGTAACACTGGCTGAATCTTCTGAAGCGGTACTGCTAGGCTTTAACGTTCGTGCCGACAACACTGCACGTCAAAAAGCAGATGCTGATGGTATCGACATCCGTTACTACTCTGTGATCTACCAATTGATCGATGACGTGAAAGATGCGATGAGTGGTAAACTGGCTCCAGAACACCGTGAAACAATTCTGGGTGTGGCTGAAGTACGTGAAGTATTCCACTCTAGTAAATTCGGTGCTGCTGCGGGCTGTATGGTACTTGAAGGTGTATTGCACCGTAACAAACCGATCCGTGTCCTGCGTGATGATGTCGTCATCTTCCAGGGTGAACTTGAATCTCTACGTCGTTATAAAGATGTGGTTGAAGAAGTTCGTGCCGGTATGGAATGTGGTCTGGCTGTGAAAGGTTACAAAGACATCAAACCACAAGACAAGATCGAAGTGTACGATGTTCAGTTAATTAAACGGAGTCTTTAATGGCGGGTAGTCAGCGTCTTAAGCGTATGGCCGATACAGTTCAGAGGGAACTCTCTGAACTGATCCGTCAGGAGCTTAAAGATCCACGTCTGGGTGGTCTGGTGACCATCTCGGCGGTGAAAGTCAGCCCAGATTTAGGCTATGCCGAAGTTTATGTGACCGTAATGGGGCGTGAACTTGGCGATGAGCAAAGTGAAGCAGCCAATAAAGAAACCTTGGATGTCTTGAATAAAGCATCAGGTTTCCTGCGCCATGAACTGAGCCGTCGTATCAAGACACGTATTACGCCACGTCTGCGTTTCCATTACGATAAAACCAATGCGTATGGTAACTATATGTTTGGTCTGATTGCAGAAGCTGTGAAGGATTTACCTCCAGTGGATGACAAGAAAGATGATGAATAAGCTTGTTTAAGCTAAATAAAAAAGCCACCTTCGGGTGGCTTTTTTATGGTTATTAGGAATAAATGTAAGCGTCCGCTGAACCCCATGCCTATTTTTTTAATTTGAGTTGGATTTGTTGCACAAAGAT
>NZ_JPQO01000190.1 GCF_000773685.1 Acinetobacter sp. HR7 | reverse complement strand
TTGATGTCTCAATTCTCTTGTAGGCAAAGTCTGAGAGATATTCAGTCCAATTTGGAGTGCCAACAGGAAAAGCTAAGTCATCTCGGAGCAAAGTCTATTCCCCGAAGCACGCTGGCACGAATCAATGAGCAGCAGCCTGCTGCCTTGTATCAACAGCTATTTTACAAGTTGCTTAAATACTATGAACACTCAAAAGTAGCTCATAAATTTCGCTTTAAGAATCCCTTGTATTCCTTGGATGCCAGTCATATTAACCTGTCGCTTTCCTTATGTGAATGGGCCAAAGTTCACGACTCAAAAGCCAGCATGAAACTCAGCATAGGATTGAATCACAGCAATGATATTCCTGAGTTTGTTGCAGTTGAAAATGGCAAAGAAAATGACATGGTACAAGGCCGCAAATTCCAGTTTCCTGCTGGCAGCATTGTAGTTTTTGATAAAGGCTATGTCGATTACCAATGGTATGCAAATCTGACTGCTCAAAACATTGGATTTGTCACACGTTTTAGGCCTAAATCTGTGTATCAGGTAATCCAGCAACATCCAGTGCTTGAATCCAAAGGTATTCTAAAAGATGAAACCATTCAGCTGAATAGCGC
>NZ_JPQO01000189.1 GCF_000773685.1 Acinetobacter sp. HR7 | reverse complement strand
GGTCGGAGAGGATGTCAAGAGCATCTCACACGCTTAGTGGCAATGTGGCACATCACTCGTTGAATGCTTGTGACAACCTTGCTGATCTTTATTGCCCGAAGAATGTGCAAAAACCTGCCCAATGCTGCAAATCAGTGCAACAGCAATCATCATTTTTTTCATGAACACTTCTTTCCTTTTCTAAACGCAAACTTATTGCACTTATAAAGCACATTGCATGCCAAAAATCAGCGCATTGCGATATGTCTTAAATGCATAATCAAAGCGGTTTTACTGCGAAGCATTTATAAAATTTTACTCGATTATCCAGCACTTGCATGGCATAGTGCCGCTTAAGTTCAATATTAAAACGTCGATCAAGATGAGCTTAAATACACAGATTTTAATTGCCGCTGTATTGGGTGTTCTATTTGGTTTTTTACTGACACTTTTTCCACAAACTGGCTTTGGAGGCACCAGCCTGTATGGTCTTGGTATTATCAGCAGTATCTTTATCGGCTTGCTGAAAATGCTGCTAATTCCGCTGATTTTTAGCTCGATTGTAGTTGGGGTCTCTAATTTACAAGCGGGTGGTCAGCTGAGCCGGACCTGGAAAATCACGCTAGCTTGTTGTGTCACGACAACTACACTGGCACTGATTCTGGGACTGACCTGTGCCCATCTGTTTAATGTCGGCAAGGGCGTGGATGTACTGATGTTCCAGGAAGCGATGGCTCAGCATCAAACACCGGATACCTTAACGCCGTCATCGTTCTTTACCAACTTTATCCAGAATACCCTGATTAATCCGTTTAAGGCTTTTGCTGATGGCAATGTGCTAGCGGTGGTGGTATTTGCACTCTTTTTGGGGGTGGCACTGGTCGCAGGCGGGGACAAGTTCCGTACCGTACGCAAGCTGAGTATTCAGTTCTTTGACATCATGATGCTGATGATTGGCTGGGTGATGAAACTGGCACCGTTCGGGATTTTTGCCTTGCTGGCCAAGCTGATCGCGACGGAAGACATTACCGTATTGAGTCGCCTGGCTGAGTTTGCCGCTGTGGTCACCGGTACCACGATTTTCCATGGTGCCGTGGTGCTGCCATTATTGCTGTGGATTTTCGGCAAGATGGATCCGATCACATTCTTTAGAGGGACTCGTGCTGCGCTGATTACGGCTTTTGCCACCAGTTCCAGTTCCGCCACCATGCCGCTGTCGATGAAATGTGCACAGGAAAATCTCGGTGTACGTCCACATACTGCAGGTTTTGTGATTCCACTCGGTACTCAGCTGAACATGGATGGTACAGCATTGTATGAAGCAGCTGCAGCCTTGTTTATTGCTAATCTGATGGGGCTGGATCTGACTTTAGGTCAGCAGTTGGTAGTTTGTGCTACTGCGATGATTGCTTCCTTAGGCGCACCGGGAATTCCAAGTGCAGGCATGGTGACCATGATCATGGTACTGCAATCGGTGGGGTTACCTGCTGAAGCGATTGCTATTCTGCTGCCGATTGACCGTCTGCTAGATACCGTGCGCACGGTGGTGAATGTGCAAGGGGATATGATGATTAGTGTAGTGGTGGATCGGCATACCCGCGAACCACAGCTGGATTAATCCATTTCTAGACTTGGGTTAAACACCACTTCCCATAAGTGCCCATCGGGGTCCTGAAAATAGCCTGCATAGCCGCCATAAAAAGTCGTTTGTGCAGGCTTGATTATTTTGGCGCCAGCACGTTCAGCTTGTGCTATCACCTGATCGACTTCCAGTGGACTATAGACATTATGACCGATGGTCATTTGTGTTGGGCACATCGGTGTAAGTTCCAGTCCAGTATCATGCGCAATACTGTTTTGTGGCCAGAGTGCCAGTCTGAGCCCTGACTACAGGTCGATAAAAGCCACGGCGCCGTATTCAAATTCCTGACCGATAATTCCTTCGCTGGGAAAGCCCAAGCCATCCCGGTAGAAATGCAGCGATGTTTGCAGGTTGCTGACTCCCAGGGTAATCACTGAAATCCGGGCTTGCATAGCTCTATCCTGATGATGATTGTTATCGTTCTATCTTAGGACAAATAAAAAGCAGGGAAATATCCCTGCTGTTCGAAATTGTAATAAAGGAAAGGGCTTAGGCGACTTTGAGGCCAGCGCGTTTTGCTGCAGCGGAATGTTGCAGATAATGTAGCGCATCCTCGGTATTGGCCTCATGCACTGGGTCATACCACGGCATCATATAACCCAACTGTTGAGACACCAGCCACAGAGGATTTGGCAACAGGCGATTGTCCTGCTGGGAAATGCGCCACCATTCTTTCCAGATCCATGGTTTATACACCGCAGGTTTGTATTGTTTAAAACGTGGATCTTGTGACAACAGATGCGCGGCACCATCGACCCATAGTCCAATCACCCCAATAATCACGACGATACTAAGATAATAGCGGGCCAAATAACTGCCACCGAGATGCCGGTAAAGGTCAAAGGCGACACTGTGATGCTCGATTTCTTCTGCGCCATGCCATTTGACTAGATCTAGCATATTCGGGTCGGCACCGAGCCGCTCCCATTCAGTATTGTAGAGCGCATATTTTCCAAGGACACAGGTCATGTGTTCGACTGTGGCAATAATGCCGAGTCGGAACAGGTCCCATTGATGGGCTGCGATATTTGGAATTTTTAGTCCAAGTGGTTGGTCTGCCAGCAGCTTGTTAAACAGGAAATTCATGATCTCCAGATTGCGCTGGATATCAATCTGACGCTCAGTCAGATATTTCTTGTTTGCGGAGTTATGTGCCTGCGCATGCATAGCTTCCTGGCGGATAAAGGCTTGCACATCAGCTCGTAGTTTTTCATCCGTAATCTGTGGCAGCACTTTGTTATATAGTCGGCAGAACCAGAATTCACCAGCTGGCAGAATATTATTAATTTCATTCACAAAGTAGCTGGCAAAAGGCTGATCTGGAATCCAGTCTATCGGCGTGTCTTGCCATTCAAATCTGACTTTGCGTGGCTGGATGAAATAGGCGATTGAAGAGCCAATTTTTTTTGTTTTGAAGCGGGGAAAGTAAAGACATGGCGGTGTATCCATCACTGCTTGTAGAAAGTCAGTATGAAAAAAATATCCCGTACGGCTGTAGGCAATATGGGACATTCTTTTATCCGATGGAACACATTCGGGTTATTTTTGTGGATCCTGTTCTACAATCTCTGATTTATCAGCTTCGATTGGCTCGTCCAGGGCATTTAATTCGCTAGGAGTAACTTCATCGGCTTGCTCTGCGTCTGCTTCTTCATCTTCTAGCTCAACAGATTCAATAGGTGCATCCGTCTGGTTCAGATCATGCAATGACGCTTCCGGAATAGCATCCAGATCAAAGTCATTGGACTGATCCAGCGTATAGTTCAGACGACCGGCCATGACGCTTGCCAGTTCTTCCAGTCCCTCTTTATTTAGAGAGGAGAATAGCTGAATCGAGAAATCCAGCTTCATTTTCTTCAGCTGGGCTTTAACTTCCTGTAAGGCTTTGGAAGCAGGACCACGGTTCAGTTTATCCGACTTGGTTAGCAACACATGCACGAACAGGTGACGCGAATAGGCCCATTCCAGCATCATCACGTCAAAGTGTTGCAGTGGATGGCGGATATCCATCAGCAACACCAAGCCTTGCAGACTCTTACGGTGAACCAGGTAATTTTCTAGCTCTTTCTGCCAGACGATTTTCATCGCTTCCGGTACCGCAGCATAACCATAACCCGGCAAATCGACTAGACGCTGATCCGGATTGCCCAAACTAAAGAAGTTGATCATCTGGGTACGGCCAGGCTTTTTCGACGCACGCGCCAGCTGTTTCTGGTTGGTCAGGGCATTGATGGCACTGGATTTACCTGCGTTAGAGCGGCCGGCAAATGCCACTTCATAACCGGTATCTTCCACACAAAGACTCAGCTTTGGTGCACTCATTAAAAATTCAGCTTTGCGCAGCCAGTTGAGGGCGTGCCGCGAATATTCAGTAATGGCCGGATCAACTTTTTTGGCATAGCTAATCTTTTGCTTTGGGGCATTGGCTGCCTTACTGTTTTTCGACTTTCCTCTGCTGTGGTGCATGGCTCAACTTCAAACTTAAATTTACAAGCAGCCATTATAAAGGAAGTCATCCGGGCAAGCGAACTTTCCGCAAAAGTCATATAGGGAGAAATGAAAGGAAAATTAAAGATTGATCAGACTGATCGGTGATTGGGTGCTGTAGTGCCCCTGCAATGGAGTCACGACATCACTCAAGCTATATTGATCTAAACTGGCATAAAACTGTTCCACAGCATTATCAAGAATACCTTTCAGACCACAGTTACTCCGCAGCACGCAGGGTGGGGTATTACATTCCACCACTTGGCTGTCCTGTTGCAGGACTCGTACGATTTGACCTAGGGGAATTTTCAGGGTGAGCGGATTCAGACGAATGCCGCCGCCACGGCCGCGAGTGGTAATCAGCCAGTCCTGCTTCGCCATAAAATGTACAATTTTCATGGCATGATTCTCCGACACCTGCAGCTCATTTGCCAGTTCCGCAATGTTGTACGGCACTTCTTTCGGCTGGGCGATGTACATAAGAATCCGTAAAGCGTAATCGGTAAATTTATTTAACTGCATTATAAAACAGGAGTTTTCATAAAAGTCAGGGCTAGTCTAACACAGCCAGACTAGCCCTTGTATGCTTTCAGTTTAAGCTGACTGCTTAGTGGCGAACACCACCAGTACCGAAGGCTTCACTGTGAATATTCTCGGCAGGGATGCCTCGAGCAACCAGGGCTTTATGCTGTGCCGCCATAAATGGCATTGGACCACACAGGTAATAGTCGGCATTTTCTGGAAGTAGTGCACGGTCAATTATGCTCAGATCCAGACGGCCAGCAAAATCATAATCCTCACCCAGCTTGTCACTGGCATGTGGGAATTCGTAGGCAGTTACTGTATGCAGGCGTGGATATTTTGCTTTTAGCTCATGAATGTGCTGTTTCATCGCATGTACCTGTTTGCTACGGCAGGCATGAATGAAAGTTACAGGTTGTGGCATATCCAGAGTCACCAGCTGGTTCAGCATGGCGACCATAGGAGTCAGACCTACACCACCACTGATAAACACATTACGTTTGTTTGGATCGATCAGGTAGAAGTTACCTGTTGGTGCAGATACTTCAATTTCCGAACCTTCTGGCAGGCTGTGCAAAGTATTAGATACCCAGCCTGGTACCATGTCACCTTTCTGGTCTTCACGTTTTACTGAAATACGCAGGTAATCTGCTTGTGGGCAAGTTGAAAGCGTATATTGACGTGGCTGTCTCAGGTTGAGTTCAGGTATGAATACACGTACTGAAATGTATTGGCCCGCTTCATATTTTGGTAAAGGACCACCGTCGACTGGAGCCAGGTAGAAGGAAGTGATTTCGTCACTTTCCACCACTTTCTTGGCAATCTTGAAGTTGCGCCAGCCTAACCAGCTACCTTTAGTTTGTTCATGCTGGTCGTAAATCGCTTTTTCAGTCGCGATGAACAGATCCGCCAGTTGACCATAGGCTGCAGCCCACGCCTCAATCAGTGGATCATCCATTGAAATGTTGAGCACTTCACTGATGGAATGCAGCAAGTTTTCCCCAACAATGCTGTAATCCGGTGCCTTGATGTTCAGGCTCACGTGTTTGTGTGCGATCAGCTCAACCACAGGTAACAGCACAGAAGGATCTTCAATATTTTCTGCGTATGCTAGTACCGCACCGGCTAGGGCTTGTGCCTGCGCACCACTACGCTGATGACCCATATTAAAAGTTTCTTTCAGGTCCGGGTTATTGCCCAGCATGCGGTTATAGAAATAACCAGTTAACGCAACGCCGTTTTCACGAAGAACAGGAACAGTGGCTTTTACAAGTTCAATTTGCTGTGGAGTCATAGCTGATCTCTCATGGCTGTTATTTATAAGATGTATTTACAATACATCTTTAAAGATGTATTTACAATACATCTTTAAATTAAAACCATGAAAAAATTATGGGATATAAAAATATCCCATAAAAATGATGCTTTTGATCGGAGAAAGGAGAGGTTATTTACGGCCGAAGAGGGAACCTAATAAGCCACGGACAATTTTCTGCCCAGTGTTGCTACCCAGACTGCGCGCTGCACTTTTGGCAAAAGTCCCGACAATGTCCTGAGTTAGCTTTTCACGCTGCTTGGCTGCACGTTCGGCTTCTTTTTGCTGTTCACGCGCCAGACGTTCCTGTTCCTTGGCTTGCTGTTTAACTAGGGCTTCCTGTTCTTTGGCTTGTTGCTTGGCAAGCTCAGCGGCTTGTGCCTGTTGCTGACGTTCAGCAACCTTATTCTGCAGCATTTCGTACGCACTATCCCGGTCGACCTGCTGCTCATAAATGCCCGCCACGATGCTTTGCTGCATTAAAGCTTTACGTTCTTCAGGTGTAATCGGGCTAAAAGAGGAATGCGGTGGCATGATCCAACCACGTTCCACAATTTGTGGAGTACCTTTCTCATCCAGACAGCTAATCAGGGCTTCACCCACAGCAAGTTCAGTGATGGCTTCCTGCACTTTAAACTCCGGATTAGCTCGGAAAGTATCTGCTGCCGTTTTGACCGCTTTCTGGTCTTTTGGGGTAAAGGCGCGTAAGGCATGCTGAATACGGTTGCCGAGTTGTCCTAAGACACTTTCCGGTAGATCCAGCGGATTCTGGGTAACAAAGTAAACCCCGACACCTTTGGAGCGGATCAGACGCACCACCTGTTCAATTTTGTCCTGCAGGGCAGGGCTGGCATTATCAAAGAGTAGGTGGGCTTCATCAAAGAAGAACACCAGTTTCGGTTTGTCCACATCACCGACTTCTGGCAATTGCTCAAACAGTTCCGACAGCATCCACAGCAGGAAAGTGGCATAGAGTTTTGGTGTATTCATCAGCTTGTCGGCAGCGAGCAGGTTAATGTTACCGCGGCCTTGGCTATCCGTTTGCAGGAAATCCATTAAGTCCAAGGCTGGTTCGCCAAAGAATTTATCGCCACCCTGATCAGCAAGCGCGAGCAGGTTGCGTTGAATGGCACCGAGACTGGCAGGAGAGAGATTGCCATATTCCGCTTTAAAGTCTGCCGCATGTTCGCTGACATAACTCAGCATGGCTTTCAGGTCTTTAAAGTCGATCAGCAACAAGCCCTGATCATCAGCAATCCGGAACACGGCGGAAAGTACGCCTTCCTGGGTGTCATTCAGGTTCAAGATACGGGCAAGCAGAAGCGGCCCAATTTCGGAAATGGTGGTGCGGATCGGATGGCCTTGTTCGCCAAACAGATCCCAGAATACGACAGGAGATGCTTCAAAAGGAACCGAATCGATATTCAGGCTTTTAACCCGTTCATTAAATTTAGGATTATTTTCGCCCGGCTTGGCCAAGCTGGAGACATCGCCCTTGGCATCAGCAAGGAATACGGGTACACCAATCCGGGAAAAGTTTTCTGCCAACACTTTCAAGGTCACGGTTTTTCCCGTTCCGGTGGCGCCGGCAATCAGTCCATGACGGTTAGCGAGCTGTGAATGCAGCACAATTTCTTGCGTGGTATCACTGGTTTTTTTTGCAATGACAATTGGTGTACCCATATATTTTCCTGTTGTTATTTATTCGTTTTTCACTTTTTTCATCTGTTGTAATGCATGTTGAATATCCTGAATCAGATCTTCCGGATGTTCCAGACCGATACAGAACCGCACCAAGAAACCCTCTTTTAAATGTGAATGTTCCAGCACACGCATTTCTTTTAAGTTATATAGCATGACTAGGCTGACAGGGCCACCCCAACTAAAACCTAACTTAAATAACTGTAAAGCATCACAGAAGTTACGGATATCCTGCAGCTGGTATTTGCTGTCAAAAATCACGCTGACCAGCCCGGCACTATGACCTTGCTTGCAAATTTCTTTCCAGTATTCATGACCGGCGCTGTGTGGATCAGCTGGATGCAATACCTGGACAAATTCCTGCTGCTGTTTCAGCCAGGCTAGTACTTTGATTGCGCTGCTGGACTGATGTTCATAACGCAGCTGCATGGATGGAAGGCTGCGTTGCACTTGTGCGACATCATCACCGGATACAGAAATACCTTGGATCGCATGTGCACGGAACAGTTTGTGATGCAGATCCTTGTCACGGGTTACCACTGAACCCATCAGGATGTCACCGCCACCACTTGGATACTTGGTCAGAGCATGTACGGAAATGTCGACACTCAGGTGTTCATCACCGAAGTCAAAGGCATTAAAGGCCAGTCCCGCACCCCAAGTATTGTCCAGGGCAGTCAGGATGTTGTGTTCTTTAGCTTTTTTTACCAAACCATTCAGATCTGGGAATTCCAGGGTGACTGAACCAGCAGCTTCCAGCCACAGCAGCTTGGCTTTTTTTGATGGGCTAAAGCTGTCGACATGTAGCGGGTTATAGACTTCCACCTGAATACCGTAATGGGTTTCCAGATTGCGCAGATGCTCCATATTCGGGCCATAAATATTGTCCGGCACCCAGACCTCATCACCATGGCTTAAAAAGCAAGAATTCACGAGATTAATCGCGGATAAACCGCTTGGTGCCAGCAGGTGATACAGGCCACCTTCAATCTGGGCAACGTTGTCGCCCAAGGTAAAGGTTGTCGGTGTGCCATGCGTGCCATAACTATAGTCATAGTCATCAGTCCAGTGGCGATTAAATAGGGCATCCGTATTCTGGAAAATAATCGTGGATGCACGATAGAGGGGAGGTTGAACCGTAGAAACGTATTGAGGGGCCTTTCGTGGTGCATGAATCAAGGCGGTTTGTGGATTTTTTTTCACGCTATTGCTCATCTCTGGAGTCAAAAACAGTTTTAGCTTAAGAGAATATGCGATTTCACGCTACTAAGGTTATGAATTGTTTAAAAAGCTTATACAAAATAAAAGTTGGCTTCATTTTTGCAAAACCAAGCACATACATATAGATACAAGAATAGGTTGTAGCGCATGAAGTCGCATTTACGAGTACATTATTTTCAGCATATTGCTGGTGAAGGATACGGTAGTTGTGTTGATTTTTTAAAGCAGCATCAGGCGCGCATTACAGCGACTGAATTTTTTGCTTTACCGGTGGATCGTCCGCTGGATATTGAGGCATTGCCTGATGTAGAAGAGGTTGATTTGCTTATCATTATGGGGGGTACCATGAGCGTGAATGATGAGGCAAATTATCCTTGGCTGAAAATCGAAAAACGCTGGTTAAGGCGCTATCTGGCACAAGGTAAACCTGCGATTGGCTTGTGTCTGGGGGGACAACTGATTGCCAATGCTTTGGGGGCAGCAGTCAGTCGTAATTCAGAACAGGAACTGGGCTGGATGTCAGTCAGCAAAGTCAAGAATGTGCCGGAAGAATGCTTTAGCTTGCCTGAACAATTCAGGATTCTGCAGTGGCATAGCGAGACTTTTGAAATTCCAAAAGGCGCGATTCATCTGGCGGAAAATGAAGCCTGTCGGAATCAAATGTATCAATTGGGCAAGAATGTTTTGGGTTTCCAGTTCCATCCGGAAATTACTCCGGAAACCTTGCAGCTCTTTTTGGAGGATGATGATGAATTGGCTCACTTTAAGGGGAAATATGTACAGTCTGCGCATGAGTTACGAAAAAGCCCAAAAAGCAATTTTATTGAAGGAAATCAATTATTAAATCGTGCCATTGAATATGTGGTAGAAAAAACCGCCTAGTGCATGAAAAACAAGCTATTGATTTGGTGGATAAAATGAAAATAAGCCTAAAGCTATAAAAGGGATTTGCTTATGCATTAAACAATGGCTATAATAGGCCACCCTTCAATAGGAAGGGGGTTAACTGCGAAGAAAGTAGTTAACTATCGTTACAGTCGTGGCATCGATCATGACCTTAGTGATAATTCACTGCTCTTGACACTTACCTTGGAATAGTGGGGTGAGATGCGTCAAGAGTGATTCTTTATATATTTGGCTTGGAGTTTACTGGTATGTCTAACCAGAGAATTCGTATCCGTCTTAAGTCTTTTGATCACCGTCTTATTGATCAATCAGCTCAAGAAATCGTAGAAACAGCAAAACGTACTGGCGCACAAGTTTGCGGTCCAATTCCAATGCCTACACGCATTGAACGTTTTAACGTTTTAACATCACCACACGTTAACAAAGATGCGCGTGACCAATACGAGATCCGCACTTACAAACGTCTGATCGACATCGTTCAACCAACAGACAAAACTGTTGATGCATTGATGAAGTTAGATCTTGCAGCTGGTGTTGATGTTCAGATCGCATTGGGTTAAGGCTTTCGGGTTAATTAACACTCTGAGTTAATTAGGCCGCTTTTTTAGAGGTTTATGCACATGGCTATTGGTTTAGTCGGTCGCAAGTGCGGTATGACACGCATCTTCACAGATGCTGGTGTTTCTGTGCCTGTTACAGTGATTGAGGTTGATCCTAACCGCATCACTCAAATCAAAACGCTTGAAACTGATGGTTATCAAGCGATTCAAATCACTACTGGTGAACGTCGCGAATCACGCGTAACTAACGCTCAGAAAGGTCACTTTGCGAAAGCTGGTGTTGCTGCTGGTCGTCTGGTTCAAGAATTCCGCGTTTCAGAAGCTGAGCTTGAAGGTCGTGAAGTTGGCGCTACTATCGGTGTAGATCTGTTCACAGTTGGTCAAATCGTTGACGTAACTGGTCAGTCTAAAGGTAAAGGTTTCCAAGGTGGTGTTAAACGTTGGAACTTCCGTACTCAAGACGCTACTCACGGTAACTCTGTTTCTCACCGTGTTCTAGGTTCTACAGGTCAAAACCAGACTCCTGGTCGCGTGTTCAAAGGCAAAAAAATGCCTGGTCACCTTGGTGCAGAACGCGTAACTGTTCAGGGTCTTGAAATTGTATCTATCGACACAGAACGTTCAGTTCTAGTAGTTAAAGGTGCGATTCCTGGCGCTACTGGTGGCGACGTAACTGTTCGTCCTACGATCAAGGCCTGAGGGGAAATAACGTGAATTTAAATACTGTTTCCGGCTCTGCTGTTGAATTATCAGAAGTTGCGTTCGGTCGTGAATTTAATGAAGCACTTGTACACCAAGTTGTAACAGCTTACTTAGCTGGTGGTCGTCAAGGTTCTCGTGCTCAAAAATCACGCGCAGACGTTTCTGGCGGTGGTAAAAAACCTTTCCGTCAAAAAGGTACTGGCCGCGCTCGTGCTGGTTCTATTCGTAGCCCAATCTGGGTTGGCGGTGGTAAAACTTTTGCTGCTCGTCCACAAGACTGGTCTCAAAAAGTAAACCGTAAAATGTACCGCGGTGCTATGCAATGCATCCTGGCTGAACTTGTTCGTCAAGATCGCCTTGTACTAGTTGAAGAGTTTGCAGTTGCAGCTCCTAAAACTAAAGAATTGCTTGCAAAACTTAACGACTTGAATGCAACTCGTGCATTAATCGTTACTGATGCTGTTGATGAGAACTTGTATCTAGCTGCACGTAACCTTCCACACGTTGATGTGGTTGATGCTACAGCTATCGATCCAGTTAGCTTGATCGCGTTCGATAAAGTTGTTATGTCTGTAGCTGCTGCTAAGAAAATTGAGGTAGAACTCGGATGAACAACGAACGTTTATATCAAGTCCTCAAAGGACCTGTTTTCTCAGAAAAAGCACAAGTTTTAGGTGAAACTGCTGGTGTTCAAGTTTTTAAAGTTGCTACTGATGCAACTAAACTTGAAATCAAAAAAGCAGTTGAACAATTGTTTGGTGTTCAAGTTGTTAAAGTTAACACTACGATCACTAAAGGTAAAACTAAACGCTTTGGTAAGACATTAGGACGTCGTTCTGATGTTAAAAAAGCATACGTCACCCTGAAAGCTGGCCAAGATGTAGAAATGGCTGACTTGGGCGATGCCGCTGAAAGCGCAGCGGAATAAGGACGAAAACTATGCCTATTCAAAAATGTAAGCCAACGTCTCCAGGACGTCGCTTTGTAGAGAAAGTGGTTCATGATCACCTTCACAAAGGCGCTCCTTATGCTCCACTAGTTGAAGCTAAAAAACGTACTGGCGGCCGTAATAACAACGGTCACATTACAACTCGTCACGTTGGTGGCGGTCACAAACAACACTACCGTATCGTAGACTTCAAACGTAACAAAGACGGCATCCCAGCTGTAGTTGAGCGTATCGAATACGATCCAAACCGTACTGCGCACATCGCGCTGTTGAAGTATGCTGACGGTGAACGTCGCTACATCATCGCGCCTAAAGGTTTACGTGCTGGTGATTCAGTTCAATCTGGTAACGATGCTCCAATCCGTCCAGGTAACTGCTTACCACTTCGTAACATGCCTATCGGTTCTACTCTTCACAACATCGAGCTTAAAATCGGTAAAGGCGCACAATTAGTACGTTCTGCTGGTGCTTCTGCTCAATTGTTGGGTCGTGACGGTTCATACGCAATCATTCGTCTTCGTTCAGGTGAAATGCGTAAAGTACACGTTGAATGTCGCGCTGTGTTAGGTGAAGTATCTAACTCAGAAAGCAACCTTCGTTCATTGGGTAAAGCTGGTGCATCTCGCTGGCGTGGCGTTCGTCCTACCGTTCGTGGTATGGCGATGAACCCAATCGATCACCCGCACGGTGGTGGTGAAGGGCGTAACAAAGGTATTCAACCTGTAAGCCCATGGGGTCAAAAAGCTAAAGGGTACAAGACACGTACCAACAAGCGTACGACTAAGATGATTATTCGCGACCGTCGCGTTAAGTAACAAGTAAAGGAATCTGACAATGCCTCGTTCTCTGAAAAAAGGCCCATTCGTCGATGCGCACTTGTTCGCTAAGGTTGAAGCGGCTGTAGCGAGTAACTCTCGTAAGCCGATCAAAACTTGGTCGCGTCGTTCGATGATCCTACCGGATTTTGTTGGTTTAACAATTTCTGTACACAATGGTCGTAACCATGTTCCAGTAATCGTTACTGAACATATGGTTGGTCACAAGCTTGGTGAATTTGCACCGACTCGTACCTACCGTGGTCACGGTGTTGACAAGAAATCTAAACGTTAATAGGTGCTATGATGGAAGTAACTGCTAAATTACGCGGTGCCGCTATCTCGGCACAAAAGGCACGTTTGGTTGCAGACCTGATCCGCGGCAAATCTGTTGCGCACGCTCTTAACATCCTTAACTTCAGCAACAAAAAAGCTGCAGTTCTAGTTAAGAAAGCGTTGGAATCTGCGATTGCGAACGCTGAACACAATAACAGTTTAGATGTAGACGACCTTAAAGTTTCTACGATCTACGTTGATGAAGGCATGAGCCTGAAACGTATTATGCCACGTGCTAAAGGCCGTGCCGATCGTATTACTAAGCGTACTTGTCACATTACCGTTAAGGTAGGGGTTTGATATGGGTCAGAAGGTTCATCCAATCGGTATCCGCCTAGGTGTTGTGAAACGTCATAACGCTAACTGGTATGCGAATCCGAAACAATACGCTGAATACTTGCTGAAAGATTTGCAAGTTCGCGAGTTTTTGACTAAAAAACTTAAGAATGCAATGGTAAGCAATATTCTTATCGAACGCCCTACAGGCGCTGCGAAAGTGACTATCAGCACTGCGCGCCCTGGTATCGTGATCGGTAAAAAAGGCGAAGACATTGAGAAATTACAGCGCGAATTAACATCTATCATGGGTGTTCCAGCGCAAGTAAGCATCAACGAAATTGATCGTCCAGACTTAGACGCGCGTCTAGTTGCTGAAGCTATCGCTTCTCAATTAGAAAAACGTGTAATGTTCCGTCGTGCTATGAAACGTGCGGTTCAAAACACTATGCGTGCTGGCGCTAAAGGTATCAAAGTTGAAGTTTCAGGCCGTTTAGGTGGTGCTGAGATCGCTCGTACTGAATGGTATCGTGAAGGTCGTGTACCTCTTCATACTCTTCGTGCCGACATCGACTATGCAACTATGCGTGCTGAAACTACTTACGGTACGATTGGTGTTAAAGTTTGGATCTTCCGTGGCGAGATCTTGGGCGGCATGAAACAAGTCATGAACCCAGCTCCAGCTGAAGAACGTCCAGCTAAACGTGGTCGCGGTCGTGGTGAAGGTCAAGAGCGTCGTGGTCGTCGCAATGATCGTTCTGCTGAAAAAGGAGAATAATCCATGTTGCAACCAAAACGTATGAAATTCCGTAAGGTGCAAAAAGGCCGTAACACTGGTCTGGCGCACCGCGGTAGTACAGTATCTTTCGGTACAATCGCACTTAAATCAATTGAACGTGGTCAAATGACTGCGCGTCAAATTGAAGCAGCGCGTCGTACAATCAGCCGTCGTATCAAACGTGGTGGTAAGATCTTTATCCGTGTCTTCCCAGACAAACCTATTACTTCTAAACCTCTTGAAGTTCGTATGGGTAAAGGTAAAGGTTCTGTGGAATACTGGGTTTGCCAAATCAAACCAGGTAAAGTCTTGTACGAAATTGATGGTGTTAACGAAGAACTGGCTCGCGAAGCGTTCACGCTTGCTGCCGCTAAACTTCCGTTTAAAACCACTATCGTGACTCGGACGGTAATGTAATGAAAACTAAAGATCTACGTGAAAAGTCGGTAGAAGAGTTGACAGCTTTGCTTGATGAGCAACAGCTTAACCAATTCCGTCTTCGTATGGCGAAAGCAACTGGTCAATTGGGTAAATCGCACGAAGTGCAATTGACTCGTAAGACTATTGCTCGTATCAAGACCCTACTTACCGAAAAACAGGGGAACGGACAATGAGTGAAAAAACAGTCCGCACGTTAACCGGCAAAGTTGTAAGCGACAAAATGGACAAGTCTATTGTTGTACTTATCGAACGCCGCGTTCAACACCCGTTGTATGGCAAATCAATCCGCCGTTCAACAAAATTACATGCTCATGATGAGAACAACACAGCTAAATTAGGCGACGTTGTAACAATCAAAGAAAGCCGCCCAATTTCTAAAACTAAGTCTTGGACTCTAGTTGAAGTTGTTGAAGCAGCTGCTGAGTAATTAACGTTCTTGTTGCATCATCGGTCAATTTCGAGTACTCTTTGAGCCTTTCGAAATTGTGACCGGTGATGCTCGGTTTTGGAGTAGGGCAATGATTCAGACCGAAACTATGCTCGACGTAGCAGACAACAGTGGTGCTCGCCGCGTACAATGTATTAAAGTACTTGGTGGTTCACATCGTCGTTATGCTTCTGTTGGCGACATTATTAAAGTTACTGTAAAAGAAGCAATTCCACGCGCACGTGTTAAAAAAGGTGACGTGATGAATGCAGTTGTTGTACGTACTAAATTCGGCATCCGTCGTCCAGACGGTTCAGTGATTCGTTTCGACGATAACGCTGCTGTTATTTTGAACAACAACAAAGCGCCGATTGCAACTCGTATTTTCGGACCAGTGACTCGTGAACTTCGTACTGAACAGTTCATGAAAATTATTTCATTGGCTCCTGAAGTTCTATAAGAGGCAATCATGGCTAAGATTAAAAAAGGCGATCAAGTAATCGTGATCGCAGGTAAAGAAAAAGGCAAACAGGGTACTGTATTGTCAGTTTCTCATGACCGTGTGAAGGTAGAAGGTCTTAACCTAGTTAAGAAACACCAGAAGCCTAACCGTGTTACTGGCGCTGAAGGCGGCGTTGTAACTCAAGAAGCTTCTCTTCACATTTCAAACGTGGCAATTTTAAATGCTACAACCCAAAAGGCTGACCGTGTTGGTTACCAAGTAGTAGACGGTGTGAAAACTCGCGTTTACAAATCTAATGGTGAACCAGTGGCGGTAGCGAAGTAATAGGTTGAAATAGGCAATGGCCAGACTTAAAACACGTTACAACGACGAACTTCGTGCTAAGTTAAAAGAAGAACTTGGCATCAAGAATGTGATGGAAATTCCACGCATCACAAAAATTACACTAAACATGGGTGTTGGTGCAGCTGCTGCTGACAAAAAACTCCTTGATGGTGCTCTAGCTGACATGCAAGCGATCGCTGGTCAAAAACCAGTACTTACACTCGCTCGTAAATCTATCGCTGGTTTCAAAATCCGTGATGGTTGGCCGATCGGTTGTAAAGTTACTCTGCGTGGCGAACGCATGTACGAATTCTTAGACCGTCTGATCTCGATTGCGATTCCTCGTATCCGTGACTTCCGTGGTTTCTCTGCGAAATCATTCGATGGTCGTGGTAACTACTCAATGGGTCTTAAAGAACAAATCGTTTTCCCTGAAATCGATTTCGATAAGATTGATCGTATTCGTGGTATGGATATTACCATCACTACGACTGCTCGCACCGATGACGAAGGCCGTGCGCTTATGCGTGCATTCGGCTTCCCGTTCAAATAAGAGGTCGATATGGCTAAGAAAGGTATGATTAATCGCGAATTGAAACGCGAAGCTACTGTTGCTAAATACGCTGCAAAACGTGCTGAATTAAAAGCAATCATTGCAAACGTAAATGCATCAGACGAAGAACGTTTCGAAGCGATGATGAAATTACAAGCATTACCACGTAATGCATCTCCAGTACGTCTACGTAACCGTTGTGGTTTGACTGGTCGTCCTCATGGTTACTTCCGTAAGTTCGGTTTAAGCCGTAACAAATTACGCGAAACAGTAATGCAAGGTGATGTACCTGGCGTTGTTAAGGCAAGCTGGTAAGGAGCACTATAAATGAGTATGCAAGATACCGTTGCCGACATGCTAACACGTGTTCGTAACGCGCAAATGGCAAAGAAACAAACTGTTTCTATGCCTAACTCTAAGTTAAAAGTTGCGATCGCTAACGTTCTTAAACAAGAAGGTTATATCGCTGACGTAGCAGTTGCTGAAGCTGAAGGCAATAAAGCAACGCTTACTTTGACTTTAAAATATTTCGAAGGCAAACCAGTTATCGAAACTGTGAAACGCGTAAGCCGTCCAGGTCTACGTCAGTATCGCGGTAAAGATGCACTTCCAAGCGTTAAGCAAGGTTTAGGTATTGCAATTGTTTCTACAAGCAAAGGCATCATGACTGATCGCGCTGCACGTGCTGCAGGTATCGGTGGTGAAGTTATTGCTTTTGTTTCTTAATAGGTGATTCCTCATGTCTCGTGTGGCTAAAGCCCCAGTAACTGTACCTAACGGTGTAACAGTTACTCAGAACGGCCGGCAGGTCGAAGTGAAAGGCACTAAAGGTTCATTGTCTTTCAACCTGCATGCGCTGGTCGAGCTAAAACAGGAAGACGGTACTCTAGTTATTGCTCCTAAAGCTGAATCTAAAGACGCTTGGATGCAGGCTGGTACTGCTCGCGCTGTGCTTAACAACCTTGTAAAAGGTGTTAGCGAAGGTTTCGAACGCAAGTTACAACTGATTGGTGTCGGTTATAAAGCTGCGGTTAAAGGTAACGTTGTTAATCTTAACCTTGGTTTCTCTCACCCAATCGACTACAACCTTCCTGAAGGTGTAACTGCTGAAACTCCATCTGCAACTGAAATCGTACTTAAATCTGCTGATAAAGCACTTTTAGGTCAGGTTGCTGCTGAGATCCGTGGTTACCGTCCACCAGAGCCATATAAAGGTAAAGGTGTTCGTTATTCTGACGAAGTTGTACTTCGTAAAGAAGCTAAGAAGAAATAAGGCGCGAGGTTCTTATGAACGAAAAGAAACAATCCCGTTTGCGTCGTGCGAAAAGCACACGCTTGCACATTCGTGCACTGGGTGCGACTCGTTTGTGTGTAAACCGCACTCCGCGTCACATCTATGCTCAAGTTATCTCAGCAGATGGTGGCAAAGTATTAGCGCAAGCTTCTACTCTAGACGCTACTTTACGTGCTGGTACAACTGGTAATGTTGAAGCAGCTAAGAAAGTAGGTGCTTTAATCGCAGAACGCGCTAAAGCAGCTGGTGTAACTAAAGTTGCGTTTGACCGTTCTGGTTTCAAATATCATGGTCGTATCAAAGCCTTGGCTGATGCTGCTCGTGAAAACGGCTTGGAGTTCTAATCATGGCTAAAGTTGAACAAAACGAAGGTCTTGTTGAAAAGCTGGTAGCCGTTGATCGTGTTGCCAAAGTTGTTAAGGGTGGTCGTATCTTCTCTTTCACAGCATTGACTGTGGTAGGTGACGGTAATGGTCGTGTAGGTTTTGGTCGTGGTAAAGCACGTGAAGTTCCAGCTGCTATTTCTAAAGCACTTGAAGCTGCTCGTCGCAACATGATTACTGTTGAACTCGTTAACGGTACTGTACAACACCCTATTAACGCTCGTCACGGTGCAAGCCGCGTTTACATGCAACCTGCTTCTGAAGGTACTGGTGTAATTGCTGGTGGCGCTATGCGTGCAGTTCTAGAAGCTGTTGGTGTACGTAACGTATTAACTAAATGTTATGGTTCTACTAACGCTGCGAACGTAGTAAACGCGACTTTCAAAGGTCTGCGTGATATGACTTCTCCTGAGAAAGTTGCTGCGAAACGTGGTCTTTCAGTAGAACAAATTCAAGGGTAATCAATCATGAAAACGATTAAAGTTACCCAGACTAAATCTGCATCGCACCGCTTGAAAAATCACAAGCTGAGCCTGAAGGGTTTAGGTCTGCGTCGTATTGGTCATACTGTTGAAGTGTTAGACACTCCATCTAACCGTGGTATGATCAACCAAGTCTACTATATGGTTAGTGTAGAGGAATAAGCCATGACTCTGCGTTTAAATACAATTGCACCTGCAGAAGGTGCTAAACGTGAAAACCTTCGCGTGGGTCGTGGTATCGGTTCTGGCGTTGGTAAGACTGGTGGTCGTGGTATCAAAGGTCAAAACTCACGTAAGAGCGGTGGTACTCGTCCAGGTTTCGAAGGTGGTCAAACTGCGATCTACCGTCGTTTACCTAAATTCGGTTTCACTAGCCAACAGGCTTTGAAAACTGCTGAAGTACGTTTATCTGAGCTTAACAAAGTTGAAGGCGACATCGTGTCTCTAGAAACTTTAAAAGCTGCGAACGTTGTACGTAAAGATATGTTACGTGCTCGTATCGTACTTTCTGGTGAAGTTACTCGCGCATTCACTATCCAAGGTGTTGCTGTGACTAAAGGCGCTAAAGCTGCTCTTGAAGCTGCTGGCGGTAAAGTCGAGGAGTAATCTCCAGTGTCTATGTCTCCTAGTTCTTCAGGTCATGTCAACATGATGAAAGGCCAACCGTTTCATGTGAAATACCGTGAAATTATTCGTCGTATGATGTTTCTCATCGGTGCGTTGTTGGTGTTTCGACTGGGAGCACATATTCCAGTACCGGGCATTAACAATGCTGCGCTAGAGAATCTGTTTAATGCAAACCAAGGTACTATCCTTGGTTTGTTTAACATGTTCTCGGGCGGTGCATTAGAACGAATGTCTATTCTTGCTCTTGGGATCATGCCATACATCTCTGCTTCGATTATCGTGCAGCTGATGTCAACAGTCGTTCCATCGCTCGAAGCTTTGAAAAAAGAAGGCGAGCAAGGCAAACGTAAAATAAATCAATACACACGACAGGGCACATTGCTCCTTGCACTGGTGCAAGCGATTGGTATGTGTGCTGGCCTGATCAGCCAGGGTATTACCCTGACTTCTGGTCTGGCTTTTTATGTTCCTGCAGTAACCTCATTGGTTGCGGGGACCATGTTCCTGATGTGGTTAGGTGAACAGATTACCGAGCGTGGGGTGGGGAATGGTATTTCCATGATCATCTTCGCTGGTATTGTTGCAGGTCTGCCAACTTTAGTGATGCAGTCCCTGACATCTGTAGATAATGGCCAGTCTAGCCTGATTGGTATGGCTATTTTTGCACTGTTATCTATCGCCGTGCTTGCAGCGATTGTATTTATCGAGAAAGCGCAGCGTCGTATTCCGGTAAACTACGCTCAGAAGCAACAGGGTCGTCGCGTATTTACTGCACAGCAGACACATTTGCCACTGAAAATTAACATGGCTGGTGTGATTCCTGCGATCTTTGCAAGTTCACTGCTTTTGTTCCCTGCGAGCTTAGGTCAGTGGGTGGGCAGTGCAGATCCTAATGCAGGAATTATCAAGCGTAGTCTTCAAGATTTAGCATTGGTGCTGTCGCCTGGTCAGCCGTTGTATTTGGTGCTCTTTGGTGCGTTAATTATCTTTTTCTGTTACTTCTATACCGCACTGGTTTTCAGTCCAAAAGAAGTCTCAGAGAACTTGAAGCGCAGCGGAGCTTACGTTCCTGGTATTCGTCCAGGTGAGCAAACTGCTCGTTACTTAGATCATATTCTCAATCGTTTGACCTTCATTGGCGCGATTTACATCACTGTGATCTGTTTAATGCCGATGATTCTGCAAAGCTCGTTTGGAATTCCATTCCAGTTGGGTGGTACATCGTTGCTGATCGTGGTTGTGGTGGTGATGGACTTTATGGCTCAGCTACAAGCACATCTCACTTCGCACCAGTATGACAATCAAACGTTAATGAGAAAAACGACTGCTCATCCTAAGGGATAAGCGCACTTAGAGGTTTCATCATGAAAGTACAAGCTTCTGTAAAGAAAATTTGTGGTAGCTGTAAAGTTATCCGTCGTAATGGGGTTATCCGCGTAATTTGTAGCGCAGAACCTCGTCATAAGCAGCGTCAAGGTTAATCTGATCAAGACCTGTTGATTTCAGTAGGCGAATTGGGTTATTATCCGCCCCTCAAGATTTTTGTGGGGCGGTTGATTATCTCTACTGCCTTTTTGGAGAAAATTGAATGGCTCGTATTGCCGGTGTAAACATTCCGGATAACAAGCATGCTGTTATCTCTCTAACGTACATCTTTGGTATTGGTCGCCACACTGCTAAGAACATCTTAGCTGCTGCAGGTATCGCACCGACTACTAAGATCCGTGAATTAGATGACGCTCAGCTTGATGCGATTCGTGCAGAAGTTGCCAAGGTTCCGACCGAAGGTGACTTACGTCGCGAAATTTCCATGAACATTAAACGTTTAATGGATTTAGGCTGCTACCGCGGCCTTCGTCATCGTCGCAGCTTGCCTGTCCGTGGTCAACGCACCAAAACTAACGCACGTACCCGTAAAGGTCCGCGCAAACCAATTAAGAAATAAGATTTCTGGAAGCTAAAAGATGGCTAAAGATACTCGCACACGCAAGAAGGTCACTCGTACCGTCTCTGAAGGTGTTGCACACATTCACGCTTCTTTTAATAACACCATTGTGACAATTACCGATCGTCAAGGTAATGCACTGGCTTGGGCCACTTCAGGTGGACAAGGCTTCCGTGGATCACGTAAATCAACTCCGTTTGCTGCTCAGGTAGCTGCTGAAGTTGCTGGTAAAGCTGCTTTGGATTACGGTTTGAAAAACCTAGACGTCCTTGTGAAAGGTCCTGGTCCAGGTCGTGAGTCTGCGGTTCGTGCATTAGGTGCAGTGGGTTATAAAATTAACAGCATTACCGATGTGACTCCAATCCCTCACAACGGTTGCCGTCCACCTAAAAAACGTCGCGTGTAAGGAGAAACATTCATGGCTCGTTATATTGGTCCAAAATGCAAACTCTCTCGCCGCGAAGGGACAGACCTGCAATTAAAATCTGGCGTTAAACCATTTGACGTTAAGACTAAAAAACATGCTAAAGCTCCTGGCCAACATGGTCAAAGCCGTGCAAAACAATCTGAGTACTCACTACAATTACGTGAAAAACAAAAAGTACGTCGTATGTACGGTGTTTTAGAGCGTCAATTTAGTAACTACTACAAAGAAGCTGCTCGTGTTAAAGGCGCAACTGGTGAGAACCTGTTGAAACTGCTAGAAAGCCGTCTTGATAACGTTGTTTATCGCATGGGTTTTGGTTCTACACGTGCGGAAGCTCGTCAGTTAGTATCTCACCGTTCAATCACTTTAAATGGCCGTCGCGTTAACATCGCGTCTATCCAAGTTAAAGCTGGTGACGTGATTGCAGTTCACGAAGGCGCTAAACAACAATTACGTATCAAAAACGCAATTGAATTAGCTGCTCAACGTGGCATCCCTTCTTGGATGGAAGTAGACCATTCTAAACTTGAAGGTACGTTCAAAGCTGCACCGGATCGTTCTGATTTACCTGCTGAAATCAACGAAAGCTTGATTGTAGAATTGTATTCTAAATAATCCTTGAGGTAGCAATAATGACGCGTACTGCAAATGAGTTTCTAACTCCGCAAGCGATCAAGGTCGAAGCGGCAAGCGGGACCTCGGCAAAAGTTATTCTAGAACCCTTAGAGCGTGGCTTTGGTCATACTCTGGGCAATGCTTTACGTCGCATCCTTCTTTCTTCTTTACCTGGCGCAGCTGTGGTTGAAGTAGAGATTGAAGGTGTTGAGCACGAGTACAGTACTTTGGAAGGCTTGCAGCAGGACATCGTCGAGCTCTTGCTGAACCTAAAAGGATTGTCTATTAAGCTGTTCGATCAAAATGAAGCTTATTTGACATTAGAGAAACAAGGTCCAGGCGACGTAACTGCGGCTGACCTTCGTTTACCTCACAATGTTGAAGTGGTTAACCCTGAACACTTGATCGGCACTCTAAGTGCTACAGGCAATCTGAAGATGCGCCTGAAAGTGGCTCAAGGCCGTGGCTATGAAACTTCTGACTCTCGTTTCCCAGAAGGCGAAACTCGCCCAGTGGGTCGTTTACAGTTAGATGCTTCTTACAGCCCAATCAAACGTGTGTCTTACACAGTGGAAAACGCTCGTGTTGAACAACGTACTGACCTTGACAAACTGATCATTGATCTTGAAACCAACGGTACAGTTGATCCTGAAGAAGCGATCCGCAAAGCTGCAACTATTCTGCAGCAACAAATTGCGATCTTCGTTGACCTTCAGAAAGATCAAGCTCCTGTGGCTCAAGAACCTCGTGAAGAAGTTGATCCAATTTTGCTTCGTCCAGTAGATGATCTAGAGCTAACTGTTCGTTCTGCTAACTGTTTGAAAGCAGAAAACATTTACTACATTGGTGATCTTGTACAGCGTACTGAAGTTGAGTTGCTTAAAACTCCTAACTTGGGTAAAAAATCGCTTACTGAGATCAAAGATGTTCTGGCTTCCAAAGGCTTACAACTCGGCATGCGTTTAGAGAACTGGCCACCAGCTAGTCTCCGTATGGACGATCGTTTCGCCTATCGTAGCCGTTAATTAAGTAGGACTATCACCATGCGTCATCGTAATAGTGGTGTGAAATTAGGCCGTACAAGCAGTCATCGTAAAGCGATGTTCCAAAACATGGCTAACTCTTTGTTCGAGCACGAGTTGATCAAAACAACTGTGCCTAAAGCAAAAGAATTACGTCGTGTTGCTGAGCCTTTAATCACTTTAGCTAAAGTCGATACAGTTGCAAACCGTCGTTTGGCGTTTGCTCGTACTCGTTCAGCTGCAACTGTTGGTAAATTATTTACCGTTCTTGGCCCTCGTTACAAAGAACGTAACGGCGGTTATCTACGTGTTCTTAAAGCGGGCTTCCGTGCAGGTGATGCTGCACCGATGGCTTACGTTGAGCTAGTAGATCGCGAAGTTAAATAATTTCGTGTAGACAGCGAACGTTGTTCGAAAAGGTCGGTTGAATAAACCGGCCTTTTTATTGCCTGCAGTTTACCAATTGTCGGACAGTTTAAAAATTTGTCCTAAAAAGATAAAAAAAGTAAGGGATTTAAATAAAATTGACATGGAGCATTGTCAGTTTTGTGATTTAATAAAACAAAGCACACTAAATAGGTCAAAAGAAGAACATGGAAAAGCAAGTTGATATCTTAATTGTGGGTGCCGGTATTTCGGGAATTGGTCTTGCGGCACATCTTTCTAAACACTGCCCACAACGTTCCTTTGAAATTATCGAGCGTCGCGACAGCATTGGGGGAACCTGGGATCTATTTAAATATCCTGGCATCCGTTCAGATTCAGACATGTCGACTTTTGGCTTTAACTTCAAGCCGTGGAAACAAGAAAGTGTATTGGCGACCGGCCCAGCGATTAAAAATTATCTGTCGGAAGTTGTAGATGAATTTAAACTAAAATCAAAAATTCATTTCCAGCATCGTGTGTTAAGCGCGAATTACGACTCGAGTACCCATAAATGGTCTGTCGAGATTGAAAATGACCAAGGTCAAAAAGAAACCTGGGTCGCAAATTTTGTCCTTGGTTGTACCGGTTACTATAACTATGACCAGGGCTTCCAGCCGGAATTCCCGAATCAACAAGCGTTTAAAGGCACTTTTATTCATCCACAGCATTGGCCGGAAAACTTTGACTATAGCGGCAAGAAAGTGGTGATTATCGGCAGTGGTGCAACGGCAATTACCCTGGTACCTGCGATGGTGAAAGGTGGAGCAGGGCATGTCGCCATGTTGCAGCGCTCGCCAACTTATATTGCGTCTGTACCATCGATTGATGTGATTTACGCGAAGATGCGTAAATTCCTGCCTGAAGAAGTGGCTTATAAGCTGACTCGTGCACGGAATATTAGCATGCAGCGTGGTATCTATGCTTTGGCTCAGAAGTATCCAAAATTGCTGAAAACCATCTTGCTGAATGCGGTGAAACTGCAGTTAAAAGGTAAAGTAGATATGAAACACTTTACCCCGAATTATGAACCATGGGATCAGCGTTTGTGCGTGGTGCCTGATGGCGATCTGTTCAAAATTCTACGTGAAGGCAAGGCTTCGGTTGAAACTGATCTGATCGAGAAATTTACCGAAAAAGGTATCCAGCTAAAATCGGGTAAACATCTGGATGCTGATGTCATCGTGTCGGCAACAGGACTGAATATTCAGATTTTGGGTGGTATTCAAGCTTCTATTGACGGTAAGCCAATTAATACCTCGAATCACATGCTGTATCGTGGCGTGATGGTCAGCGATATTCCAAATATGGCGCTGCTCATTGGCTATATCAACGCATCTTGGACACTGAAAGTCGATATTGCAGCGGAATATATCTGCCGCTTACTCAACTACATGGACAAGAAAGGCTATGACGAGGTCGTGCCTGAAGGTAATGCTTCCGAAATGTTGCAAGACACCGTAATGGGTAGCCTGACTTCGGGTTATATTGCCCGTGCCGCTGATGTAATGCCGAAACAGGGTAAACGTGGGGTGTGGCGTGTCAGCAATAATTATCTGGCGGACCGTAAAGATCTGAAGCAGGCGGGCTTTGATGATGACATCCTGCAGTTTAAGAAAAAGGCTGGACAGGACAAGCCGCAAAGCAAGAAAGTCAAACCACGTTTAGTCTCTTGATCTTAAATGCATTAAAAAAGGAGCATGTCGATGCTCCTTTTTCATTTCTCTTTGACTATGAATTAAAGTGAACGTGAAATCAGTTCTTTCATGATCTCATTGGTGCCCGCATAAATCTGGTTGGCTCGGTGGTCAAGATAAGCCCGGGCAATCGGGTATTCCAGCATATAACCATAACCACCATGCAGTTGCAGGCATTCATCCACGACTTTGCTGTACATCTCTGAAATCTTGTATTTGGCGGCTGCAGCGGCTTCGACACTGAGTTGCTGCTGTAATTGCTGTTGCATACATTGATCCAGATAGGCACGGCAGACGGCAATTTCTGTACGCAGTTCCGCCAGTTTAAAGCGGGTATTCTGAAAGGCTGCAATCGGTTTGCCAAAGGCCTGGCGTTCCTTGGTGTATTTCACTGTATGGGCCAAGGCTGCTTCAGCACCGGCCTGGCAGATCATCGCGACAATCAGACGTTCCCAAGCAAGCTCTTTCATCAGCATTATAAAGCCCATGCCGGGTATGCCAAGCAAGTTTTCCTTCGGCACACGGACATTATCAAAGAACAGTTCGCAGGTATCCTGGCCTTTCATGCCAATTTTATTCAGTGGCTTACCTTTGCTGAATCCTGGTCGATCTGCTTCGACCATAATCAGTGAAAGATTAGCAGATCCTTTATCACTGTCGCCAGTTTTACACACCACGATGGCCATGTCGCAAAGATAACCATTGGTGATAAAGATTTTTGAGCCATTGATGACATAGTCGTCACCATCGGGTACAGTACTGGTACGAATAGCCTGCAGATCTGAGCCAGTACCGGGTTCGGTCATGGCGATGGCTGTGATGATTTCACCACTGACCATTTTCGGCAACCATTTCAGTTTTTGCTCTTCATTGCCAAAATTTAAAATATAATTCGCGACGATGTCGGAATGCAGGGAAAAGCCCGTTGCGGAGTCCCCGGCATAGGCCTGTTCCTCGATTAGAATCATGCTGTAGCGACGATCCACCCCAGAACCGCCATATTGCTCCGGTAAGGTTGGGCAGAGCAGCCCTAGGTTTCCTGCCTTGTTCCATAACTCACGATCAACATGCTGTTGTTGTTCAAAACGTTCGATATGCGGAATCACTTCCTTCTCATAAAACTTGCGTACCGTTTCGCGGAAGGCCTCATGTTCCTCATTAAATAAAGTACGAGGCAATAAGTGTGGCAGAGGACGGATCGCAGCAGATTGCATGTTTGAATTTTCCTTATTCGCTTTATTGTTCGCTTCAACATACGGGGGCAGATAGGACTGAACAATGTGCGAAATGTACAAAATGCAGAGAATGCTGGTCGTTCCTGCCAATTCCCTCGAAAATTGGCTAGGGCTTAGGTAAACTAGTTAGGTTTTTAACATGTTGGGGAATATGATGACTGAAGACATCAGCCTGGAAGAGCGTAAAGTGATTTACCGCGCACGTCGTGGTTTAAAAGAGTTGGATGTATATTTTGATCCCTATGTCAAAAACCATTACCTGACGGCAGATCCAGCCGAGAAACAGATGTTCGCTGATCTGGTTGCACAGGAAGACCCTGACCTGCTGGACTGGTTTATGGAAGTTTCAGAACCACCACGCCCTGAATTACGTGAGTTTATTAACAAGCTTAAACACTACGTACATGGATAATTGCTGTTACCGGCTGAAACGCAGCCTGCTTGCACTTGCGTTTCAGCTTTTGATTTTTGCTGTACTGATGTTCGTGCTGTATCAATTGTTACCCCTGTGGTTATGGGGCATCTGTCTGGTGGCAGGACTGATCATCTATCAATTGTTTTACCGCAAGCGCCCGCATATCGCACAGTTTGAATGTCTGGATGGGCGGGAATGGACATTGACGCATCATGACCAGCACACCCAGCGCGCGCTGATCAGCCATGTGATTGATCATCAGGCTTATGTGGTGGTGTACTTCCAGCATGCCAAGGTTCGACCGCTACTCATCTGGTGTGATCAGCTTCCGTATCAGCAATGGAAGTCCCTGAAAGTCTTAACAAAAATGCTCTGATTGCCGGACAATCTGTATTTTGATCAAAATCATAATGATATATTTTTCAAAAACTTATATTTTTACAATCTGATATTGTCAGACAATTCATATAATTTTTTCGAAAATATTTGAATTGTCTGACAATTTTTTATGCTGTTTTTATTTTATCCAGTTAAATTTAGATCACCGAAGTCAACAGAGGAGATCGATATGGAATTTCCAACGTGGATGTTTCCTGTCATTGCGGTCATTTTAGCTTTGGTCATTGGAAGACTCGGTACAATTGTTAAGGAACAAATTTCTGCTCGCACCCATTAAGCGTGGTTGAATAAAAATATAGATTTCACACTTTCCCAGTTAATAAGTAGCATGTGCTGAACCGTCGCAATGCTACTTTTTTTTGCCCAAAATTTAAGATTTATTGCATCCCAGTCAATTGCAGCATACACAATCAATGGCAAAGTGATTGGTCTAATTTAGAGTAAATACTCTTTAATTCGGATAGTTCATCTGTTATGTTTAGCAGCATCAAGGACATAATCACAATTATAGAGGACCGGAAAATGTCGAAAGTCCAAAAAATATGCCAGGGTATGGCGGCCATAGCAATAACAACAACGGCTTTAACAGGTTGTTCTCAAGTGATCAAAACCGGTGCCAATGTCGCGCTGGGCTTTACTGAGAAACATATTGTGCCACCAATTCTGGCGATGGACGATGCAGAAATGGTATGTAATTCGGGGAATGCCTTAACGCCAGCGATCATGTCAACCAAGGACATGGGCGCAGATCCAACCCGTGTGGCAGTACTGATGTACTCAGCAGCGGGAATCTGTGCCGAGCAGAAAGCGCTAGATGCTGAACTACGTTATATGCGCGCTTCGAAAGCTAATCAGGTCAGTGAAGCTCAGGATGCCCGGGTAGAGCAGAAACGCTGGGCAGCGCTAGCAGCACAACGCCAGTACACTGGCTACCAGATGTTCCAGAAGCGTTTTGAAAAGAAATATAACGTCGCACTGGGTGAGACTTGTCCAACGATGAAGGGCGATATTGAGCAGACCGTGTATCTGTTAGGGATGCTCAGTGGCTTGCAGGCGATGACTAACGATATTAACTCCGGCGGTGCGGTACAGGTACCAAAAGATATCGCGGCAGTGGTCGAACGCGGCATGACCTGCCTGAACAATGAAAAATTCTGGGGTGCGCCAATAGCGACTCGTGCCGTGATCTGGACCTTGTTGCCAGGTGCAGGAGATGGCAAGCCAGATCCATATCAGACCCTGAAACAGTCGACCCAGATTGGTGAACAGAAGGGTGTACGTTTATCTCATGCCCTGTATGCGGTTGCCGCTCAGGCTACCGGTGATGATGCCAAGATCCGTGATGCACTGAAAACCTTTGCAGAAGCACGTACTGATGAAAAACCGGTGAATCCACAGTTCAAGCTGATCGACAGTATGGCTTCGATCATGGTCGGTGGTATTGCGGACCGTTACTGGACTGAAAACACCGGTATCCGCAGTGCAGATGATGGGATGCAGCGTTTCTGGGATGACAACGATACTGCATCCGATCTGGACGATCTGTTTAACTCTGATGATTCGTGATTGGATCAGGCCTGTACATATTGTATGGGCCTGAAATCCTATTGATCCGAGGATTCAGCGATGCAGGTCAGTGATTATCACTTCCGAGACAAGATTGTCTTTCTGGCATTCTTTGTCTCTTTTTGTGCCTGTCTGCAGGTGTTTCAGGATCAGTTTATTTACTGGCAGGACAGTCTGCTGGAGGAATTCTGGCGCTTGTGGACCGGGCACTGGGTGCATGTTGGCTGGATTCATTATTTTTTGAATATGCTGGCTTTTATCTGCCTGCCTTTTATTTTTCCGCGCGTTTCGGTCTGGAACTTTATCGGGATCTTGCTCTGCCTGCCACTGCTCATTTCTTTAAGCTTTTATTTCTTCCTGACAGATGTTGAGGCCTATGCAGGGCTGTCTGGGGTATTACATGGCGCCTATGCTGCGGTCGCTTGCGTACACTTGCTTTATAAAAAGGAACGTGGTTTTGCAACACTGGTACTGTTTCTGATTTTCGCCAAGCTGGTCTGGGAAAATACCATGGGCAGTGCCAGCACGGCAGAGCTGATTGGTAGTCCGGTACTGGTCGAAGCCCATTTACTCGGGGTGATCTGGGGGATCGTCATCGCCAATATCTATATCCTGGCCAATTACTGGCTGGATCGATAAACGGTTGGCAGAATTAACCAAAAAGAAAATGCAAATTGTCATTTTAATTAGGCAGCAACTGAGGCAGAGTCGGATAAATAACAATCAGATCATTCTGTAACCTGGAAGGTGCAGGATTAAAGGGAAAGGGAAGCCGGATAGGGTGGACATTCCCAGAGAATAACAATAGGAATACACATGCAAAACGATGCTCAAGATAGATCAGGATTAGGTCTGTTGCGCTATATCTGGACAGAGTGGATCTCGACATTTGTCGTGCTGGTCCTGCTGTTGCTCACCCTGATTATTGGTACTGGTGAAATGATCCATGGGCAGTTGCTGCGCATGGGTGAACGCATTTATGGTGATCCTGCAACAGGGATGCAATATTCATTCTTGCGTGCTGAACCGAAAGCGCCACAATGTGAGCGCAATGTCGATGTGGACGCGCGTGTCCAGCAGCAGATGAAAGCGGATGCAGCTGATGAATTTGCCGATATTTTCGGGGTGCGTTCTGAAGCCGATGTCCGTGCGGCGATTATGCAGGCACAGCAGGTTTGTGAAGAATCGCATGCCTTTTATGATCGTGCAGTCAAACATATTGAAGACCATCCAAGTATCCGTGCTTACCGTACCTTTGAAACCAGTTTCTTTGGCCTGTTCAAGTTTGGGGTGGAGAATCGTGCGCTGCTACTGGTGATCATGGTGGTGTTTGCCGCGATTAGTGCAACCCTGAAAACTCACCATATCGGCCTGCGCAGTCCAGCGACCAAGATCGATTTCCGGGTCTATACACTGGCAATGCTGATTGGTAATGCTTTCCTGGCCTTCTCATCCTATAGCCAGTATCAGTCTGTACTGAACTCTGGTGTGGCCATGGGGGATATGAAATATATCTACTGGCTATGGATGATCCTATTTGGCGGTTTGACCCTGATCAGCCTGTTCCAGGTGATCAAATTGCCGAAGCCAACCCGTGAGGGCGGCAACATTGGTATGGCCTTCCTGAGCGTACCGCTGTATGCCTATATGGCCATTACGACCGGGGTGAACTTTACCTTCTTCATGGATTATCCAATGGGGCAAGGGATTTACCTCGGTCAGCTGGTGGAATTCTCCAGCATCTTCCTGAATCTGGCGCTGTTTATTTGGGCCGGTATGCTGCTGAAACAGACCCGTGTCGTGGATATGTTCCTAAATATCCTGCGTCCATGGAATCTGGCACCTGAAACCCTGACCTGGCTGATCCTGTTAGCGGCTGCTTTGCCAACTGCTTATACCGGTGCATCCGGGATCTTTGTGATTGCTGCTGGTGCGATTATATATAAGGAAGTCTGGAATGCGGGTGGTCGCCGTCAGTTTGCCCTGGCTGCAACGGCAATGTCGGGTTCGCTCGGTGTGGTGCTGCGTCCATGTCTGCTGATCGTGGTTGTGGCTTCGCTGAACAAGGAAGTGACTACTGACATGCTGTATCACTATGGTGTGTATGTATTTCTGCTCAGTTCAACCCTGTTCCTGGTAATTTCGCTGTTCTTTGCTGAAAGCAAGTTCCGTATTGCACCAGCAGGCGTGGCAGCACCACAGTCTGGTCGTGCGTTCCTGGCAGTAATTCCATACGTGGTGATCTTTGTTCTGATCTGGATGTTCTATAAATACGCGCTGGCAACCAATCTGAACGAGTTCACGGCACCGGTGATGATGCCTGTGATCCTGCTGATGATTGTGCTCTATGACAAACTGCGTCATCAGCCTGCACCAATCCCGCCAGTGGGTCATTGGGATGAAAGTCTGAACGTGAACCTGAATGGCATTGGTGGTGCGACTGCACAGTCTGAACCAGCATTGGGTTCATCCCTACGTCACGTTGGTTTCTGGAAATCCATGCATATTTCAACCAGTGAAACGGTTGGCCATATCGGTGCGCTGGTGATCCTGATGGCGCTTTCTGTGAGTGTTGGCGGCTTGCTGGAGCGTATGGAAATCATGGAAGCCTTCCCGACAGATATCAACAGTACAATTCTGGTGATTACCATGATTGTGGGCTTGATGGTCTTTGTGGGAATGATTATGGATCCATTCGGCGCCGTAATCCTGATCTCGGCAACCGTGGCACCCGTCGCGTATCAGTATGGCATTCATCCGGTACACTTCTGGATGATTACCCTGATCGGCTTCGAACTGGGTTATGTAACACCACCAGTCGCGCTGAACCATCTGCTGGCAAGGCAATCGATTGGGGATGCCGAAGTGGCGGAAGCGGATGCAGAAGCGCGAAATCAATCTTTCTACTACCGTTATGAACGCTGGATTCTGCCAATGATCGTCTTGCTACCAGCGATGTTGATCATTGCCTATGTACCATATGTGTTCAAGCTATTTGGCTGGTATCAGTAAAGTTGCAAATAAAAAAGCACCTTCGGGTGCTTTTTTTATTACTTGAAATTAGACGTTGGATTTCTTTGACTTTAAACGGTTTTGTAATAATGGACTGCAAATCAGAATCGCAGAGAAAATCAGCGCCAATCCAATCAGACTAAACATATCTGGAATTTCTTTCCAGAACAAATAACCCCAGAACCCGGCAAAAATAATCGCAACATAATTTACCGGTCCAATCTGTCCTGCTGGTGCTAGTTTGTAGGCATTCGACATAAAGATCTGGCTGATATTGGCCAGAACACCAGCGGCAACCAGATACATCAGCTCGTTCATGTTATAAGGACGCCAGTGCCAGAACATTGGAATCACGGAAACCAACGTACCAATAAAGCAGAAATAAAATACGATCCGTTCTGGTGGTTCAGTATTGGTCAGGGCACGCACGGTGACAAAAGCCATCGCGGCCAGAAAGCTGGCACTGAGGCCAATCACCGACATGATATTAAACAGACCCGCATCCGGTTTAGTGACGCAGAGTACCCCGATAAAGCCAATCCCTGCAGCCAGCAGCATCAGTTTGGTGATTTTTTCTTTGAGAAATAACCAGGCGATAAAAGGAATAAAGATCGGGGAGGAGTAGGTAAAGACCATGGCATTGGAGAGTTTTAAATGCGCGATGGCATAGAAAAAGCCATACATCGCCATTAGACCAACCACCGAACGCCAGGTATGCATCCATAGCTTTTCAGTTTTAAAGAAACCGATGCCTTTGCTAAGCAGCAAAGGTAGGAACAGTAACATGCCAACCGCATTACGGAAAAATACCACCGTGGCGTTGTCCACAGTATGCGAAGCATAACGAATACAGACGCCCATCAGGGAAAATAGCAGTGCGGAACAGGTGAGAAACAGAATGGCTTTCAGCAGGTTGGATGGGGGCGCGGCAGACATAAAAAATATCGCTAGAAGGTTGATCCTATTCTAGCGATATTTTCAGTGAAATTATGGCTTTTCTGCGAGTTGTGCCTCGAGCAGCTTGATCTGTTCTTCCTTGAGCTTGATCAGCTCATCGGCATCTTTGTGCTGGGCTGCCAAGGTGGATTTCTGTTCATACAACTGAGCCTGAATGTCTTCAAGTCGAGAAACTTCTTCTTTGGCCAGAGCCGGATTTTCAGGTACTGGAGCTTTTAGAATTTCTTCCTTGACCAAAGCATTTTCCTCTATGGCTTGAACTGCTTCAGGTGTTGGCTCTGCCACTGGAGCAGGATTGCTGGGTTCTGCAGTTTTAGATGGAGGAGGTGTAACATGAACCATGTCATGTTCAGTGGTTTCCTGTGGCGCAGCGCTATTCCACCACTGGTAGGCAACGACCAGTGCCACCACCGCAATTAATCCCCCAATAATCCCCATTAAAAGTTTAGAACTTTCCCTTGGTTCTATACTCATATCTTTAACCTTGGCTATTTTTTATTTGATTCTCTAGGCTTGAATTTAATCACACCTACTTCATCAGGTACAGCAGGAATTTCAGGCGCATCAACGTGGGTCGGACGGTTTTCCTCATAACCGCAGTCGATGCACTCGATCCATTCATTCTCGCCAGAGGTGAGCATCACGACCCGATCCATTGCCTGACATTTTGGACATTTTGCACCTGCAATGAAACGACGTTTAATGGTCATCATACTCACCTATCAATCTACTTAAACGGCTAGTTTAAGCATTTTTTACCGTATTCGTCCAACCTTGATGACGCAGCAGGGCATCAATTTTCGGTTCACGACCACGGAAGTTTACAAATGCATCCAGTGCCTTGTCTTTACCACCAACGGCTAAAATGTTTTTACGGAAGGCTTTGCCAGTTTCAGTATTGAAAATGCCCTCGGTTTCAAAACGGTCAAAGGCATCGCTAGCCAAAACTTCTGCCCACTTATACGAGTAATAACCGGCTGCATAACCACCTGCAAAGATATGGCTAAAGCTGTGCTGGAAGCGGTTATATGGTGTCGTTGGCAAAACCGCATATTTGTCGCGGATATCATTCAGCGTGGCCTGAATCTGCTCGGCATTCAGTGCGGGGTTGGCACGGTGAATGGTCAGGTCAAACAGGGCAAACTCGAGCTGACGTAGGGTTTGCATGCCAGACTGGAAGAAACGGGCATCCAGTAAAGCTTTTAGCAAGTCTGCTGGAAGGACTTCTTTGGTTTCAATATGTTCACTTAGCAGATTCAGACTTTCCTGATCCCATGCCCAAAATTCCATAAACTGGCTTGGCAGTTCAACGGCATCCCAAGCCACGCCGTGGGTACCGGCAACCGCGATATTGTCCACTTCAGTGAGCATATGATGCAGGCCATGACCAAATTCGTGAAATAGTGTAGTGACTTCATCATGGCTCAGTAGAGCAGGTTTGTCACCCACAGGCGGCGTAAAGTTACCGACCATATAGCAAATCGGTTTTTGTAGGCCATCTTTGCCACGCATACGTGAACGGAAACCACTCATCCAGGCACCGCCACGTTTACCTTGACGCGCATATAGGTCAAAGTAGAAGCCACCAATGACTTCGCCCTGGTCTTCCAGTTCAAAATAATGTGCATCCGGATGCCATAACGGTGCTTCGCGTTCCACCACCTGAATGCCATACAGGCGATTGACGATACTAAACAGACCCTGAATCACTTTTGGTGTCGGGAAATACGGTTTTAGCGCTTCCTGAGACAGGTTGAACTGGCGCATTTTCAGCTTTTCAGAATAGTAACTGCTGTCCCAAGGCTGTAGTTCAGTAATGCTATCTTCAGCGGCAATGGCTTTCAGTTCGGAAATTTCTTTTTGCGCTGGCTCACGCGCATGTTCAGCCAGATCACGCAGGAATTCATCCACCGCTTCTACGCTTGGCGCCATTTTGCTGGCCAGTGAATATTCGGCATAGTTGTTAAAGCCGAGCAGGGTAGCCATTTCCTCACGCAGGCTCAGGATTTCTTCCATGATCGGGGTATTGTCAAACTCCGACTTGTCTGACTGATCCGAAGCGCGGGTGGTATAGGCCTTGTAGATTTCTTCACGCAGGCTGCGGTTAGCAGAATGCGTCATGATTGCCAAATAAGAAGGAAACTCCAAGGTGGCGACTGGCTGATCCAGCTCACGCTGTTGGCCATATTGTTTCAGTAATTCGATATTGCTGGCAGACAGGCCTTCTAGTTCATCTTCGTTCAGTGGTCTGAAATAAGCTTGAGTCGCATCCAGCACATGATTCGAGAAATCTGATGATAGTTGTGACAGGCGGGCAGAGATTTCCGCAAAACGTTTTTTCGCTTCACCTTCTAGTGCTACACCGGACAGTTTAAAGTCACGTAGTGCCAGTTTGATCGCACTTTGTTGTGCTGCAGGCAGTTCGGCAAAGACCTGAGCATCATGAACATGCTGATAGGTCTGGTACAGCGCCGTATGTTGACCGAGTTGGGTGTAATAGTCGCTGAGACCGGGTAATAGGCTCTGATAGACTTCACGGGTCTCGGCATTATTCATGACGGCATTGAGATGTGACAGGATGCCCCATGACTCACTCATGTTATTTTCCAGCGTATCGACATGTTCCAGAATGGCGAGCTGTTCTTCAGCAGATTGTGGGGTTTCGGTCAGTTCGTTGAGAAATTTCTGCCCTTCAGCAATACAGCTTTCAATTTTTTCTTTCAGTTCTGCTAGGGTGATTTTGTCAAATTGTGGAACAGGCAAAGTTGCCTTTTCTAATGTCATGTCGGTCTGCCGATTATTTCCTGTGATGTTTATAGAAGTAAGGCTTCTTGATAGAGAAATCAAGCCGATCAGCATTTTAGTTAAACGATTCGAATGAAAGCCCCTTGAGGAACTTTGGATAAATCGTATAGAAACCCTTGCCAACCTGCTCGTTTCGCTTGGTCAGATAACGGTTTACGAGGTACAAAAAGTTCAGGAGATTGAAAGTCTGTTGGTAAATAATAAACAGCATATTCTTCTTCTGATTTAAGAACTAAATAAACAGGAAAATAGATAAAAGCATTCATACGTTCTTTCTGTGGAAGCCATGCTGCTCCTAAAATTGTTTTAGGTAAAATATTTACATTTTTTACTCTTGTTGATTTAACTTGTGCTAAAAATCCACAAAAGTCACAGATAAGATCAGCACATTTAAAATTTTGTGGAAGTAATTTAAACGTTTTAGTTTTTTTACACTTTGGACAAGGACAGTGATCTTTGACTAAATTTTCTCCCCAAGAGCCTAAAACTTGTTTTTCTGATGCCATATGATTTCCAAAAAGATAAAGAGAGCCGAAGCTCTCTTTATCTTAACAACAAAAATTATTCACTCTTAGGCTTGGCATTAGATTTTTTCTTTTTAGCTTTTGCCTTTTTCTTTATTTTATCTGCATTCTTTGCTTCAGACTTTCCTGAAGATTTTTTAGCAGACTTTTTGCTGTAGGAATTGGGTTTTCCTTTGTCTTTTTTGCGTCGTCTGGGTTGTTCTCCATCTGCACCGCCATTGCCTTTGGATTCGCGTTCATGCTTGCCAAAGACTTCTTCAGTGGCTTCTGGACGTGGCGCAGGTTTTTTCTCTGCCACACGTGGAGCACGGGCACGGACCGGACGACCGGCGTGGGTAAGCTGCTGGATCAGTTCAAAGTCGATCTTGCGTTCTTCCAGATTCACGCCAGCCACTTTGACCTTCACTTCATCACCTAAACCAAAGATCTGGCCACGGCTCTGACCGACCAGCGATTGTGTGGTTTGGTCAAAGACAAAGAAGTCATCACCGAGCTGGCTGACATGTACCATACCATCGACATACAGATCTTTTAATGTCACGAATAGACCAAACTCGGCTGTGGCACTAATAAGGCCGACAAATTCATCTCCAATATGCTGTTGCATATAGTGTGCTTTGAGCCAACCAGTCACTGAACGAGAAGCTTCATCAGCACGACGTTCAGTTGCCGAGAAGTGATCACCGGCATCATCCAGTGAAGCACCAGAAATCGGATATGGTTTTTTGCTTAAGTGAGCCTTGATCGCACGGTGCAACAACAGATCCGGATAACGACGGATTGGCGAAGTAAAGTGCGTATAAGCATCATAAGCCAGACCATAGTGACCGTCATTCTTCGCACCATAGTAAGCCTGCATCATGGAGCGTAATAGTACCGCGTGAATGCTTGGCGCATCGATCCGGTCTTTGGTTGCTTCAATGACTTCCTGATAATCTTTCTGAGTCGGCTGTTCCGGGAAGGTCAGACCCAACTGTTTTACGAAGTCACGGACTTTCTGGATACGTGAGAATTCAGGTGGCTGATGCACGCGGTACAGCATTGGAATGTCATTTTCCAGAGCATATTCTGCCGCAGCCACGTTGGCCAGTAACATACATTCTTCAATCAACTTGTGTGCATCATTACGGGTACGTGGCAGAATCTCCTTAATACCGCCTAACTCGTCGAAAGTCATATAAGTTTCAACAGTTTCGAATTCCATAGCATGACGATCAGCGCGTAGACCCTTCAGTACCTGATATAGCTGGAACAGGGTATTCAGGGATTTACGGACTGCACGATCTTCTATAATCGCATCACTGTCGCCTTCAAAGTACTTGGCCACCTGATCATAAGTCAGGCGTGCTTTGGAGTGCATGACAGAAGGGTAGAACTCGAAGCCGGTCACGCGGCCAGCACGCGACAGTTTCAGGTCACAGACCATACACAGACGGTCGACATGTGGATTCAATGAACACAGACCATTGGATAGCGCTTCAGGCAGCATTGGTAAAACAAAGTGCGGGAAATACACCGAAGTACCACGTTCCTGTGCTTCATCATCTAGCGGACGACCTACACGGACATAGTGGCTGACATCGGCGATTGCGACTACTACACGGTAACCACCACCTGGGCGTTTTTCTGCATATACGGCATCGTCAAAGTCGCGGGCATCTTCACCATCAATGGTGACCAAAGCCAGGTCACGCAGATCAATGCGGCCTTCACGGTCTTTTTCATCCGGTTCTTTAAAGCTTTCTGCTTCTTGTAATACTTCTTCCGGGAATTCATATGGCAGGCCATATTCCAGAATGGTTTGTGGAATGATGATTTCGGTATCGGCTTTATCTGCCATGGACTGCACAATATGGCCGGCAGAAAATTCATCCTTGGTCGGATAGATATCAATCGCAACACGGATAAAATCGCCAACCTTCACCTGTGCATGGTCAATCAGTTCTTTTTCTAGTGTAATCGGCTGATGTGAATTCGGGCTGGCTGGCTGCACAAAGTATTCACCTTCATATTCACACAACTTGCCAATAATCTGTTTGACGCGGTGCTGTACGACTTCGGTAATAAAGCCCCAAGCTTTGCCTTTACGGTCAACTGAAGTCTGGCGTACTTTAACGCGGTCACCATTAAACACCTGGCGCAGTTCACGCTCTGGCAGTAACAGGTCATCCTGTCCGGCAATACTGGCCGTCCCCAAACCCTTGGAATTGATATAGACCGTCGCTTCGTATTCTGGCTGTTCAGCTGCGATCTGGAATTTAAAGCCATCTTTCATCAGCTGGCCATCACGCACCATGGCAATCAGGCGGTGGTTCAGGGCATCAATACTTTTTTGATCTTTAATTTCAAAATATTCCACCAGGTCGGCATGCGACTGGGCATTATTCTTTTCAATAGTTTCTAAAATCAGCGTGCGACTTGGGATAGGGTTTTCGTAACGTTCAGCTTCAGCTTTTGCTTCAGGATCGACCCAATTTTTCATCATGTTTTTTCAAATGTCCTAGGAGATATAATAAGCATAAGTCATGTACGCACAGACTGCACGTAAATGATTGCAATAATCTGTTTAAGTTTCCGTTTTTCGGATAATTTTCGACTAGGTCAAGAATAGGCGAACTTTTCTGTAGATAAGTCGGTGAAAATAGAGAAATTGCTTAAAAAGTATTTAAACGAGCAAAAAACTGCACTTTTTTTTAAAGCTGTGCTTGCAGTGCTATGCCGAAATTTGTATTATGGCGGCACGTTACGGTGAGATGGGTGAGTGGCTGAAACCACGTCCCTGCTAAGGACGCATACGGGCAACTGTATCGAGGGTTCGAATCCCTCTCTCACCGCCACTTTACTTATGTCGCGCTCATAGCTCAGCTGGATAGAGCACTTGGCTACGAACTAAGGGGTCGGGAGTTCGAATCTCTCTGAGCGCACCAATAAGTAAACCGGAAAAAACGTAAGTCTATTAAGACGACACAAGTTACGCGCTCATAGCTCAGCTGGATAGAGCACTTGGCTACGAACTAAGGGGTCGGGAGTTCGAATCTCTCTGAGCGCACCAACTTGAACAATGAACCGCACATTGATGCGGTTTTTTTGTGCCTAAAATTTACAAAATCCCCATCCCAATAAAAGCCATGCTAAAAATAATGCTCAGGTGAGTAAATAAGAATAAAGGCATGTGCAATGAGAAAAATAATTGTCCAGGAAATGATCACAATAGATGGCGTGATGCAGGCGCCCGGCGGTCAGGAAGAAGATACTTCCGGTGGCTTTGAATATGGCGGCTGGGGCGTGCCGTATTTCTCTGCTGGAACTGACGCTGCCTTTGACGCCATCATGGAAAAATGGATGCGGTCTACCGATATTCTGCTGGGTAAAAATACCTTCCAGATTTTTGAACCTTACTGGCCGCAACATGCGGATGATTGGGCGGGCATCAATGAGGTCAATAAATATGTTCTGTCTACCAGTCTGAATCATTCCGATTGGCAAAATACGGTCTTTTTAAATAGCATCAATGATGTCATTAATCTAAAAGCAGCAGAGGGTGGGGATATCCGAGTGCATGGTAGTGCCACGCTGGTACAGACCCTTTTCCAGCATGATCTGGTCGATGAACTTTATCTGCTGACTTTTCCTGTTGTCTTGGGTAAAGGCAAACGTCTGTTTAATGAAAGATCAGTGCCGAAATCTTTTCAGCTAGTCGATCATGCGGTGGCTGCAAATGGTGTATTGTTTAGCCATTATCAGAAAGTCGGTGAAGTGCAAACGGGCACATTTGAAGATTGAGAGACTTATACTTTAGAATTTCGACACTTTGGTTTGAAATGATTAATTGTTTTTAACTCTAAATTTACGGAATTTTTCCTCAAGAAAGCTGAAAATTGGCGATATCGTTTATTTCCTGTACGTTTGGTTGTGATTTTATTAAAAAGCACTTAACAACTGGTAAAAAACACGTATAATGCACCCCATCAAGACGTCGCGCTCATAGCTCAGCTGGATAGAGCACTTGGCTACGAACTAAGGGGTCGGGAGTTCGAATCTCTCTGAGCGCACCAATCTTGATAAAGAATTCTGAAAAAACCGCACATTGATGCGGTTTTTTTACGCCTGGAATTTTTGGATAGAGATATAAAAAAACAATAACTGCTATTTTTTTTTATTTCAGCTTCTTCTGAACTTTTAGTGCATACACCGTATTTGCACCAACGGCTGGTAAAACATCGTGATAGGGTAGGCTGCGCATGGCACGTAATAAAAACGGGGCCTGATCATGAATCTTCATGCTGCTGATCATCTGGAATAAAGTGCCTTGTCCTTGTGGCAGCAGCTTCATCCCGGCTTTGACAAATTTTAAATCTCCACCGACCGCATCAAACTGGCTCTGTAAGGGATTTGGCTGTTGATAGCGCAGCTTGAAATCAAAGGGAATTTGAATCACACCGAGTCCAACAGATACCTTATAGTTTGCATCTAGTTGCTGGCTATTCACCGGCTTTAATTCAACTTTACGGATCTGTCGTGGGAACAGTTGCTGACTGGCATCAGCGGCCAGCCAAGGTTGTAGTTTTTGTGCTGGTTGCGGGTAGTAATGAAAACTGCTGCTAAAACGCATATTTTCTAGTGACTGTCCAAATTTCACTTGATAAGCAGGCAGAATAAAACTGACCGGTTGACCAGATTGCTGGCTGAGCTGGCTAATTTTCTGAATCTGACTGGTATTCAATTGTACTTGCGGAATTTGACCTGTAGGCAATACGGCGCTGTTTTGTGGTTTAAAACGTTGCTGTAACGCTTCCATGAGGAAGGCATTGGTACCGGCAGGAATACCCAATTTAGCTTCAGGTAAGGCATTCAGGATTTTGCTAAACAGAAAACCTTTGGGCTGATCCAGGTCACCCCATTGGGTGACGGTGACCAGGGTTTTATTCGGTCCAAGTGCAAACCATTCCAGCCGACCAGCCCCATAAGGAATTGGTGCATCAATAATCAGGGTATCAATATGATGATCACCGACCTGATGCTGCATCACTACATTTTCCTTAAAATTCAGCACCGGAATAGGGGTGGGAATATGCACCTGATAACGAACCTGCTGAATATTCCCCTGAGCTTCGAGCACTTTGGCATTTTTTAGCGCAGGGAACAGGCCCACATAGCCCTGATAATTTAGCAACAGCTTTTTTACCTGTGCTTCTGGAACAGGCAAGACCACCGCACTGCTATAAAACTGGGCTTTTTGTGTCGAGGCTTTTTTCAAGGTGGGTAACTGTACCGATTGTTTAGGATGGGCATAAATCAGTAAGCGATCACCCGCCAGATCTGCCAATTGCTGTGGGCTGGTAAAGACATCAACACTGCTGGGTAAGGATGGTGTCCAGGTAATAATCTTTGCCCAGCTTGCGGGAATCGTGGCAGTAAAAATGGCCAGTAGCAGAACTGATTTTAGGGGATTCATACAACATCCTGTTGTGCATTTTATTCTTTTGATAGTGCTAGATTAAAAATGATTTTTCCCGCAAGCGAAAGCAGAGATATGTAATTCATTTTTGAATGCATTTTATGAATGGGGTTAACAGCGAATTTGATATAGTATGACACAATGATCTTTATGTTTTGATGTGATGCTATGGCTGAGTCAGCACCAACTTTATCGACCCGCTATTTTCTGACCTTGGAAGAATCGCAGGATGGTTTTGCGCTTGCAACCTTTGGCAAGAAACAGATTAGCCGTTTTCTGACCCCGCTGGTGAGTATCGGAATCATCATCTGGGGCTTTTCTATGGGCTTCAGTGGTGTCGGGCGTTATTACGTGGCACTGGGTGCCTTTTTCCTGATTATGCAGGGCATCATGCGTTACTGGTTCCTGCCGATGATGTTCAAGCGTCAGTTTGTGAAATACCAGTTTGGTAAAAGCGAGCAGGGTATCGACCTGTATCAGGATCATGCCGAAATTTACCATAATGGTCATAGTAAAGTGGTGCACTACAGTGAAGTTCAGAACTTTGCTAAAGGCAAGCTGACTTATATGCTGGAACTGAAGAACCGCACCGTGATTATTGTGCCCAAACGTGTCTTTGCCGATGCTGCTGAACAAAGTATTTTTGAAAATACCTTTAAGAAATAAATCTATCCAGATAAGGAAATTCCCATCATGAGTACCCGTCCTTCCAAGATTGTCTGTGTCGGTCGTAGTTATGCCGATCATGCCAAAGAACTCGGCAATGCCATTCCTGATCGTCCAGTGCTGTTTATTAAGCCGCCAAGTGCATTGGGAACTTTAGAGGCAGGAATTGACTGGAACCGTGACCTGGGCAGTTGTCATTATGAGTGCGAACTCAGTCTGCGTATCGACCGTACCCTGAAAAATGAAACTGATCCCGCCAAAGCTTTGCAAGCAGTAGGTGCAGTGACTTTAGGTCTGGATCTGACTTTGCGTGACCTTCAGGATGACTTAAAGAAAAAAGGTCAGCCATGGGAACGTGCTAAAGCTTTTGATGGTGCTTGCCTGTTAGCTGACTGGGTACCAGTGGCTGATGTGGTGAATGACTGGAAAGATGTGCATTACACCTTGCATATCAATGATAAACTACGTCAGAAGGGTGACACGGCTTTACTGATTTTTGATATTGGTACCTTGCTGGCGGACATCAGTCAAGTGTTTACGCTAGAAGAAGGTGACGTAGTGATGACAGGTACGCCTGCAGGTGTGGCTGCACTTCAATCTGGTGAGCAGCTGAAAATGACCTTACAAGGCAAAACTCAGGAATATGTCTGGACGACCTTTGTAAAATAATTCCAGATGGGTAGAGAAAGGAGCGAAAAGCTCCTTTTTTATCTGGTTAATGCCAGTGGCAATACTTACTGGGCAAGCTGAGATTCATTGGAGCGCTATAGCCATTGGAAGCATGCTCTTTCATGTATTCCTTATGTGTGTATTTAGCCTGATAATGTGGTTTTGGTTACTGCGAAATTATCTCGCTAATGGGATAGGAGTATTCTCATTTCTAACTCCGATTTTCGGTATGATCTTTGGTGTTGTGTTTTTGAATGAACATATTGAGCTGAATTTTATTTTGGGTACTGCGCTGGTCATGCTGGGCGTGATGACAGTGAGTTTGCACCACTGGATTGCCCAGAAAATTGCTATGAATGTCTAAATTTAAGTAGAGAAATTTATTTATTATGAAACTGAAAATATAAACCCATCCTGATTACCCTCAGGATGGATTATAGAATTAAGCTGTAGGTTTCAGTCCTTTTTGATCTTTAAATAGATCCGACAAAGGAATACTCAAATTCTCTGCCAGATACTGGTCTGCATCGATAATCTTCGGTGCCAGACGCTGCATCCACAGATCATCACAGTGCACATTTTCAGTGTCTTTGGCATGTGGCAGGGCATATGGTAGCTTCAGATAAAAATCCCAGAAATTGACCTGATCCAGGTCACGTACCAGGACATATTCATTGTCATCGGTACGCTTGATCAAATTCTGTTTTTCAAACATCAGGATATAGCTCGGTAGACGGCCAATTTCATCTCGTCCCAGTACTTCTAGTGCCTGTGACTCGCTGACGCTTTCTCCAGTTTTCTGCTTCCGGTAGAACAGTTCTAGTAGATCCAGCAGCATAATAATCGGATGCCGTTTTTGATCTTGAGCGGATTCAAACGCCGTCATAGCATAACTGATTTCCACACCAAGCAAGACAATATTCCAGGACAGATAAATCCACAGCAGGAAAATCGGTACTGCAGCAAAGGCACCATAGACAATTTCATAACTGGTGAAATTGGTCATGATAAAACCAAACAGATTTTTCAGTAACTCAAATACCACGGCACTAAAAACCCCGCCAATCAGGGCTGATTTAATCGGTACGGTACGATTTGGAATGGTCCAGTTTAGAATAAAAAAACCGAGAATAGTCAGCGAAAAAGAAATTAACCAGAGAATAAAGGCGCCATTGAGTTCATAGCCAGCAAAGTTATTGCTGAGGACACTCATGGAAGCGACAGTTGAAGAAATAGCAAAGGCACTACCCAGTAAAATCGGGCCGAGTGAAATAATCGTCCAGTAGCGCATAAAGCCAATAATACCACCACGGGTTTCAGTGACCCTCCAGATCCGGTTAAACACGGTTTCAATACTGGACAGCATCAATACGGTAGTGATGAATAAAAATAGAATCCCGATAATGGTTAAATTACTGGATTTGTCAGTAAATGCACTCAGTGCCTTGTCAAAAGCAATACTGGTTTTCGGTAAAAAATTGGCATAGATCATAGACTGCAGTTGCTGGCGTGCCGGTTCTAATGCCTTAATCGATGAGATAATCACCAAGAAAACGGTCAGCATCGGTACCACGGCAAACAGAGTGGTATAGGTCAGTGAGCCGGCCTGCTCGCGACAACGATCTGCTTCAAAGCGCCTGAGAACAAACAAGATAAACTGAAACCAGTGTTTCTCGTAAAAAGGTAATTTCTTTAAATATTTAACCATCATGCGCTTGTTGTCTCTATTTTCTTATTCATCATGAATTTTCTGCTTCAGCTTAGCCAAAAAAACTGAAAAATACCGTATAGTTTTCTTTTTTAATATTGAACACCCTCATTATGCAACCTTATGTTCTTGTTTTATATTACAGCAAATATGGTTCAACGAAAGAAATGGCGCACCTGATTGCCAATGGGGTTGAAGCTGCAGGAATGGCAGTCAAAATCAGAACCGTGCCGAATATTTCTACCGTGGTGACTGAAGCGGAACCGAGCATACCGGCGGAAGGTGATATTTACTGTACCTTAGATGAGCTGGCCAACTGTTCGGCATTGGCTCTAGGTTCACCGACCCGTTTCGGTAATATGGCTTCGGAAATGAAATACTTCTGGGATCAAACCACCAGTCTGTGGCTGAATGGTGCTCTGCATGGCAAACCGGCTTGTGTCTTTACGGCTTCAGGTTCGATGCATGGTGGACAGGAAAGTACCTTGCTGACGATGCTGCCGCCATTGTTCCATCATGGCATGATGATTATGGGCTTGAGTAATGCAGCACCGGCATTATCAAACACCAAAACTGGTGGTACGCCGTATGGTGCCAGTCATGTCAGTGGTGCACGTCATGACCAGCCACTTAGTCAGGATGAAAAAATTCTGTGTGAAGCACAAGGTAAACGTTTAGCAGAAGTAGCTTTGAAGCTAAGTCAAGCTTAAACACAGATAATGGGAGACAATAAAGCAATCAGGCTTTATTGTCCTGGTCATTAGCTTTCTTATTGCTTACTTGATCTTCTGGAGACGCTGAAATTTCTGAGGCTTTGACATTAAAACGGTGTTTGCACTTTAAACACTGATAATCAAGAAACAGGTTACGGTCGACAGTTATACCTGCTTTTTTTCCTAAAAAGTTACCAATCACACCGCCAGTAATCCCGACACTAATGGCACCAACAAAAGTTCCTACAGTTCCACCTACAATCACTCCCAGTGGGCCTGCAACGGTTCCAATGGCAGCACCGATTGAAGCGCCTGAAGCGGCACCACCGACAGTACCCGCTGTCGCTCCGGCAGAGGTCATTAAAATGCCACCGATTTTTTTCAGGTTTTGTTCATGATTACGTGGTTTAACTTCTGTTGAGCCGCATTTAGGACATTGCATAATTATTCCATCAATGAATGTGATCGACTGGCATAAAGACAACTGTAACTGCTTTTTGCTAGGTCTATTGGTCAGTTTTTTAGTATGTCTGCTTTGTATGGAGATGTCAGGGACATTTCCTTCCAATTGATTGTAGAGGGAATACGGTTAAGGCTTTGTATTTCTGCTGTAAAAAATCTGGAGGTGTAGGGAAGGCAGATTGAAATACTTTTGAACAGATTGTTGTTGCTCAAAATTGCTGAATCCCTGGGGTTGACTGTGCTAGAGGTTAGTTAAAATAATTCACTTATCACCCTTTAACACTAAATAACATTATTCTCAGGCTGTTAGGCACGGGCCATTTCAGGATGTGTTGTCTTAATTTCTGACCTACTCTAGGGAAAAGACCAAAGCGTCAAGCATCTGCTCTAATAATAACTATTCTCATCTCTAATTTCTCAAGGCTTTGTTGCACAAAGATTTGAAATGCAAAGCGCCCCTAATTGAGCCAAATT
>NZ_JPQO01000188.1 GCF_000773685.1 Acinetobacter sp. HR7 | reverse complement strand
TTTAAAGTTGAGATTGGCGTAGAATAAATAAAAATAAGAAGACGCAATATAGGTCTCGACATGCTGCATACGCTTTCTACGCATCAACTCGACACAATCCGCCTCTGGTATTTGGTGCAACATTCTCTTTCCAGCTTTTATAAGCTCTATCACCATTATAATGATCTGGCCCAAGCCACTCGTCTTGATCAGTTTGAAACCTGGCGTAAACTGGGTCTGCATAAAAATCATCTGCAACGCCTGCAAGATTTTCATTCCGCAGAATCACAAAGCCAGTTTCAGCGCTGTCTGGATAGCATTCAGTCCAGCTGTGACTTTATCCTGCTCCAGAATGAGGTGAACTACCCTCAACAGCTCAGTCCCTATGACAATCGCCCACCGATTCTGTTTGGTCAGGGCAAAATGGATAGCTTGTTACAGGCGCAAATCGCCATTGTTGGAAGTCGCAAGCCCAGTACCCATGGCCGGCAAATGGCTTATGATTTTGCCTACTATCTGAGTGAACAGGGCTTTTATATCAATAGTGGTCTAGCAGAAGGGATTGATGAAGCCGCACATCGGGCCGCTTTGCAGCAGCACCGCACCATTGCCGTGATGGGTACCGGACTGGATCAAACCTATCCCTCGGTCAATCAAATGTTAAGAAAACAGATTCTGGAAAGTGGTGGTACGGTGATTACTGAATTTCTGCCGGGTACGCCTCCCCTGCAGCAACATTTCCCACGGCGTAACCGTATTGTTAGTGGACTAAGCCTCGGTGTGATTGTTGCAGAAGCAGCACTACAAAGTGGCTCACTGATCACGGCCAAATGGGCTGCAGAACAGGGAAAAACCGTGTTTGCCATTCCGGGACATATTTATAGTGAACATCATAAGGGCTGTCATCAGCTGATTCGGGAGGGTGCGATTCTGATTGACCATCCGCAGCAAGTGATTGAAGATCTGGCTCTCGCTACCCAATGGCAAATTTCTGCTCAACCCACCAGCTCAACGCTAGTAGAACCGGAACAGATTGAAATTCCTCAACACTTACTTCCTCTCTATAACCAGCTGGACTGGATCGGGCAAGATCTGGACCAGATCAGCCTTCAGCTGAATCAGGATGTCTCCACCGTGACCGCCCAGCTGATGGAACTGGAGCTTCTTGGGCTAAGTACCCAGCAGGCTGGCATGTTTCTGCGTTGTCGTACCGGCAAATAAGGTTCACAATAGTCCTTTATTGTTTTGAAAAAGGTAAATACATGATCACCACCTCTGTTGCCGAAGCAGCAGCATGCCTAAAACAAGGACAAGTGTTGGCATATCCTACAGAGGCTGTATGGGGTCTAGGCTGTGACCCTTATAATGAACAGGCTTTTCATGAAATTCTGCAACTGAAACAGCGTCCAATTGAAAAAGGCGTGATTCTGCTGGCAGGACATATCTCCCAAGTCGAGCATCTGCTGGAAACACTCTCTCCCAACATCCGTGAACGTGTAATTGCCTCATGGACCAACCGCAGTATCTCGGAACGCGCTACCACCTGGCTGTTGCCTGCCAGTGATGATATTCCGGCATGGATTAAAGGTAATCATCCCAAGGTTGCCGTTCGTGTCACCACGCATCCACTTTGCGTAGCGTTGTGTCAGGCCTTTGGCGGCTTTATTGTGTCGACCAGTGCCAATCCGGCCGGTCTGAACCCTGCCCGCTCGTTACAGGATGCCAGACAGTATTTCAAAAGCTCTGAAAGCCTGAATTATCTGAATGGGGATCTGGGATTAAGCCAGGAACCGAGCAAGATTATCGATGCCGTGACAGGTGAAGTGATCCGCGTCTAGAGACGGATCAAGCTGGTCGGGATTGGCAAGCCCGACCAAAGTTTTAAGACAAAAAAAACTCAGCCATATAGGGATGGCTGAGCATAAAAAAGGATGTGCAGAACACATCCAGAGGGTTCAAAAATCTCTGGGAGTTTGATAAATCAGGAAATTTTCTGAAGAATCATTCTCGATGGGCGTATTATGTGAGAAAGTAATGCAGATAACAAATACAATAAAAATCTTTAACTAATACTTTTTAAGTATTAAAAGCACTCATCATTTAATCAAAATTCAAATTATCTTGCTATTTTTGTTCCACTTTTAAGCAAAAGACAGGATTCAAGCATTTGTTTTTACATTCAAAAATTGAATATTTACCGCCTATTCCTATTAGAAATAAATAAATCATTTGATTATTTATTAATCAAATCATTACTTCAAAAATTTAATGCCCTGCTTAAGCTTTAAGTTTCGGGGTGTATTGCGCCAGGAAAATACCCGACAGAATCACCACGCCACCAATCATATGATAGACCGTCCATGACTCACCCAGCCAAAGGTAAGCAATCAGTGCGGTAAACACCGGCATCAGGTTCATAAAAATGCTGCTGCGATTAGGACCAAGCAATTGCACGGCCAGCATCCATAAAAACGGCGCAGCAATGGATGGGAATATCCCAGCATAGATAATACTGCTGGCATTGTTGCTATTGATCGGGTCCAGACCAGTCCAGAGAATCATCGGAATATGCAGCAGGATACTGAAGCAGACCTGAATATACAGGCTCTGGATCAGCGGCATCTGCAGCTGCCATTTTTTCAGGAAAATCCCATAGCAGGCATAGAAAAATACCGCGATCAGCATGAGCACATCACCAATATAAGTCTCACCAAAATTCAGTAAATGCCCCCACTGCCCTTGCGCCATCACATACATCAGGCCACAGATCGACAGGATACTGCCTATTATTGCGGTCATGGCTGGTCGAACATGCAGCACAAAGATACCGACAATAATCGTAAACACCGGGATAAAGGCATTGATCAGACCCATATTGGTCGCAGTGGTATAGTGCGCCGAGGTATAAGCCAGTCCCTGATACAGCACCATACCGAAGGCACTGAGCACAGCAAGTTTACCTAAATGTGGGCGGATATTAGACCAGCTACGGATCACTTGCGGTAACACAAACGGTGTCAGGATCAGCAGCGCCAGAATCCAGCGATAGAAACTGATGCTCACCGGTGAAATGTAGTCGGCCACATAGCGGTTCACGGTCATATTCAGCGACCAGATCAGTACCGCTGCCAGTGGCAGTAAAAATGCCCACCACACCACCTTGTGTTGCTGTGTCATATGCTTATCCATAACGTGTATCGGTTGATGATTCCGGCATGCCGGAAATCGGGTTTGACCGGCTGTCCAGTCAGGTAGGCAAGCATAATTGATTTTTCATGCAAAATTAATGTGCAGCACATAATTTAAATCACCCTATTACATACCCATCTACACGTTTTTTACTTGTACTGAAGCTGAATACCCACTACAACATCCAACAGGATGAACACCGATAACACAGGATTTTATATGAGCACTTCCATCTACGACATTCCGGTTAAAACCATTCAGGGCGAAGAAACGACGTTAAACCAGTATCAAGGCAAAGTATTGCTGATCGTTAATGTGGCTTCCAAATGTGGCCTGACCCCACAGTATGAAGGCCTACAAAAACTGTATAGCGAGAAAAAGGCAGAAGGCCTGGAAATTCTAGGATTCCCGTCCAATGATTTCCTGCAGCAGGAACCGGGCAGCGAAAAGGAAATCCAGGAATTCTGCTCCCTGAACTATCAGGTGGATTTCCCGCTGTTTACCAAAATCCCGGTGGTCGGTGAAGCCAAACATCCGCTATATGCAGCTTTAACCCAAGCCATTCCGGAACGTATCGGTGAAGGCCCTTGGTGGAAAGATCTGGTGGATTATGGCCTGACTCCAAACCAGCCACCAGAAGTGCTGTGGAACTTTGAGAAATTTCTGGTGAATAAAAATGGTGAAATCGTGGCCCGCTTTGCCCCAGACATTACTGCCGATGATCCGCGCATTGTCGATGCAATTAATACTGAACTCGCCAAATAACAGCCAGACATCAGAAAGTCCGCTGGCAAAAGTAAAATGTCAGCGGGCTTTATTTATGCAGAATTTATGCATCAACCCGCTTTTCATAACTTTATCTAAAAATGATGTTTGCCCAGAGTCTGGATAAACGCTAAAAACAAATCACAACTTTAAAATGATGAGAACCTCATGAGCCAATCTTTTTATGATATTCCAGTCAAAACCATTTCTGGACAGGACGGCACACTAGCGCCATATCAAGGCAAGGTGTTGTTAATCGTCAATGTCGCCTCCAAATGCGGCTTGACCCCGCAATATGAAGCGCTGGAAAAATGCTATCAGGCCCAGCGTGAACAGGGACTGGAAATTCTGGGCTTCCCTGCCAATAACTTTAAAGGTCAGGAACCGGGAACCGATGAGGAAATCCAGCAGTTCTGCAGCCTAAACTACAATGTCAGTTTCCCGCTGTTTTCCAAAATTTCGGTGGTAGGGGAAGATCAGCATCCACTCTATCATTACCTGACACAGACCCAGCCACAGCGTATTGGTGGTGAAGATTTTGCTGAACGTCTGAAAAGTTTTGGCAATACCCCGAATGAACTACCTGACGTACTGTGGAACTTTGAAAAATTCCTGGTGAATAGGAATGGCGAAGTGGTAGCTCGCTTTGCGCCGAATATTACTGCGGATGATCCACAACTTGTGGAAGCAATTAACGCGGAATTAGCCAAGTAATTTGTAACAGTAATGTAAGCATCTCGCATAGCTAGAGATGCTTACATTTTTAAATTAAAAACAATAACTTAAATCAATCAAATCATATTCTACAGCTCTACTGTTTTTCTTCATCATTTTAATATTTCAACTACAATCCCTTCAATTTCAAATACATCTGCCCACCTATGATGAACTCCTACACAAACAAACCGCCATAATAAAGGTGAAGTATGAATACTCTCGTAAAAGCACTTGTTTTATCGATCTCTACTGCTTTAGTTGCTGCACCTGCGATGGCTGCACCACAAGATCATGAGCCAAACAAGGCACATACTCAACAACAGCATAAGGCACCAGCGCCACAGCATGAGGCTCAACAGCATAAACAGGATAAGCACCCTGCACAGCCTCAACAGCATAAACAGGTGAATAAAAAAGTAGATCCTTCACGTGATTGGCGCGTAGGTCATAAAGTACCAAGCCAATACCAAAGCAAAGCTTACAAAGTTGACCACAGCTAATACAAAAAGCTGAGCAAACCGGGTAAAAACCAGCAATGGATCAAAGTCAATGGCGATTACATCTTGACCAACGTGATCAGTCATACCATTATTAAAATTATCGCAGGCTAAGCCTGTGCTCCTCGGTGAAAAGAGAGCGCTTTGGCGCTCTTTTTTACGCCCGTAAGCTTTTTGACCAGTTTTTTGTTATTCATTTGCAACTCTTCGTATTTTCTACAAATTGTATCCTTATAGTAGGCAATGTCCGCAGTAACCGATGATGAGCACCCCAATGAAATTCAAGCAGATTCTCCAAAACAGTGTTGTACCTTTTGCCCTTTTTGCAGGTGCAATGGCACTCTTGGGCTGTGATCAGGAATCCGCACCGGCATCTCACGTTGAAAAACCGGTACAGCAAGAAACCGCTGAACAGGTGGAACAATCAGACAGTGCAGAAGTACAAACTTCTTCGGCCAACCTGAAAAGCGGCAATATGTTCTATATCGTGCGTGATGTGGCGGATATGCAGCTGAAAGCGGGTGATTATGTGGAACAGCTCAAGCAAACCCAGACTGATCTGGAAACGGCGATTGACAGCAAAGACACGGCTCAATTGCAAACGGCTGCGACCCAGTTACAGCAACAGCTGACTGGCTTTAATCAGGCACTCAGCAGCCTGAACCTGAAGAGTCAGGAAGTGGATCAGGTGCGTAGCAATATCATGAATGCCAACCAGCAGGCACTGGCTTCTCCCTTCCTGAATGGTGATGTGGATCTGAGCAAGGTAGACTTTAAAAAGCTGGAACAGCAGATCGGCAATGTACAAATGGAAATGCTGAAACTGGCAGCGATGATGATTCCGGAAGGTTCGTCAGATGACAGCTCAGAAAGCTAATCATATTGAAATATCGATCAAGCCCATTCTATGAATGGGCTTTTTATTTTTGAATCATGTTCTAAAGTTTCATATCAATCACGATACGACCATCAATCTTACCCTGTTCCATACGGGCAAAAATGTCATTGATATTTTCCAGCGGTTCCACATGGATATGCGCTTTGACCTTACCGCGTGCGGCAATATCCAATGCTTCTTTCAGGTCCAGACGGGTACCGACAATTGAACCGCGCACGGTAATACCATCCAGGACCATATCAAAAATCGACAGATCAAATTTGCCTGGTGGCAAACCGTTCAGCACCATGGTGCCGCCACGACGGACAATAGAAACGGCCTGTTCAAAGGCTTTTGGTGATACCGCAGTCACCAGCACGCCATGACAGCCTTCACCAGTCGCTTTTAACACTTCCTCCTTCACATCGCTTTTTATTGCATTAATACCGACATCTGCACCGAGGTTTTTTGCCAGTTCAAGTTTGGAATCATCCACGTCAATGGCAACCACATTAAAGCCCATGGTTCGCGCATATTGAACCGCGACATGACCCAGTCCACCAATACCAGAAATAGCAACCCAATCACCGGTTTTAGCTTCGGTCATTTTCAAGCCTTTATACACGGTGACACCAGCACACAGGATCGGGGCTATTTCCAGTAAATCAACACCTTCAGGAATCACTCCGACATAATTCCCATCGGCCAGACAATATTCAGCAAAACTGCCATTTACCGAATAACCAGAGTTGTGTTGTTGCTTACACAGAGTTTCCCAGCCAGCATAGCAGTGGTCACAGTGACCACAGGCGGAATATAGCCAGGGCACACCGACAAGATCACCCACTTTCAGATGAGTAATGCCCTCACCCACCTCAATCACTTCACCAACGCCTTCATGACCGGGAATAAACGGTAAAGTCGGTTTCACCGGCCAGTCACCATGCATGGCATGCAGGTCGGTATGACAAACACCGGTAGCAATAATTTTGACTAATACTTTGCCAGGACTGATTTTAGGAATCTCGACTTGCTGGATTTGCAGCGGCTTGCCAAATTCGGTCACGACGGCTGCCTTCATTGTATCTGCCATATTTTTTCTCCATAACAAATACCGAGACAGCTCTGTTATAGAGCTGTGTTTATACGATATGCCTTTCTGGAAAAATGACCGTCGTGGATTTGTAGGGGATTTGCTGTTTTGTCTTGCGATTTAAGCAGTGATTATTCAGAGCTTAAAAGACTCTTTTTCACCTGAATTTCAGGCTGAAATCGTCAGTTCAAAATGCATGGTTTGTCCTGCCGGTACAATAATACCTTGATCGGCAATCTGGCCAGTTTCCACACAGACAAATTCCTGCCATGCATCATCCCGGACATCGCCGAGTCGTTTGGCTTTTTCAATCCATGGATTCCAGATCACTGCACTTTTTGCAGTACTTTGAATCTGAATCTGTTCCGCATCGTTTTGCAGAAGTGTAAATTCACCGAAAGTTTCAGGATAAATACGATCCAGTTCAGCCGTGAATTCAATTAGCTCATCCGTTTGTACTTTTTGCTGATTTTGATCCAGCTGATCGATATAGCTTAAGCCATGCAAACCTTTAACTTTGGCGACTCTAGTCTCTGCCGGGAAATAACTGTGCCATGCAAAGGTAAATACAAAAGCCTGTTCATCCCGATTGTGTAATTTGAATTCCAGTTTCAGGGTTTCACCACAATGAATCTGCATTTCCAGTCGGAAGGCATGGTTCCAGTACTGGCGTGTTGCCGCTGAATCTTTCAGTTCAAACTGGAGATGATGCCCTGCTTCATCTTCTGTTATCTCGAACAAAGTCCACAGGCTGTTGCACGCAAAACCATGGGATGGAAAACTGGCTTCCGTTGCATGAGCACCAAACCATGGAAAACACAGTGGAATACCACCACGAATCGCTTTAGCTTGCTGGTATTGGTTCAAATCAGAGAGCCACAACAAATCTTTATTGAGTTTTTTCGAAAAGAATTTCAAGACCTGAGCACCTTGCAGGGAAATCTTCGCTGTGCAGTAAGCATTTTTAATCTGAATAACTTCAATTTCACCCTGTTGTACTTTTAAGACGCTCATTCTCAATCCCATTATTTCAGTTCAAAGCATCATACAAAACTACAGGCATAAAAAAACCACCCTGACGGGTGGTTTCTTCAATCTTAAACCAGCAATTACATTGCACGGTTTTTGATTTTGCGGATGGTTTCCAGCTGAGCAGCAGTTTCTGCAAGAGCAGCCAATGCAGCAGCAGAGTCCAAATCGCTCTTTTGGTTCGCCAGCAATTGTTCAGCTTGTTTACGAGCTTCAAGAATTGCTGCTTCATCCAAGTTTTCTGCACGGACTGCAGTATCTGCAAGAACCGTAACAACGTGCGGTTGAACTTCTAGAACACCACCAGATACATAGATTAATTCTTCTGTACCGTTTTCCAAAATAACGCGAATCGCGCCAGGTTGGAGCAAAGTTACTAGCGGAGCATGGCCAGGCATAATACCTAACTCACCGCCAGCACCTTTTGCGATCAGCATGCTGACAGTGCCAGAGTACAAAGACTCTTTTACACTTACAACATCACATTGCATAGTCGCCATGAGAATCTCCTAAATTAGGGAACTAATTAAAGTTTCTCAGCTTTAGCAAGTGCTTCGTCAATACCACCAACCATGTAGAACGCTTGTTCTGGGATGTGATCGTATTCACCAGCTAACAAACCTTTAAAGCCACGGATTGTTTCTTTAAGAGGTACATACTTACCAGGAGCGCCAGTAAATACTTCAGCTACGTGGAACGGTTGAGAGAAGAAACGTTGGATCTTACGTGCACGATACACGATCAGTTTGTCTTCTTCTGACAATTCGTCCATACCCAAGATCGCGATGATGTCTTTCAGTTCTTTATAACGTTGAAGAACGTTTTGAACTGAACGCGCGATTTCGTAGTGCTCAGTACCCACTACTAGAGGGTCAAGCTGACGAGAAGTAGAGTCCAGTGGATCGATCGCAGGGTAGATACCTTGAGATGCGATGTCACGGCTCAATACAACTGTTGCGTCCAAGTGAGCGAACGTAGTTGCAGGTGATGGGTCAGTCAAGTCATCGGCAGGTACGTATACCGCTTGGATAGACGTAATAGAACCAGACTTAGTAGATGTAATACGTTCCTGAAGAACACCCATCTCTTCTGCAAGAGTCGGCTGGTAACCTACTGCAGATGGCATACGGCCTAGAAGTGCTGATACTTCAGTACCCGCTAGTGTATAACGATAGATGTTGTCGACGAACAGAAGAACGTCACGGCCTTTACCGTTTTCGTCTTTTTCGTCACGGAAGTATTCAGCCATAGTCAGACCAGTCAACGCAACACGTAGACGGTTACCTGGTGGCTCGTTCATCTGACCGTAGACCATTGCTACTTTGTCAAGAACGTTAGAGTCTTTCATCTCATGATAGAAGTCGTTACCTTCACGAGTACGCTCACCAACACCAGCGAACACAGACAAACCTGAGTGCGCTTTAGCGATGTTGTTGATCAACTCCATCATGTTTACAGTTTTACCTACACCGGCACCACCGAACAGACCAACTTTACCACCCTTCGCGAATGGACATAGTAAGTCGATGACTTTAATACCAGTTTCAAGAAGGTCTGTAGAACCAGCTTGTTCAGCGTAAGAAGGTGCTGCACGGTGAATCGCCCAACGCTCTTCAGTTGCAACTGGACCAGCTTCGTCTTGTGGACGGCCTAAAACGTCCATAATACGACCTAGAGTTGCTGTACCAACAGGTACAGAAATAGGTGCGCCAGTGTTAGTTACGTTCAGGCCACGTTTAAGACCTTCAGTAGAACCCATTGCGATGGTACGAACTACACCATCACCAAGTTGTTGCTGAACTTCTAAAGTAGTTTCAGTACCGTCAACTTGGAGAGCGTCATAGATCTTAGGAACGCTGTTGCGTTCAAACTCGACGTCGATAACCGCGCCGATGATCTGAATGATACGACCGCTACTCATTGCTGTCTCCTCAATTCAAACTAATAATGTTAAACGGCAGCGGCACCACCAACGATCTCAGAAATTTCCTGAGTAATCGCGGCTTGACGCAGCTTGTTGTAAATGAGTTGTAGGTCTTTGATAAGCTGACCTGCGTTATCGGTTGCTGCTTTCATTGCAACCATACGTGCAGACTGCTCACAGGCGATGTTTTCAATTACGCCTTGATAAACCATAGACTCGATATAGCGAACCAATAAACCGTTCAGCAGTTCTTCTGCTTCTGGTTCATAGATGTAGTCCCAACCATATTGACGGTTGAGGCTTTCGCTTTCGTCTGCCGGAGCAAGTGGAACAAGTTGTTCTACTTTAGGCTGTTGTGTCATTGCGTTAACGAAGCCATTTGACACAAGGTAAATGCGATCGATCTCGCCCTTGTCAAATGCGTCAAGCATAACCTGCACAGAGCCAGTCAACTGTTCAAGAGACGGTGCATCACCGACCTGAGTTGTTGCTCCAAGCACTTTACCGCCGTAGTTTTTAAAAAACGAAACCGCTTTTTGACCAATCAAAGCAAATTGAACTTCAATTGATTGCTCTTGCTGTTGTTGTACATGCTTAGCCACTTTTTTGAACAGGTTAATGTTCAAGCCGCCAGCAAGGCCACGATCTGAAGAAACAACGATATAGCCAACGCGTTTTACTGGGCGTTCAACCATATAACGATGTTTATATTCAGGGTTCGCTTGTACCAGGTGAGCAATTACACGGTGCATATTTTCGGCATACGGACGGCCTTGTGCCATGCGCTCTTGCGCACGACGCATCTTAGAAGCTGCTACCATCTGCATCGCGCGAGTAATTTTCTGCGTGCTTTTGATACTAGCTACTTTGGCGCGAATTTCTTTTAAATTTGCCATACGCTTAACCTAGTATTCGGAAGTCCTTTCGAACTTCCGAAGGTTGATCCGTGAACCAAACCAAAACTAATTAGCAAGTTGCTAAATTAGTAAGTTTGAGTCGCTTTGAACTTCTCAATACCTGCTTTGAATTCAGCTTCGATGTCTTTGTCCCAAGCACCAGTCTCGTCAATTTTTTGCATTAACGCAGCATGTTCAGAACGGAAGTAAGCGATCAGCGCAGCATCAAATGCAACGATTTTCTTCACTTCAACGTCAGCCATGTAGCCTTCGTTAGATGCATAAACTGAAACAGCTTGGTCAGCGATTGAGTATGGAGTATATTGTTTTTGCTTCATCAACTCAGTTACGCGTTGACCGTGTTCAAGCTGTTTACGAGTTGCTTCGTCAAGGTCAGAAGCGAACTGAGCAAACGCAGCCAATTCACGGTATTGTGCAAGAGCGGTACGGATACCACCTGACAATTTCTTGATGATCTTAGTTTGCGCAGAACCACCCACACGAGATACAGAGATACCCGCGTTCACAGCAGGACGGATACCCGCGTTGAACAGTGATGTTTCTAGGAAGATCTGACCATCAGTAATCGAAATTACGTTTGTTGGTACGAATGCAGATACGTCACCTGCTTGAGTTTCAATAATCGGTAATGCAGTCAATGAACCAGTTTGGCCTTTAACTTCACCGTTAGTGAATTTCTCAACGTATTCAGCAGATACACGTGAAGCACGTTCAAGAAGACGTGAGTGTAGATAGAATACGTCACCAGGATAAGCTTCACGACCTGGTGGACGACGTAAAAGCAATGAAATTTGACGGTATGCTACAGCTTGTTTAGACAGGTCATCATAGATGATCAGAGCGTCTTCACCGCGGTCACGGAAGTACTCACCCATTGTACAACCAGCATATGGAGCCAGATACTGCATTGCTGCAGGATCAGCTGCCGCAGCTGCGACAACAGTCGTGTACGCCATAGCGCCAGTTTCTTCAAGCTTACGTACAACGTTTGCGATAGTTGATTGTTTTTGACCAACTGCAACGTAGATACATTTAATACCAGAATTTTTCTGAGCGATGATCGCATCGATCGCCATTGCTGTTTTACCAGTTTGGCGGTCACCAATGATCAACTCACGTTGACCACGACCAACAGGAATCATTGTATCAACTGATTTATAACCAGTTTGTACAGGTTGGTCTACTGATTGACGCCAAATTACGCCTGGTGCTACTTTTTCAACAGCATCAGTAAGTTTTGCATCAATAGGGCCTTTACCATCAATTGGGTTACCCAAAGCGTCTACGACACGGCCAAGAAGTTCAGGACCAACTGGAACTTCTAATACACGACCTGTACAACGAGCTTTTTGACCTTCTTGAAGGCTTAAGTAGTTACCTAAGACAACGGCACCCACTGAATCCTGTTCTAGGTTCAGTGCCATACCAAATAAGCCGCCGTCGAATTCGATCATTTCACCGTACATTGCATCAGCAAGGCCGTGAATGCGCACAATACCGTCAGATACCATAACAATGGTACCTTCGTTTTTAGCGGTCGCGCTGGTGTCCAGATCGCCGATACGCTGTTTAATGAGCGCACTGATCTCGGATGGATTCAGTTGTTGCATTGCGCTATACCTCAATCTTTTAATAGTTCAGTCTTCGAGCGGTTAAGCAAGAAGACGAGTCCGCATTTTTTCAAGCTTGTTAAGCGCAGAATCATCTATCACTTGGTCGCCTGCACGAATAACTACACCCGCGATCAACGCTGGATTTACTTCAACAGAAACATTTACCGCCGCATTGAATTTCTTCTCTAGTGCGTGAGTAAGTAGTTGTTCCTGTACAGAAGTCAATGGGAATGCTGATTCGATTACAACATCCACAGTATTGTTATTCTGTGATTTGAGCTGTTCGTATTCTGCAGCAATTTCAGGAAGTAGAACCAAACGGTCGTTTTCAGCAAGCAATGTCAAAAAGTTTGACACTGCTGCAGTTTGGTCTTCACCTAAAACTTTAGCAAAAAGACTAACCTGCTCAGCAGGTGTAAGCTCAGGGCGATTTAGATAAGCTGAAAATGCTTCGTCTTGCACCGCAGCACTAAGCAATTCAAGTGCTTTTGACCATGAGTCAGTTGCACTTTGCTCAGAAGCGTAAGCAAATGCTGCTTTTGCGTAAGGGCGTGCCAACGTCAAGAGTTCAGCCATAATCCGCCTCTCTTAAAGTTTTGCAGCCAGCTGAGTCAGCATGGCATTGTGAGCTTCTGCGTCAACTTGTTGGTTCAGAATTTTTTCTGCGCCAGCAACTGCAAGGGCAGCCACTTGTTGACGTAATTCTTCGCGAGCAGCATTGATTTCAGTATCAACAGCTTCTTTCGCTTGTTGACGAATACGCTCACCTTCAGCAGATGCTTGAGTACGCGCTTCTTCGACCAATTGTGCTGCACGACGGTTCGCTTGTTCAATCAATTGAGCCGCTTGTGCTTTTGCTGCGTCTAATTCAGCTTTCACTTGTGCTTGCGCGTCTGCAAGGTCAGCTTTCGCTTTTTCAGCAGCATTTAAGCCATCAGCGATTTTACGCTGACGCTCACTAATCGCATTGATTAGTGGTGGCCAAACGAACTTCATGCAGAATGCGACGAAAATCGCAAACGCAATCGCTTGGCCAAACAATGTGAGGTTGATATTCATTGCAAATTCCTCAAATAGTGAATTTCGGAATTAAGCTGATTAACCTACAAATGGATTAGCGAAGATGAAGAACAAGCCAATACCAACACCGATCATAGGCACAGCATCAAGAAGACCCGCGATTAAGAACATACGAGTTTGAAGTTGTGGAGCTAATTCTGGTTGACGAGCTACAGCTTCAAGGAAGCGACCGCCTAAAAGACCAAAACCAATCGCAGTACCTAAAGCACCGAAAGCGATCAAGATAGCAGATGCAATTGCAACTAGACCTAAAGTGAGTTCCATGATAATTCCTCAGAGGTTAGGTTTATACCAAATTAAGTTAAAAAATTGTGCCCAACCATCCCGTGACAGTTAGGCAATACCATTAATGCTTTTCGCTTGCCATGCTCAAGTATACGATAGTCAGCATCATGAAAATGAATGCTTGCAGCGTAATAACAAGAATGTGGAAGATCGCCCAAGGCACAGATAACGCCCACTGGATCCAGAACGGTAATAACGCGATTAGGATGAAGATCAATTCACCCGCATACATGTTACCGAATAGTCGAAGAGCCAATGAAACTGGACGTGCAAGGAAGGTTACCAATTCAAGTACTAAGTTCACTGGAATAAGCAACGCTTTTGCAACTGGGTTACTTGGGTTAAATGGGTTAAGTGCAAGCTCACCAACGAAACCGCCCACCCCTTTCTCACGAATGCTGTAGAACAAGATAAGTGCGAATACAGACAGAGACATACCAAGGGTAATGTTAGGGTCTGTAGATGGAACGATCTTGAAGTAAACGTGGTGAGGGTCCATGCCGAATACGCTAGCGCCAACTTGTTGAGCTACGTAAGGAATCCAATCCACAGGGATCAAATCCATTAAGTTCATGAGGAAAATCCACACGAAAATAGTCAGTGCAAGCGGTGCAATTAAGCGTGATTTGCCATGGAAAGTGTCGCGGACACTTGAGTCAACGAATTCGATGATCATTTCGATTGCAGACTGGAACTTGGTAGGAACACCAGAGTTAGCAGCTTTCGCTACAAGCCAGAACAACAAGCAGAAAATCAGACCAAGGCCGATTGACCAACCCATTGAATCCAAGTGAATAGCAGTGAACCCCATCTGTTGAGCTTCATCAGCAGTCTCGGCCAATTTCCAAGTACCGTCTGGCATTTTGCCATAGGTCAAATTGGTCAAGTGGTGCTTGATGTACTCGGTCGAAGTAAGGGCATGTTCTTCAGCAGCCATAAATCACACCTGGTCAATGTCAAAAACTAATGAAACTTGCGAATATCGCGTGCTGCTTGATATCTCGCTTATTTCTGAAAAAACTTTTCAATTTTTGCTGCGCTTAAACTCGTTTTTGTAGACGTGACACCCAAAACGGAGCGACCCACGACATGGCTTGAACGAGTATAAAACCACAAAACAATGCCACCGGGGATAACGGTTTGACATTGCTTAAAATCAAAATGAATCCAACAATCACTATTGCAAACTTACCGAGCATGCCCCTATACATGTTCGATAGAACTTGTTTGGAAGCTCGCGCGCCCGCAGCACGAAACGACTGCCAGCTAAAGTAGCAGCTCGCTAACCAGCATACGAATGCACCCAAGGCTGCACTCAAAGCTGCGATCGTGTCTTTGACAACCCAACCTAATAACGCTGAAACGGGTATCATTATTGCTTGTAAGATGACTAAAGCTTTCGCTAATCGTCGGTCAATCAAGCGACTAGTTCGGCTCATTATTTATTCACTCACAGCAATCATGCTTGACAAGTTTAGCTGATGATTATTTTTAATCGCAGGCATTATAGAGTTACACCCCTGAACATGCAATCTTTTCCCGAGCCAAGACTTGAAAATTTCAGGGACTTAATCGTTTTTAAACTAATCAAAACATGATTATTTTTTGATCATTATCGAGAATTTAGCACACATTTGCTGGTTTGTTCAGCTAATTGTTGCCAACCGTGTACAAAGTCCCCTGCCCCACTCATACTTTCGTCCACTGGCTGGAAGACGATCGGGTTCAGTTTTTTATATTGACCGGCACTGGCATGGCTTTCTGCCAGCAGGCACATTTTGCTTTGCACGCGGGTATCTTGCAGATACTTGATTTGTGCGACGGTCGGTGACACATGCGGGTCATCGGTCAGTGCACCCATGAATTTCAAATTCAGTGGACGTTCCAGATACTGGTAAGCATCATGATAAGACCAGTAAGGGCGTGGTTTAGAAGTTGAACTGTAACGTTGTGCAGTAGTTAGCATGTTCTGCGCAAAAGCACGTGCATTTTTCCAGTAACTTTCACGGTATTGGGGTTGTTGTTGTGAACGCAATGCCGCAATAAAGAAGCCGATACGCACCGCATTGTTTGGATCCAGCCAAACATGGGTATCTACAGTATTTTTTAAAGTTTCACCACGAGGGTTACGCATTGGTAGCGGATTGATGATGCCAGAATCTAAAATCGAGATACTTTTATTATTGCCTTCCAACACTTTTGCCAGCGGAGCTTCATGTGCCTGTCCCAACCAGATCACCAGATTGGCATCCTGGATCATTTTACGGTGTGCCGGGGTCAGGCTGACATCGTGTCCGGTCTGATGTTCCAATAATAAGGTCGGCTCTTCCACACCCTGAGTAACTTTCTTGGCAATCAGGTAAATCGGATGCGTAGAGACCACCAGGCCTTGTGACCAGCTTAAGCTACTGAATAAAGCTAAGGTACAAAACGCAAGAAAACGGGACATGGGAGAAAAGATCACGATAAAAAAACCAAGTGTTATAATATAACAGATTCGCAAAAATGCCTATGCCTGATCGAAACTCCGATCGCTTCATGGTAAGATTTAAAATCCTTTTAATTTCAGTTTCGCACTTGAGGTGAACTATGGGTGCATGTTCGCATGAACACCACAACGCATTGCATGGCGTACACGACCATCCGAACGTCGCGCAACGCCTGGCAGAGGCCGAAAGCCTTTGTGCAACGACGGGTGCGCGCCTGACGCCACTGCGTCGTGAAGTGCTGGAACTGATTTTGAATGCTACAGGTCCGATGGGTGCCTATGATCTGCTGGCCAAAATCAAAAGTAACAGCGATCGTCCGGCTGCTCCACCAACGGTGTATCGCACCCTCGACTTTTTGTTAGAGAAGGGCTTTATTCATCGCCTGACCTCTATTAATGCCTATATTCCATGTTGCCATCCGCGTGAAGGCCATCAGGCTGCCTTTTTAATCTGTACCGAATGTAAAGCGGTAAAAGAAGCTTCAGCACAAGGTCTACTCGATCAGCTTGCTGCTTTGGCTAGCTCAGATCATTTCGATGCTCATCACAGCATTATTGAGATTTCAGGAATCTGTCAGCAGTGTCGCAACAAAGCTTAAGCACATCACCTTTGATCCAGCTTTCCAAAATCTGGGTCAATATAGATGAACGCGATATATTAAAGGCCATTGATTTCTCCCTGCAGGAGAAAGAGATTGTCACGCTGATTGGTCCCAACGGTGCCGGCAAATCGACTTTAATTAAAGTTATGCTCGGTATCATCAAGCCAAAATCCGGAGAAATCAAAACTTCACGTAAATTGAAGTTCTCCTACGTGCCACAAAAATTCAATCCTTCACATAGTTTGCCGCTGCGCGTGAAAGATCTACTGGCCCTGGAAAAATGTCCAGCGGATATCAAGGCAGAGATTTTCCGGGATACCGGCATAGCTAAACTGAAAAATTCCAAAGTCCAGCAACTCTCGGGTGGTGAGCGGCAACGTGTCTTGCTGGCCCGTGCCCTGTTACGTCAGCCTGATATTCTGGTATTGGATGAACCGATGCAAGGGCTGGATATCCAGTCTGAAGCTGAACTGTATGAATATGTGCGCAGCCTGCCGGAAAAATATGGCTGTGCCATTTTGATGGTTTCGCATGACCTGCAATGGGTCATGCAAGGTACCAACCGTGTAGTTTGCCTGAACAAGCATATCTGCTGTAGCGGCCTGCCGGAAAGTGTGCAGCAGCATCCGGAATATCAGGCGATTTTTGGGACTAACCGGGTGTTCTATCAGCATCATCATGACCACTGTGCCCATGGCGACTCAGCAACGCCCTGCCAGCACGATCCCCGTCCACATATTCATCCCGAACCGGAAGCCTAAGCCATGATGGATTGGTTATCTCTCCTTTTACCAGCATGGATCATGGGGACATTATTAGTGTTCCTGACCGCTCCGCTCGGCTGCCTGATGTTATGGCGTCGCATGTCGTTTTTTGCAGATACCATGGCACACGGCACCTTATTAGGTGTGGCGATTGCTGGCGCGATGAGCTTGCCACTCTGGCTGGGGGTGAGTTTTATTGCGGTGTTGTTGGTGGCAGTATTATGGGTGCTGTATGACCCGCGCCTGCCAAATGATGCATTACTGGCACTCTGCTCAGCAACGCTGCTCTGCTCCGGCTTATTATTCATTCAACATTTACCGGGATTAAGACCGGAACTGCTGAGTTACCTATTTGGGGATCTGCTCACCATTTCCTGGTCGGATCTACCGACCTTTGCCATCGTGATTATTGTCGCTTTAACTGTGCTCTACAAAAGCTGGCAAGCACAAATCCAGATTGCAATTGATCAGGACATGGCAATCAGCGAAGGTGTGAATGCCAAATGGCAACGCCTGATCTTTATGTTACTTCTGGCACTGTTTACCGTACTGGCACTGCGTGCAGTTGGCTCACTGCTAATGGGTGCGCTGCTGGTCATTCCGGCATTGACCGCACGTTTGCTGGCCAATTCACCAAAGCAAATGGTAGTCTGGGCATTTATGGTAGCACAGATTGGCGTCACCGTTGGGCTATGGTCGAGTGCAGGACTTAATACATCAACAGGTCTCACCATCGTACTAACCATGTCGCTCCTGTTTGCTGCAATCTTCTGTATCCAGAAATTTAAAAAGCTGAGCTAAGCATGCAGCAGAGACGCTACCTGATCAGTGCCTGTCTGCTCGGTCAGAAAGTCCGTTATGATGGACAGGACTGCCTGCTTAAAGAGCTGCTAGAACATCTGGTTCCTGATCAATATGTCAGCCTGTGTCCTGAAGTCAGTGGCGGGCTGCCCATCCCTCGCCCGCCTGCCGAGATTCAATCTGGCGATGGTCGAGATGTGCTGCTGTACCAAGCTCATGTTGTAGATATCAAGGGTACAGATGTTTCAGATACCTTTATCAAAGGTGCCTATGCTGCTTTAGAATTAGCCCAAAATTTTCAAGTCACCCATGCCATTCTGAAAGCTAACAGCCCTTCCTGTGGCAGCGACCTGATTTATGATGGCTCATTTTCAGGCAGGAAAATTCAGGGACAAGGCGTCACTGCCGTGCTATTCCAACAACACGGCATTATGGTGATGACCGAGCAGGAATTTTTGCAGCAGCTAAAACCTCAATCTGAATAAATGCTCTGCCTTATTCGAAGTGGCAGACATAATCCACGATTTCATTACACAGCAGCCTAAACTGGCTGTGTTTGGGTACATAAAATGACTGCCCCGGCACATAGCGCTGGTAATAGGCATCATCTCCAATCTGTACCAGACATTCACCAGAAATTATTTCCAGACGTTCTGCTAGCGTTGTTTCAAATACGATCGGCTGCTCTGTCGGCAAGAACACACCGAGGGTTTTCTGACTGCCATCCGGCATCTGGATGCAATGACTGATACAGCAGCCATTGGAGTGAATCCTCGGCTTCTTCAAAATGGAGACAAAGTCAAATTGACCTGACATGGGAATACCTCTTGTTATTGTTGTTATATTTGTATTCAACATTAACGTGATCACATTATTTTTGTTTTTGACGTGACCCGCTGTTTTGGCTTAAGCCTGATGCACCAGACTGAGTAAGGTCGCAGCACAGGCAAAGAGCACCGCAAAGCTTCTGTTTAATATTTTTTGTTGCTTTGCTGAAGTCAATAATCTTAAGACTTTTGCTGCCAATCCGGTATAACCGGCCATCACAATCAGATCAATGGTGACCATGGTTACTGCCATAATCACATACTGTATCCACTGAGGTTTCGATAGATCCAGAAACTGTGGTAACACTGCCAGCAGGAACACAATCGCCTTCGGATTACTCATATTAACCAGGAAACCATGCAGGATGAGTTTTCCAACAGATTTTCGGGTCAGTTCATACCGGATCTCAATCGACTGCGTTGGTGCAGTCCACTGCAAATATGCCAGATAAAGCAGGTAACCCACGCCAAACCATTTCACCACCAGAAAAGCTAATGGCGAGGTTGCAAACAACACCCCGGCCCCCGCGGCCACAATGGCGATCTGTAACAGCAAAGCCAGCTGCAACCCTAAGGCATTCCAGTAACCATGCTTAAAGCCGTAGTTGAGTCCACTCGACATCGAAGCAATGGCACCAGCACCGGGAGAAATACTGATGACCCAACATGCCAGCATGTAGGCAAACCAGACCTGATAGGACATAAACCTGCTCAATGAAAAACTTGCGCAGTATTATATGACTTTTCCCCTATATTCCGCTTAATTTCTTGCTGAAAATCCATTTGCATACTATTCACCCGGTACTGCTTCAGGCACAATAGTTTGATTGAAAACCATAATTTTTTATTACAGGAGTCATGAATGACAGCCCAATCTGTAATTTTGCCATTACCCTCAGATCATGCTCGCTTTATTGTTTTACGTTTAAAAGACCTCAGCATTGAAGACTTTAAAGAACAATTACAACAGCTTTTCACCACACGCGATCGCCTGATTACCCAACACCCGGATGCGCAAATCAAGACAGCTGTCGCTTTTGGCCCTGAACTTTGGTCAAAATTGTATGACCAAACTCCTGCTGGCTTTAAGCAGTTGGAACCGATTCAAGGTTCATTTGCAATGCCAGTGGTACCGGCAGATGTGCTGATCCATATCGCCAGTGCGCGTGCAGATATCTGTTTTGCCCTGAGCCAAGCATTCTTCGAAGGTATTCGTGACCAGGTGGAAGTACTGGATGAACGTGTCTGCTTCCGTTACTTTGATGGCCGTGACATCACAGGCTTTATTGATGGTACTGAAAATCCGCAATTCCCGAATGACCGTGCTGAAGTGGCTTTACTCGGCGAAGAGGCCGGTATTTTCCAGGATGGCTCCTTTGTATTTGCACAACGTTATGCGCATAACTTGGAAAAATGGAAACGCCTCAAAGTTGATGCTCAGGAACAGGTGATGGGACGTACCAAGCTGGAATCGATTGAGCTGGATGATGAAGCCAAACCTGCCAATGCTCACATTGCCCGTACAGTGGTTGAAGATGAGGAAGGCGAAGAAATGGAAATCCTGCGTCATTCCCTGCCTTATGGTGATGGTCGTGGTGACCAGGGTCTATTCTTTATTGCCTATACCAAAGATCTGAAAATTATTGATCTGATGTTAGAACGCATGTTTGGGACATCTGGTGATGGCATTCATGACCGCCTGCTGCACTTCGTGACACCGATGGACGGCGCTTACTACTTTGCACCGAGTGCCGAGTTACTGGACGAAGTTCTGGAAGGATAAAAATGAAAAAGCCGGCAAAAGTCGGCTTTTTTATACCGTATTGTTAATCAATAATTTTGACGTGAATCTTCGCTTTTTTATTCAAAAAAAAATAGATCACTTTCCAAATTATCCCACTGTTTTATCACTAAAATTACTCATAATTTCTGTTACTGGTGATCATCACTGCACGCTGTTACTGTTAAACTTCCCTATCATATCCACCAAAGAGCAGCGTGACATGCTTGATCTCCAGTCCAAACTGCCCGACCTCGGGGTAACCATTTTCAGTACCATGTCTGCCCTAGCGCAACAGCTCGGGGCACTGAATCTTTCCCAGGGCTTTCCGGATTTTCCAGCGCCGCCTGATCTGATTGACGCTTTAGGACGGGCAAGTAGCGCTGGTTTTAACCAATATGCGCCGGGAGATGGGCTGCCAGTGTTACGGGCACTGGTAGCAGATCTGTACGCACAGCGCGATCAACTGTCTTTAGATCCAACACAACAAATTACCATCACCCCAGGTGCTACCATTGCCATTTTCTGTGCCATTCAGGCGGTGGTTCGTGCTGGTGAAGAAGTCATTATTTTTGACCCAAGCTATGACAGCTATGCGCCAACTGTCCAGCTGGTCGGTGCCAAGCCGGTTCATATTGCGCTACAACATCCGGATTTCTCCGTAGACTGGGATCAGGTGAAAGAGGCGATCAATGGCCGCACCCGGATGATTATTGTAAATACACCACATAATCCCACTGGTAGTGTCTGGTCGAGACAGGACTGGCAACAGCTGATTGAACTGATCCGGAATCGCAATATTGTAGTGCTTTCCGATGAAGTTTATGAGCATCTGGTGTTTGATGGCATCCAGCATTATTCTGCCCTATCTTTCCCGGAATTGCGTGAGCGTAGTTTTGTGGTGGGCTCCTTTGGTAAAACCTTCCATGTCACTGGCTGGAAAACTGGTTTTTGTGTCGCTGCACCGGCACTGATGAAAATGTTCCGTCAGGTGTATCAGTTTGCCAGCTTCTGCGGAGTCACCCCAGTACAGGTCGCCTTAGCTGAATATTTACAGCAGCATCCGGAACATATTCCACAACTCTCTGCTTTTTATCAGGCCAAGCGGGATCTGTTTAACTCTTCTATTCAGCATTCACGTTTCAAATGGACACCGTCGCACGGTACCTATTTCCAGAATCTGGACTACAGTGCCATCCGTCCTGATCTGGAAGATGTGGAGATGTGCCAGTATCTGGCACATGAACATGGCATTGTCACAATTCCAATATCCGTGTTCTATCAACAGCCACCGAAAGACCTGCGTTTGCTGCGTTTCTGCTTTGCCAAACAGGAACAAACCTTGCTGCAAGCCGGCGAAATTCTGTCAAAAGTCTAGGTTTAAAATTTTAAATATTTACATAGAATCAGCCTTAGTTACTTAAAAGCTAAGGCTTTTTTTGTACAAATTTCCGATAATCAGGTTTCTTTGATAGACCTCATCTTCCACTACAGGACAACACATGGCTAAGCACGCATTGGTTCAGCAGCAGAATTTATGGAAATCCTTTTTTGTTTTCCTGCTGCCACTGATCGTAACCAATATCCTGCAAAGCCTGTCGGGAACCATTAATACGATTTTTGTTGGGCAGATGCTGGGCGTGAATGCCATTGCGGCTGTGGCGGTATTTTTCCCGATCCTGTTCTGTTTAATGGCCTTTGTGATTGGACTGTCTGCTGGTTCGACGGTGCTGGTCGGACAGGCCTGGGGTGCCAAAAATTTGGAAAAGGTTCGCTGTGTGGTAGGTTCCACCCTTTTCATGACCCTGATTGGCGGTAGTTTGATTGCACTGTTCGGGGTGATTTTTGCCGAGCAGATTCTGTTGCTGCTGGGTACCGATCCGAATGTGATGCACCTGTCGGTGCCTTATGTACAATGGATGCTAGCAGGTAGCCCCCTGATTTTTATTTATATTATTTTTACCTCAATTTTGCGTGGTGTCGGGGATAGCACTACACCACTGTTTGCCTCCGCCTTGACCATTGGTATCGGCCTGATCGTTACGCCGATCCTGATCGCGGGTTATTTGGGTTTTCCGAAAATGGGGATTATCTCGCCGGCGATTGCCACCATTCTCGGGAATCTGGCGGTTCTATTATTTTTAGTTCTGTATTTAAATTATAGAAAACATCCGCTCAAACCCGATTGGGCTTTACTGAAAAATATTCGTCACCATCCCGGCTTAAGCCTGATCATTCTGCGTTTGGGCATTCCAACCGGGGTACAGATGATCACCACCTCCGCAGCCGGTCTGGTGATCGTTGGCATGGTTAACCGTTATGGGGCTGAAGCCACAGCCGCCTATGGTGCGGTCAATCAGGTACTGAACTACATCCAGTTCCCTGCCCTTTCCATTGCTATTGCAGCTTCGGTATTTGCAGCACAAGCCATTGGTGCCGGTAAAAATGAGCTGCTGAATAAAGTCACCCGTACCGCCATGAGCATGAATATCCTGTTTACCGGCAGCTTAGTGATACTGGCCTATCTGTTCTCAAAATATCTGATGGCGCTGTTTATCACCGATCCAAATGTGGTGGTGCTCGGTCAGCAACTGCTGTTTATCGTGCTGTGGTCCATTCTGTTCTTTGGTGGCAGTGCCATTTTTGCCTCGATTATGCGAGCCAGTGGCACAGTGAATATTCCGATGGTCATTAATATTGTCACTATCTTGGGAATTGAAATCCCGGCTGCCTATATATTTAGTCAATGGTGGGGCTTAAAAGGCATCTGGTATGGCTATGCCCTGGCTTTTGTCTGTCTATGCATCCTGCAAGGACTGTATTATCAGTTCGTCTGGAAGAAAAAAACCATTAAGGCACTGGTGTAATTTTCAGCCTTTCATAAGAAAATAAAACCGAGTGAAAAACTTGTGAATGGCGTATTTTCTGGTTAATCCATATTTTTTATATGGATTTAATTTTATCGTATTTTAACCCCTGAAAATTCCTTGTTATAACCAGCTCACAACATAAAAAACACAAGGTTTTTCTCATGGCTGAACGTAAAATCCGTCTCGGTGCTTTTATCCCAACCACCTCTCAACATGCTGCTGGCTGGCGTCATCCAGAATCACGTCCGCAGGATCATCTTAATATCGACTATGCCATTGAACTGGTCAAAACCGCAGAGCGAGGTCTGTTTGATGCCTATTTTCTGGCTGATACCCTGGCAGTTCGTGGCGATTGGGGTTCAGTGACCAGCAAAGGCTGGAGCTTGGGCGATAAAGACACGGGCTTTGAACCAGTGACCCTGTTCGCAGCGCTATCTGCCGTGACCAAACATATCGGCTTTGTGGCAACTGCATCGACCACCTATGAACATCCTTATACGCTGGCACGTAAATATGCCTCACTGGACCATATTTCTAAAGGCCGCGCAGCATGGAATGTGGTGACTACGGCCTCCAAGCAGGTAGCGCGTAATTTTGGCCTGTCTGAACATCCAGATGCCAAGACCCGTTATGCTCAGGCACATGAATTTATTGAAGTGGTGCAGAAACTCTGGGATTCCTAGGAAGATGATGCTTTTATATATGACAAGGATTCAGGACAGTTTTTCCAGCCCGAAAAATTCCATGAGCCACAGCACAAAGGTAAATTCTTTGAGGTCCAAGGCGCACTGAATGTGCCACGCCCGCCACAAGGTTATCCCGTAATTGTACAGGCTGGTCAGTCTGAAGATGGCCGTGAACTGGCAGCGAAATTTGCCGAAGTAATTTTTACTGCACAACAATCCTTGGAAGATGCCCAAGCCTTCTACCGCGATGTCAAAGGTCGTCTGGCCAAATATGGTCGTCATGCTGATGACCTGAAAGTTATGCCAGGTGTTTCGATTTTTGTAGCCAAAACTGCAGAAGAAGCGCAGGAAAAATACGATCTGCTCAATAGCCTGATTCATCCGCAAGTCGGTCTGGGTCTGCTTTCTGGCCTGGCAGGCGGAATTGATCTGGAACAGTACGATCTGGATCAGCCATTCCCGGAACTAGATGAAAAGCTGATTGATTTTGGCAGCCGCCAGCAGATGATGATTGAGATTGCCCGTAAGCATCATTTTACTATTCGACAGCTGTATGAATATGTGGCTTCTGCACGCGGTCACTGGACGCTGGTCGGCACACCTGAGCAGATCGTGGATCAGCTGCAAGAATGGTTTGAACATGAAGCGGCTGATGGGTTTAATATCCTTCCTCCAAGTACGCCAGCTGGTCTGAATGACTTTGTCGACTTAATTGTGCCGGAACTGCAACGTCGTGGTCTTTTCCGGACTGAATATGAAGGCACCACTTTGCGTGAGAACTTAGGCTTAAAGCGACCAGAAAACCAGTATGTACTAGCACAACGGAATACTGCTGCAGCGTCTTAAATCAATTACTGATAAAAAATGCCCTTCGGGGCATTTTTTTATTTCTTAATCATTTTTTTGTGCCTGAATATCTGCCTTAAATCACCTTGTCTAAAAATAGCTGCTTTGAGATAAGCACTGCAGATTTGCTGCTGTAGATTTTCCAACATTCACCATAAAATCTTGCTGAATTTCAAACACATAAAAAGATTATGTGTTTTATATTGTTGTTTTAATTATGAATATTTATTGGCACAGTAATTGTTCTTATCTATTCGATGAAAAAATCCATAGATAAGGAAACAGACATGGCAAAACGTCAAATTAAACTCGGTGCTTTTATTCCCGCAACTGCCCAGCATGCCGCTGGCTGGCGTCATCCGGAATCACGTCCGCAGGATCATCTCAATATCGACTACATTATCGAGTTGGCAAAAACCGCTGAGCGGGGCTTGTTTGATGCCTATTTCTTGGCAGATGGCCTTTCAGTCCGTTGGGGATCAGCAGTAGAAGGCCAACTTGGTCTGGGTGATAAAGGCGTTGGCTTTGAACCGGTAACACTCTTTGCGGCTCTCTCTGTGGCAACCAAAAACTTGGGCTTTATCGCTACAGCATCGACCACTTATGAAGATCCCTATATTCTGGCACGTAAATTTGCATCCTTAGATCATATTTCTAAAGGCCGTGCAGCATGGAATGTGGTCACCACTGCATCGGCTGATACTGCACGCAACTTTGGTTTGGAACAACATCCCGAGCCAAAAGTGCGTTATGAACGTGCCGATGAGTTTATTGAAGTCACGCAAAAACTCTGGGATTCTTGGGAAGATGATGCCTTTATCTATAACAAGGAAACTGGGCAGTTCTTCCAGGCAGATAAGGTGCATGAGCCATTACATAAAGGGAAGCATTTCAATGTACAGGGGCCTCTGAATGTTTCTCGCCCACCGCAGGGTTATCCTGTGATTGTTCAAGCGGGTCAATCCGAGAATGGCCGTGAACTGGCAGGAAAATATGCTGAAGTGATCTTTACAGCTCAACAAACGCTAGAAGATGCTCAAGAATTTTATCGCGATGTAAAAAGCCGTTTGCTGAAATATGGCCGCCATCCGGATGACCTGAAAATTATGCCAGGTGTTTCGATTTTCGTCGCCAAAACTGAAGAAGAAGCCAAAGAAAAATATGATTTCCTGAATAGTCTGATTCATCCAAAAGTGGGACTGGCTCTACTCTCAGGTCTATCAGGTGGCATTAACCTGGAGAAATATGATCTGGATGCACCATTCCCGAAACTGGAAGATACTGACATCAATTTCTCTAGCCGCCAGCAGATGATGATTGATATTGCCCGTAAACATAATTTTAGCATTCGCCAGCTTTACCAATATATCGCTTCAGCACGTGGGCACTGGACGCTGGTGGGTACACCAGAACAGGTCGTAGATCAGTTACAGCAATGGTTCGAAAATGAAGCAGCTGATGGCTTTAATGTGCTGCCACCAACCACCCCTGCCGGTCTGAATGATTTTGTTGATTTCATTGTCCCAGAATTACAACGCCGTGACCTATTCCGCACAGAATATGAAGGCAAAACTTTACGTGAAAATTTAGGATTAAAGCGTCCTGAAAATCAGTATGTGACTGAAAGCAAGCTGAACAAGGCAGCTTCCTAATCAAATGCAAGAAGAATGCCCTTCGGGGCATTTTTTTATTGCTTCAGTTATCTAAAAATACACCCAACAAAAAAGCCTGCTTTAACAGGCTTTTTAAGCTTTAAAGGTTTACCAGGCAAACTGGTAATCTGAAAAATGTCGCGGTTTCTGGAACAGCACCTCTTTGCTTGGATCGCTAAAGTCCTGCAAAATATTGTTCTTAATATTGTGCAGACGAACATCCTCACGCTTGCGTGGATGTGGTACAGGTACATCAACTATCCGTTTAATCCGTCCCGGATGTGGTTGCATCACCACCACGCGATCACCCAAGAAAACCGCCTCTTCCACATCATGGGTCACAATGATCATGGTGATCTTTTCTGTTTGCCAGATGCGTTGTAATTCATCCTGCAGATTCTGACGAGTCAAGGCATCCAGTGCACCAAAAGGCTCATCCAGTAACAGGATTTGTGGACGATTTACCAGACTACGGGCAATCGCGACACGCTGGTTCATCCCGCCAGACAGCTGTGATGGATAGGCATTTTTAAAATTGCTGAGATTAACCAATTCCAGATGCTCATCAATCAGTTTGTCTTCTTCAGCGCGGGTTAAGTTACTTTTATGCAAGGCAATACGTACATTTTCCCGAACACTGAGCCATGGAAACAGGCGGTGATCTTGAAAGACAATGCCGCGATTAAGGCTGGTACCAATGGCTTTTTCACCATCCACCAGAATATTGCCCTGATATTGATTTTCCAGACCTACCAACAGGCGAAGCAAGGTGGATTTACCACAGCCACTGCTACCGACAATACTAATGAATTCACCCGGCTGAATATCTAAATTGATATCTTCTAAAACCACCAGATCTTCATTATTTTGCGAGGGATATTTTTTATATAAGTGTTGAATCGACACTGAACCGAGATCTTGCTGTGTCATCGTTCACTCCTTTTTTGATTTAATCCAGATATAGATCTAGAGTTTTGCCAATGACACTTCTGTTGATTTAATCAGCACCACCACTTCCGAACCGATTTTTAAATCCAGATCCTGTACCGAACGGGTACTTATAATTGAAGTAAAAATGCCGGCTTTGGTTTCCACATTTACTTCTGAAACAACACTTCCTTCTACAATTTCCTGAATAACACCTTTAAACTGGTTACGCACGTTAACTGATGTAATTGTCATTATATTTACCCTTTTGGTTATTGATGAGCATAATATAAAAGATTTTACAGTGAATACTTATCTTGATTTAATATTTGATTATCGCTACTGGTTTTATCTTATTTTATGATTAATTTTCTATTTAAACCTATATATACCAGATTGATAATTAAAGACCGATTTATTATTTATAAAAAGTCATGAATTAATAGATGATTGTCTATATTTTAATAATTTGAAATAAGAATTATGTCGATATTTACACATCCCATTATTAGTCAGACAAGACGGCATGAACGGGCGACTGCTACCGTCTTTGAAGACCCGTTGTCTAAAGCCTTGCTGGAACGAATCAAACAGATTGCACCGAGTGATGCCAATGCGTTAATTATCGGTGAAACCGGTACCGGTAAGGAGCTGGTGGCACGCCAGATTCATGATCTGAGTCATCGTGCCCATGGTCCCTTTATCGCAGTGAACTGCGGTGCCTTAACAGAATCGCTGGCCGAAAGTGAGCTTTTTGGGCATGAAAAAGGCGCTTTTACCGGGGCAATTAGCCAGCGTATCGGCTGGTTCGAAGCAGCGCATAATGGCACGCTATTCCTGGATGAAATTGGTGACCTATCCCTGCCAATGCAGGTCAAATTATTGCGGATTTTACAGGAAAGAGAAATTATCCGGGTCGGGTCGCTTAAGCCGATCCCGATCAATGTCCGCATCATTGCTGCAACCAATGTCGATCTGGAAAAGGCAGTGATTGAGGGTAAATTCCGCGAGGATTTATTCTATCGCCTGTATGTGGCATTACTGCGTATTCCACGACTGGCCGACCGTCGTGAAGATATTCTGCCTCTGGCGAAATACTTTGTGGAACGTTACCAGACTAACCCGCATGACACCCCTCTACGTATCTCGGCGCTGGCAGCGAAAAAGCTGATTCAACATCGCTGGCCGGGCAATATCCGTGAGCTGGAAAATACCATGCACCATGCGGTGCTGGTCAGCCGTAATGGCGTCATTGAACCGGAAGATATCAGCTTTTCCAACCTGGTGACTGGCAATATCAAGTCTTCCGGTTTTCCCCAGAGTCAGCCGCATTCATCAACTGACTTGAATATGGAGATTCATAACCTTCAGGATGCTGAACAGTTGCTCCAAGCAACCTTTAAACAGCTGTTTGACGCTTCTGGGCAACTGCCTGATCTGAATATCAATGAACTGATTGAAGAACGCTTTATTCGCAGTGCCTATGAACATTGCCAGTACAACCAGGTACATACTGCAAAGCTGTTAGGAGTGACCCGTAATGTCATTCGGACGCGTTTATTAAAATACGGCCTGATTTAAAAACTATGTGAAAATTATTATTTATATTCATACAATGATATTTTTAATTTTAGATAAGATATTAAAAAACCCGTTTTATTTAAAACGGGTTTTTTATTTTAATTGGATTATTCAACCGGATTTTTCTTCCACTTGGTAAAATGTTTTTCTACCGCAAGTAAACCATAATTAAATGCTAACCCTAAAACAGTCATAATTAAAATACCGACAAACATTTGTGGAATTTCAAAACTATATTGGGAATACATAATCAAATAACCTAAACCAGCTTTAGAACCGAACATTTCTACCGCAACCAGTGCCAGAATCGAAATCGCACCAGCCAGACGGATGCCCACAAAAATAGTCGGTACAGCTGCCGGCAAGATCACTTTTCTAAACAGCTGATACGGTGGCAAACCCATGGTACGTGCAGATTTAATCAGCAATGGATCTACGTTTTGTACCCCTGAAATCGTATTCAGTAAGATTGGCCAAGTGCAGGCATAAACCAGCAAACTGATTTTTGACACTTCACCAATCCCCAAAAACAGGATAAATACCGGCATTAAAGCCAGTGCAGTGGTATTACGGAACAGCTCTAACAATGGATTTAAGGTTTCTGCAATCAGCTTGTACCAGCCAATCAGCAAACCTAGTGGAATAGCCAGTAATATCGCCAAGGTAAAACCAATCACTGAGCGTTGTAGAGAAACTACCAAATGATGGGTCAATTGCCCTGATTGATATAGTTCCCAACCCGTTTGAAATACCTGACTTAAAGGTGGTAGAAAGGCCGCACTAACGACACCCATACGCGGTAAGACTTCCCAAAGCAGGAAGAACAGTACTATGGCAATGGATCGCTTAAACCCAGAACTCAACCAGGTGAGTTGGATATTGAGTTTCTTGCGGTTAAAGGTAGCATTGGGATAGGCCAATGCCTGATTTTTTGCTGTTGTCATATTGATAATCCTCTTTTTTATATTCTTTTAAGCACTGTGCTGTAGCTGCTTGGTCTTTTCTAATGCCTGTGCTTTCACCACTTCTTCACTCAACTGCGACCAGATTCTATGACGTAACCGCCCATATTCTGCCGTTGAACGAACGTCTTCATCTTGCAAACGTAAACTTTCCGGAATCTCGATCACATCCTTAATCCGTCCCGGACGGGAAGTCATGATAGCGACGCGCTGGCTGAGGTAAATCGCTTCATCAATACTATGGGTAATAAAAATGATGGTGGCTTTGGAACTGCGCCAAATGTTCAGCAATTCTTCCTGTAAGGTTTCACGGGTCTGGGCATCCAGTGCAGCAAATGGCTCATCCATCAACAGAATTTCTGGTTCATAGGCCAAGCTGCGGGCAATGGCCACCCGCTGCTTCATCCCGCCAGATAATTCATTCGGATAGTGATTTTCAAAACCAGTTAATCCCACCAGCTGTAAATAATATTTGGCCTTCTCACGACGGGTCTTTTTATCTACGCCTTTGGCTTCCAGACCAAACTCAATATTTTCTAGCGCGGTCAGCCATGGATAGAGCGCATATTGCTGAAACACAATGCCGCGATCCAGACCTGGCTTGGTAATTTCCTTGCCATTCAGCAAAATCTGACCGGAGCTTGGACGGGTTAAGCCCGCAATTAAATCCAGTAAAGTCGATTTGCCACAACCACTCGGCCCCACGATGCATACAAATTCACCTTGCTGAATATCTAGAGTGACATTTTCTACTGCAACAAAAGGTGCAGAGGGCAATTTACCTGTGGTTTTAGCTGGAAATTCTTTACGGACATGGTCCATTTTTAATGCAATCGTCATTGTTATAATCCTTGTGTATTCTGGTCGGCATAAGGGTTGAAACGGTTACTGAAAACGTTTTGCGCATTCAGTACGCCTGGTTTCAGTTTTTGTTCTTTCTCCATGAATTTGATCCATGGCTCGAAGTCTTCTGCCTTCTGCACCCCACCCGCACTATGCACACCATAACTCTGGAAATATGGAATCAGGGCATGATTCTCGTTGCGACCCCGCTCGGAAATGATGCGCTTAAAACGGGCATGTACTTCTTCAACGGGTGTGGTCTGCACCCAGCGATGTGCTTTAGCTACTCCTTCCACAAAGGTCTTTACGACTTCAGGATGTTTCTCGATAAACTCTTTGCGCATCGAGTAGCTCCCTGCGGTGAATGGGCCATATAAATCTACATCTGCAAAAATTTTACGCACACCGCCATTCTTTAAAGCGCGCTGTTCCGTAATGCTGGACAACACAGCGACATCAATTTGCCCGTTACGAAGTGCCTGTTCAGAAGTAATCGGTGGCAGCATGATGAATTCCACCTCTGAAATTTCTTTTGCTGTTAAACCATTTTTTTCCAGCCAATCACGTAGTACAAAATCATGATGAGCGCCGAAGGTATTCATCGCCACTTTCTTGCCAATAAAATCACGCGCGGTACGGATCGGACTATTTTCCAACACGTAGAAGCCTGCTGACTGCTTATAGTCACAACCATAAGAGGCCACTACAGGCACGACATCCAGACCTGCTGCCATCACTTTGACAACTGCGCCATTAAAGGCTGAAGCAAAGTCCACATCTCCTGCCACCAAGGTCAACAGATCCTGTGGTCCGCCTTGTACGGTACCGACATAATTCAGTTGGATATTGCCGAGATAACCCAGGTCTTTGGCCAGCTCTGGCAGGGACACCAGTCCGGCACTACTCTGATAACGCAACTCAGTGACAGGTAATGAGGTATCTGGAGCGCGATTCAGACTGCAGGCAGACAGATTCAGGCCAACCAGTAAGGCAACAGATACTTGTTTTAACCAGATTGATATTTTTTTCATTTCTCTTCTGCTCCTACTTCTGCCATGCCAATAAACGCTGCTCAACTGCCACCAGTAGGCGGTTTAAAATTAAACCGACCACACCAATCACCAACATCCCGAGTAGAATTAATGACACATTAAATTGCTCACGGCCGCGGATCACCAGGTTGCCAAGACCCACACCATAATTGGCCAACAGAAACTCCGAACCAATGGTTGCCAACCAGGCAAAGATCAGTCCCAGTTGTAGTCCAACAAAAATCTGCGGGCTTGCTGCAGGTAAAATCAATTTGCGATAGGTATAAATGGTCGGAAACTGGTAAACCTGAGCAACCTCACGGTATCTGTTGGAGATGCTGCTCACCCCTTCCAGACTATGCAGGGCGACTGGATAAAATACCGATAAGCTGATGAATAAAATTTTGGCGAAATTGCCATACCCTAAAAAGGTTGAGATGAGAGGTAACCAGGCAAACAGCGAGACCTGACGTAATACATGAAAACCTGGTGCAAAGAACCACTGGGCAAACCGTGAAGTTCCCAATAACACACCAAAGGCCACGCCTAGACTGGCCCCGATACTATAGCCAATAAAGTTACGGCTTAAACTGGCGGTAATGCCCTGCCAGAACTGTGCCTCACTCAAGGTTTTGCTGGCAACAACCATGACATCCCAAGGTGAAGGAATCAGTTTGGCATCGATCCAGTTCAGATAAGAAGCCGTACTCCACAGCAGGATAAACTGTGCAGGGACAATCAATGCCTGCAATGCCGTTTTGCTTGGTTTCCATACGGGAGCAGCGATGTTTTTTCCCGGTAAAGCAGTTGTTTTATGTTCTTCTAAAATGAGTTCTGACATGATTTAAGTCCTCACACGTGTTGCATAGAAACGAGCCACACGTTCAAACACAGCAAGAACACTGTCCAGGACATAACCCGTTACGCCAATAAAAATAATGCCCATGAAGACGATATCCAGCTGCATCAGCTGACGTCCCCATACCATGAGGAAACCAATGCCTTCACTGCTGGCAAGCAATTCCACAAAGACCAGAGCCAACCACGCCTGCATGATGCCTTGGCGTAAGCCACTGATAATGGCAGGTAAACTTGCGGGCAAAATCACCCGAGTTAAGGTTTGCAATTTTGAAAATTGGTAAACGCGAGCCACTTCCAGTAACCGGACAGGTACCTGCTGAATGCCCTTAAAGGTTGCAATCAGCACCGGAGCAATCACCGCCAGAGAGATCGCAACAATTTTTAAAGCTTCATCTATACCCAGAAAAATCATTAACAGGGGAATCCAGGCAATGATCGGGAACTGGGCCAAAAGCTGGATACTTGGATAAACCAATTGCTTGGCCTTATTGGACAAGGCAAACCAGGCTCCCAGGATCAGGCCAATACTCGCACCCAGACTGACACTCCAGAAAATGCGTTTGGCGCTGATCAGAAAATTGCTCTGCAGATCGCCTGATTGCCACAGTTCCAGCGTCGTCGTCCAGACCAGCTGTGGTGCTGGCAGGATCTGCTCGGGCAGCCATTGTCGTTCTGTTGCGATATGCCAAAGCGCTAATACGGCCAATGGAATCGCTAGGCCACAACACAGCAACAACAGCGTTTTGACGGCTTTTCTAAGCAATTCAACAGGATTGAAAATGTTTTGCCATGCAAAACTACGGCGTTCAATATGACTGTTACTCATGATTTTTGCCCCTCGAGTTGCTGTGTTGTATTGAGTTGATCATTTTGGATAAATGCCAGAAAGCGCTGGCTGAAATAGATATAAAAAGTCATGCAAGTAAATGCGATTGCAGTCGGCAAGAATAGCCATTGCAATCCAAAACTGGATCCGCAGACCATGCCGATAAAACCGCCAAGCAATCCGCCTAGAGGTCCCACTAATGCCAGAATAGGCGAAACTTTGGTCATTTCTGTTTCTTCACCGACTTTGGCAAAAGACATAAAGTTGGCGATATGCAACACGCCTAGTCCCAAACCCAGCAAGGCACTGGCTGGCCATAAACCCCAAGCCTGCTTCAGTAGCGCTAAGGCAAATAAAGCCCCACTAATCAAAGTCAAACCGATCAGATAAAACTTTTGATAGCCTAGCCATTCTGCAAAGCTCCCCAAGCCAAATAAGGAACCCACAAAGACAATGCCTTGAACTGTGAGTAGCAATACGGCTGAATGTTCAGCAAAAGCGAAATTCTGAATCGCAATGACGACGATAAAGAAACCAAAGGTATTGGTGGCAATACTGCTTAAAATTTCGAGCAGGCACACGGTACGCAGTGGCTGATGACTTTTGATTAAACGCAGTGGCTCAAGAATTTCCTTAAACCGGAATTTCGGTTGAGCATCACGTTCAATCTGGCTTTTTTTCTCGAAGCAGATCGGTGCGAATAACATTGCAACAATAAACAGTGCTGCCACACACCAGAAAGACTTCTGATAACCAAATAACGAGACAAAAAATAGTGCCAGTGATGGACCGATCAGGAAAAAGCCCATCATATGCGAACCACGAAACCAGCCGGCTTTTGCTGCACCAAGACGGCGTAAATGGGTTAAAAAAACCGTATTGATTGAGACAAAACGCATCGGCATTACAAAGCTCACCAAAGCAGTAATCAGTACCAGTGCCCAGGGGTTGTGAAAAAGTGAGGCCAATACAAACAGGATCGCACCTGCAATACTGCCGATACTAAATACTTTCAAGGAACCTAAACGTTTGACCAGGACCCCAATCGGTAAAGCCATCAGTAAGACACCAATACTCTGCGCTGAAGAAATCAAGCCTAACTGTAACGGTGAGGCTTGCAGTTCAACGCCATACAGGGAGGTCAGGACGCGAAATACGCCCATCCCTAAACCTGCCAAAATCGTCAGCACAATAAAGCTGCTCATAAACTTGAAAGACAGCGGTGTTGTGGCGAGATTTGATTCAACCGATGACATCAGAACATCCTTACTTTGGCTGGCCATTGGCATTCAAAGGTCGCCAATAGTTTTCAAGTTTGAGTTCTTTCAGGGCATGGTTCAAATACTTAGGTTCGTACCAGGTTTTGATATCCACATCACGGCGAATGAGTCGTGCTTCTTTAGAGATTTTTGCAGCATCGATATACTGAGCCACATGGAAATCATCTAGCAGCGGGTTAATCCGTTTTTTCAGATCCCAGCCATCCCAGTCTTTTTTATAGTCGATATATGGAATACCGCTTTGTGCCCAAAGCTTGTACTGTTCATTACGGTTAGCTTCCTGACTGCTCCAGTGTGCTTGCTTCACTAAGGTTGTCACCACACGCTGGACAATATCTGGATATTGTCTTTCAAACGCTTCTGTGACCCAGAACGCAGATAAAGCCGAAACTTTTGGATCTTTGGAGGTGATTAAGCGTTTTGCCACACCACGAGCTTCCAGGCTCCAAGGTGTCGTAATCGTGCCGTCGATATCCCCCGTTGCAATCGAGGTACGGGATGAATAGGTATCCTGATTAATAACTCGGAAATCTTTTTCAGATACTCCCTGGCTTTTCAGCAGGCGATGAAGAACGATCTGTCCATTCGTGCCTTTAAAGTTGGCAATTTTCTTGCCTTTTAAATCCGCTAGCGATTTGGCTGTAGAGTCTGACGGCACAACGAAATACACCGGTCCTAAACGCCCAGTACCAAATAACAGTTTGGTTTTCAGGCCTGATGAGCGGCCAACAATCGCGGGCAAATCCCCTTGAGATGCAAAGTCGACTTTACCGTTCGCTAAAGCTTCATTGGTTGCTGGACCTGCGCCTGGGAAGAATAACCAGGTCACTTTAATACCGTCTTTTTTAAATTCCTGTTCCAGTACCCCACGTGCATGTGCTGATGCAATAAAACTGCCGCCAATTTTTGGACGTCCGCCCTCGCCAGCACTAGACACAGAAATACGGATTTCTTTCGGTGCTGCCGCAGACACCTGAACACTTAGACCTAATGCTGAAAGTGCCAGTAAACTTGCGGTAATTTTTTTAGAGAGAAATTTCATTTTTAAAACAATCCTGTTGAATAATTAGAAGGTGTATTGGAATTGACCCACGACTTCATTAAAGTCTTTTTGGGAACTGGTTTCGTTTTGGTATTTGGTATGGTTCAGGGCTAGCTGGAACTTAGTGGTTTGCGCGAAGAAGAAGTTCAGGCCCAGCGAGTGCTTGTCATATTCACCCCAGCCATTGCCAGGCACACCAACCACGTCCTGATCTTTGTTCGGGTTATAGTTGTCATAGCGGTAATAGCCCTGGATTGACTTCGGCCAGAAATCGTCAAATTTGGCATTGGATTTGATACTGTTATAGAACTGGTCACCCAAGGTATAGAACAAGGTAAAGGTATGCCCTTCAGCCGTGGTATCAACCAGCTCATTCACAGGCGTGGCTTTTTCTGTTTTAGCCTGAATGTATTCGTAGGTCACACCAAACGGTGCATGGTTGTAGTAAATATCAAAGCCTAAAATATCGCGCTTGCCATGATCGCTAAGCAAAAGCCCATCATTTTTGATATTGTTCTTACCTTTTAAATACGACACACCGAATTTCAGCTCACGGAAAATGCTGGCATAGTCCACAGGCAAGGTATAAGCCAGACGTGCCAGATAATCTTTGCCCTCATTATCATCGGTCTTGTTGATCCCATTACCATTAGTCACACCAAATGCATATTCCAGTAATGGAGCGCGGTAATTTGCACCGTAATCGACATAAGGTTTGGCATCACCACGTACAATTAAACCGTTTTGACGTGCTGTTAGACCTAACTGTACAGGCGCGATCGCCTGAGTAATGGTTGGACGTAAATCTTCAGGTGACTGCGCTTCCAGACCAAACGGAATGAGTTGCTGACCCAACGTTGCATTTAAACGGGGTTGTTCCAAACCGGAGTTGGTCGAGAAAAAGTTGTAGCGTAGAAAAGCATCCTGCAAATTGAAGTTACTGTTATTACCCGCAGTCCCAGTCTGTTTGGCATAACTGAAAGACAGCTGGTAATCCAGATTTTTGCCTTCATTATAATCACGGAATAAATTACCACGCACCCCAATCAGTGCTGTTGGAATATCAAACGTTGATTTGCGCTCACCCACGGGTGCCGGATTACCTGCAGTCGTCCCCTCGTCCTGATAAGAGGCACGTACCTGTACCGTTCCGTATAAAGTCGTATCACGTGCGGATTTCACTGTTTGACGTTCATACTGACGGGAATGGTCATATTTGAAATTCTCGATATCCCCTTTTAAGCCATCGATGTCATCTGTTGTGACTTCACGCGCAATCAGCTCAGCACCTTCCCCATCTTCCGTAAACTCTGTATGCGTCGCTTCACTTTGGTCACTCGTAGACAGCGTGGTATTGTGTTTTTGTTCCAGCTGCACAAAGCGTTTCTGTAAGACGTCAATCTGTGCTTTAAGCTGTTTTAACTCAGCCTGAGTCGTGTCATCTGCATACGCACTGAGAGAGATCCCTTGAATAATCAATGCAACGGATACAGCCAATAAATGTTGTTTACCCACAAAAAATTCCTGAATCATTAAAATAAAAGACGAAAAATCCCCAGTCCGCCTGCTGGCACAAGCGGACGATATTTTTGAATTAAGGGGTTATGCTGCGTTTTGTTGGTTTAATTTGGCTTCCACCTGGGTTCCCTTAAAGAAGTCAGGATTATTCGCGGTATAGAACTGATACGGATTGGTGAATACAAGTGACTTGAAGTCTTCTACGGTAATCGCCCCTTCTTGCACCAAATCCCAGGTTTCTGCCAGTGGCTCAGTCAGTTCAGGAACATCCCAATGACCCGAATCTGAAGAATATAAAGCATTAATTTTCTGGCCAAATGGATTCCCTTTTGGATTTAAAGCCCCCACAATCGTGCGGTCATCTGCTTCATTGCCGAAGTAGAAATTTGGTACCCAGCGATCCCAGATATCCTGTTTGCTTTGAATTTTTGCCAGAGCAAAATCATTAATTTCTTCTGGTTTCTGCGCTTGGAAACGTCCCGTACCTGCCACCCCAAATAAGCTTTCAATAATCTCTTGCTCATTCAATTCACGGCCCTGATATAAGGTATGACCATATTGACGATACAACTCAACCGCTAACTCATGATTCAGGCGTTCCGGGTTGTATTGCTGTACATGTTCATTGCCACGTTTTTCAAAGCGGTCAACCAGATGTGTCAACACGTTTTGACCCCATGCTGCACCTGCTTCTAATAGCGCAATGCGCAGTTGTGGAATACGCTCAGTCACGCCACCAAAGAACAAGGCTTTAGCCAGTGCTTCAGAAGCATCTGCAAAGTGGTTAATGTGATTGAACATATAGTTTGTTGGTGAATTACGTGCCACCCAGCTTTGGCTACCTGAGTGTGTCGACAGGTTGATGCCCAGTTCCACACTCTTTTGCCAGAATGGGTCGTAGTCATATTCACTATCGATGCCGAAGAAATCCAGCCAATACGCATAACGGCGTAGATCCGTATCTTCAGGATAACGATCTGCGATAGTTTTAATCGGCCGGCGGACTGCACCTGGAATCAAGGCTGTTTTTAGTCCCAACTTTTGTGCAAATTCCAGTTCCTCAATACCCTCTTGTGGCGTATTCAGTGGAATTGCAGCGACTGGGGTCAAACGGTCTGCATAAGGCTTATAGACATCGGCATGGAAATGATTAATGGCACGAGTCAAAGATAAACGCAGATCATCATTAGATGAGTTGATTGGGAACAAAGACAGGTTTGGATACAGTACCGCATAGTCTGTACCGAGCTCTTCTAAACGCTCATATAACAAACCTGGTAAGGCTACAGTTGCCAGGTCATAGGTATTTTCAGATGGTAGCGCCCAGAATGGGGGACGGAATAAACGACGGTCTTTACGCTCTTGTGGCGTTGCGCTATACCATTCTGCAGCTAAAGCATTTAAGCCATTACTTTTTAAATGAGTCCGGAACAGATCTACAATACGTGAACCACCGTATTGTGCAATATAGTCTTCCAGTGCCGGGCTATAGGCATTGGTATGAATATCCGTATCAATCACCGGAAAATCGAGCTGGGATTTCACCTGCGCTGAACGAGAAGTCTTGCCTTTTAAATCTTTTAAAATAGTCATGGGGGAGTACCTAGTTTGTTATCTTTTCACTCTCCCTATATGGCAACAAGCATGCCAATTATTTAATTTATTGTTTTTATTTACTTTTATAAAAATATCCAGAGTATTTATGTTGGTTTTTAACCGCTTTCAGTGTTGAAAATTCAACATTTGCTTATATCAATTCAGCTTTAATCCCTATTTTATTTTCTATTTTTAAGATAAATAAAACTTCCTGAATATTAAAATTTCATTAGTTCCAATATCAAAAAAGCCCACCTCTGTGAGCTTTTATTTGATTGATTTTCAAAACTTAAGCAGATTTCTTGGAACGATTCCCAAGCTTGGTCGCAAAAGCGGTTACTTTCTGGTAGCCCGCTGGCAGGATACGCTGCATCAGATCAATCGCTTTAGCATCATTACCGATCAGCAAGCGGCGTTTGTTTTTCAGAACTGCATCGAGAATCTGGCGCGCCGCTTCTTCCGGCGGACAACGCAGCAGCTTGTTAAAGTTCTGCGCTGATTTTTCCGGATGCATGCCGAGACTACGGATACTGTCATTCATTTTTGCCGCATTGGCGATATTGGTCCGGATCCCGCCCGGATGCACACACAGCGCACTGACGCCACAGTTTTCCATATCCAGTTCCTGACGTAGCGATTCGGTAAAGCCACGTACCGCAAACTTGGTGGCGTTATACCCCGATTGTGTCGGTTGCGCGGTCAGGCCAAACAGGCTGGAGATATTAATGATATGCCCTTCGCCCGTTTTCTTGATCAGCGGCAGGAATTCCTTGGTCCCATAGACGACACCCCAGAAATTAATCCCGACAATCCATTCCAGCTCGTCATAGCTGGCGCCTTCCACGGTAGAACCCAGTGCCACGCCTGCATTATTAAAGATCATGTTCACGCTGCCATGATCTTTCTCGACTTCAGCTGCCCAGGCACGTATTTCTTCCAGATTCGCCACATTGACCTTTTTGCTGGTGACACGGACATTGGCATCTTTGAGCAACTCAACGGTATTAGCCAGACCTTGTTCATTGACATCACTTAATGCCAGATGACAGCCCTGTTTTGCCAGTAACACGGCCAACTGCTGGCCGATCCCAGACCCTGCCCCGGTAATCGCAGCAACTTTATTATTAAAATTTTTCATGGTTTTCCCTTATGAATGACACTGCCCGCGCGGACAGTGTTTCTGGTTCTGTCGTGCTTCATGCAGCAATTCTCCCCAATATAGTTTTGACAATATTCATTGTCAATCAAACTGACTTGTCTATTCGGGCCAAGATGATTTGGTCGACCAGAGCATAGGTACAACAGCAATTTATTGATAAGATATTCAAAATTTTGGTGTATATGAGCCTGTTCATCCTATGACACAGTCAGCAACTTCTGAGAAAAAACAACAAAAAACGGTAGCAAAGGAACGCCAGTTTAAGGGCCTATCTATGACTGAGCGTCAGCAGGCACGCCGGGAAAAGCTGATTGAAGCCGGTATTCAGGCTTATGGTACCCATGGCTTTTTTTCTGTGACGGTCAAAGATATTTGTAATGAAGCCAAGCTGACCGAGCGTTATTTCTATGAGTCATTCAAGAAAAGCGAACATTTGTTCCAGACCATTTTCCTGAAACTGATTGATGAACTGCAGCAAAATGTCATGCAGGCGATGATGCAGGCTTCCTCCGATCCGAAGAAAATGATTGAAGCAGGTTTGACCGCTCTACTCACCACCTTACGTGATAACCCACGGATGGCCCGGATTATCTATATTGATGCCATGCTGGTGCAGGAACTGCATAATCAGGCCACCATTCATGAAACCATGAGCCGTTTTGACCGCATGATTCAGGCCTTTGTCATGCTGATGATGCCAAACTTGAGCCGTTCCGAACAGGAAATTTCGCTGGTCTCTACCGGCTTAAATGGCTATGTGACCCAGATCGCAATTCGCTGGGTCATGAGCGGCTTTAAACAGTCGATGGAAGAAGTGTTGTCATCATGCAGTATTGTGTTCCTGACCCTGTTTGAGACCTTTGCCGAGAAAAAGTAGTGAATTTTGAATAGCCAAATAACATGATTTCAGTTGTTTAAAAATGATATTTGGTCGAGTACGGATTGTTTTTAATTGTCACAATTCTTTGCGAAATCTGGGAAGCTGCCCTTTCTGCAATGATACTGTCATAATTAATCTTTGTAATAAGGCTTGTCATAAATATAAAACGGTCCACCGTTAACTGATAGGGTATTGCGTTGTGAAAGATGACTACATTTTAATCGTCGATGATGAGCTTCCAATTCGTGAAATGATCCATACTGCCCTGGATATGGCAGGCTTTAATTGTCTGGAGGCAGAAGATGCCAAGCAGGCCCATCAAATGATTGTGGATCAGCGTCCGGCACTTATCCTGTTAGACTGGATGATGCCCGGTGGCGTCAGTGGTGTCGATCTGTGCCGCCGGCTGAAACGTGATGAAAGCCTGTCGGAAATTCCGGTGATTATGCTCACCGCACGTGGTGAAGAAGATCATAAGGTGCAAGGTCTGGATGCCGGTGCCGATGACTACATGACCAAGCCATTTTCCACCCGTGAACTGGTCTCTCGGATCAAAGCTGTGCTGCGTCGTACCAATGGCCTGAGCAATGACAAGAATATTGATGCCAACGGCCTGGTGCTGGACCCGGTCAGCCAGCGCGTCAGCTTTGGTGACACCCTTCTGGATATGGGACCGACCGAATATCGCCTGCTGGCCTTCTTTATGACCCATCCGGAACGTGCCTATACCCGTGCCCAGCTGCTGGATCAGGTGTGGGGCGGTAGCGTCTATATTGAAGACCGGACCATTGACGTACATATCCGTCGCCTGCGCAAGGTACTGGAACCGTATGGGGCTGACCGTTATGTACAGACCGTACGTGGTACCGGTTACCGTTTCTCTACCCGTGCCGATGTTGCCCTCGGCTAATCTGACTTAGGTAAATCCTGCTTTATGTATAAACCCTACCCTGTTCCTGAAATGGCCCGTGGACACAAGATGCCTCGCTCCAACAGCCTCTGGGATTTTGCCAAGCAGGATTTACGTCTACTGGCTGGTTTTCTGCTGATCGGCAGCCTAATCGGGTTCGGGATCGGCTATTTCTGGGTCTGTATCGTGCTGGCTTTTGTAGCTTTTTTTGCCACGCAGATCCGTTCCTTGTATCTGGTCAATGACTGGATTTCCAACCGTCCATATGATGTACCACCCAAGATCAATGGCATCTGGGGTGCCTTGTTGTTTAACGTCTATCAGGCTCAACGACAGGAACGCATTGTTCAGGCAGAAATGGTGGAACTGATTGATCGTGCCCAATCTTCACTGGTTGCACTTCAGGAAGCAGTAATTCTGATTGATGATAAGCAGCAGATTGAATGGTGGAATCCCGCTGCAGAGCGTCTGCTGGGTCTCAAAGCAGAAGACAAAGGTTGCAATATCCTGACACTGCTCTCTCAACCGGAATTTATTGAATACTACCATCATATAGATGATGCTCCGGATGGCCTGAAAATGCAGTCTCCGGTTGTGGAAGACCATTATGTGCAGATCAAGATGACCCGTTTTGGTGGCGAAAGCCGCCTGCTGGTCGCTTATGACGTGACCCGGATGCATAATCTGGAGCAGATGCGTAAGGACTTTGTCGACAACATTTCCCACGAACTGCGTACCCCGCTGACCGTACTCAGCGGCTATATCGAAACCTTTACCGATCAGGAAGATATCAGTCCACGCTGGAAACGCGCCTTTGACCAGATGCAGTCCCAGACCCGGCGTATGAATGCACTGGTGAATGACCTGCTGCTGCTGTCGCGCCTGGAAAATGACAAAAATCTGGCCAAGAACCAGATCATCGACATGCCGAGCCTGATGAACCAGCTGTTTGATGATGCCCAGGCCTATAACGTGGACTATGGCCATACCCTGAATCTGGATATCGACAGCCACTGCGACCTGATTGGCTCGGATATGGAAATTGCCAGTGCCTTCAGTAACCTGATTACCAATGCGATTAAATATACCCCGAAAGGTGGTACCGTAACCATGGGCTGGCATGATGATGGTGAATCTGCCTATTTTGTGGTACAGGATACCGGGATCGGAATCAATACCAAACACCTGCCCCGTCTGACCGAACGTTTCTACCGGGTGGATTCTGACCGGAGCCGCCGTACCGGGGGTACTGGGCTGGGACTTGCGATTGTAAAACACGTGCTGATGCAGCATCAGGCCCAACTGGTGATTGAATCCAAGGAAAATGAAGGCTCGACCTTTAAAGTCATTTTCCCCAAAGAACGACTCAGTTTCCCGGATTAATTCAAAAGCGATTTAAATCAAAAGGTGCCTTTAAGCACCTTTCTTTTCGGAAAATTTTTAACGTAAAACTTCTTCTTTAGACATCGCCCGGAAATAGGCTGGGCGATGGGAAAGTCTATCCAGATAAGCCTCAATCGCCGGATAACGCTTGCCGGTACGCGTCAATATTGCTTCCAGTGGAAAACTCATCTGGATATCGGCAAAGCTGAAACGGCCAGCAAAATATTCATGCTCACTCAGGTAATCTTCCAGATAGTGAATATGCTCTCGAAGGCGGGGCTGGATAAACTGCTTTTTTACCCCGCTGGTAATTTGTCTTGCAAATGGTCGGAACAGAAAAGGGGCATGTTTCTCGACTGAGTTCATTACCAACTGCATGACCAGAAGTGGCATCAGTGAACCTTCAGAATAATGCATCCAGTAACGGTATTGCTGTCTGGCTGCTGCAGTCAAGGGTTGGAATTCCATTGCCGTATCATAGGCTTCCTGTAGATACTGCAAAATCACTGCAGATTCGACCAGTACCAAGTCATCATCAATCAGGATCGGCGCTTTGCCTAATGGGTGAATCATTTTCAGTTCTGAGGGTGCGGCAAAATTGGGTAGGCGTCGGTGATATTTAATTTCATAATCCAGCCCCAGTTCTTCCAGCGCCCATAGAATACGGAAAGATCGGGACTGTTCGAGATGGTGCAGGATACGCATAGTTGACTCTTTATTATTCTGATTGTTCGTGTTGCCATCAGCATAGCAAAAACAGGGGCTACACCGTGAGATGGGTGAAGCATCAAATTACATTTCATCTACTTTTAAATAAATCTGTTCACATCAAAGATGTTCGAATCTCTAGACTCCGGAGCAATGTTTTGGTCACTGGGGTTTTCTGACAGATGTCCAGAATTTTCTGCTGCCATTCTGCATCTAATTTATTTTGAAAACTTAGGCGACGTTCAATCCATTCCTGCCCTTCTTTGTTACTGAAAAAGTCTGCCTCGACCTGAAATTCACCCAATTCAACGCCCTTATGCTGGGCATATATACGTAAGGTAATCATGGTGCAAGAAATCAGGCTGGCCAGTAGAAAATCATACGGCGCCGGACCGCTGTCCTGGCCGCCAAAACTTTCTGGTTTATCCGTCAAATATTGATGCTTGCCATGACTGATTCGCCCCTGCCACGGCGTTTCCAGACTATGCACCTGAGCAGTTGCAATGATTGCCATCCTCGTTGTCCTTTATTCTTATTTGGAAGCACGCATACGTTCTGGAAAAGCTGGCGCTTCCAGACGCGGGCCATCATATTCTGGAATTGAGCCAAAACGCTCATGCCCCATCATCCACTGTTCACGGGCCACTTTCAGTTCTTCCATATCTCGACCAACCAGATTCCACCACAGCAGGATAGGCGTCTCAAAAGGCTCACCACCCAGAAGCAAGATCCGGCTGCCGGCATGAATCTCGACCTGCACCTGCTCCAGGCCCGGTTCCAGAATCACCATATTGTCATCGGTCAGCTCATGCCCATTAATACTGGCTGTGCCCTCAAGTGCCAGAAAGCCATACTCGAATTTTGGATTCAGTAGCAATACGGCCCGGGTACTGTCAGCCGAATATAAATCAACCCCAAGCAGTTCACTATGCACTTTGACTGGTGATTGTGCAGTCAGGAATTTCCCGACCAATACCGTAAATTCAATGCCCTGATCTGTCACCACCGGTAATTCCGGATAATGCTCAAACGCTGGTGCCATATTGATTAAATCATCTGGTAGTGCAATCCACAGCTGGGCAGCATGTATATGGGTTTCGGTTTCCGGTGCCACTTCGGCATGAGAAATGCCATAACCCGCTGTCATCAGATTGACCTGACGCGGGCGCAACAGCTGCTGATTCCCCAAACTGTCATAATGCATCATGGTGCCTTCAATCATCCAAGTAAAAGTCTGCAAGCCAATATGTGGATGTGGGCCGATATCCAGACCATCTCCCTGTGGAAAATGTGCCGGACCAGCATGATCCAGAAAGCACCAGGCCCCGATCATGCGTTTATGCTTGCTCGGCAAGGCGCGTTTGATCACCGTACCCTGACCGATTTCCGCACGGCGTAATGGAAATTCCGTAACAAACTGATTGACGTATTTAATACAGTCATCTGAATTGAAAATTTCGGTCTCATTATTATTCGACATGATTCGGCTCACTCAGCTAGGTTAAAAGATCAGAGCATTTCGATTCCATGAATAGCCAGCATCACAGGATTATGTTTCTCAGTTTTAGGATTATCCAGTTTTACCACTTCGATAGCTGTGCTCGATCTCATTTATTCTTGTCATAGGCTCAAGCTGATTTTAAGCAACATTTTCCAGCTCAGTTGTTGCTGTTTTGCAAAGAGGATTCTTGCGTATTTTTAATACAATATTGATTCATTCCAGGTCGATTTTCTTCTAAAAAATGCCTAAATTTGCACCAAATTGTTTCACGTGAAACGGAATTTATGCTAATTTATGATTTAATAAATAACACTTTATAAAAATTATGCGAAATAAGTCACACTTATCATCCATATTTAAATCTTTTGTTACTTTTTCCTGTTCCATCCATCGCAATCCTCCCCAATTAGGGTAGCTCTTATTCATTCCAATTTGCTCATAATATGAGCTTATTAAATTCTGGGCCTGATTATGTCTTTTGCTGACCGTAAGTTGTATAGCTCTCATACCAACTTGCACAACCTCAGTGAACATGCTTCAGAAAATATGAAACTTTCTGAACATGAACTAAATAACCGCCAAGTGATCGAACACGCACTTGCGAATCAGCATGCCTGCATTCCAGCCCCATTCCAACCGCGCTTTTATGAGTATCTGTACCAGCATACTTATCAAAGCTTGCGCCACATCCATTTACTGGGTCAGCTGGCCTTTTTACTATATTTCTTTGCCGATCTATTCATTATCCCGGATCTCGCTTTAATCTCCGGACTGACACGTGTCGGAGTGGCACTCGGTCTATGGCTAATTTCTGAGCTGCTCTTCCGCCACAGCAAAGACATCCGGCTGCTGGACACGATCATGCCAATTGCCACGACCCTCTGTGCCGGCATCTGGATGATCATGCTGGTTACCTCCACCAGTCCACATGTGGCGAATTATTTATATGCTTCGGCCATCTTTCTGTTGATCATTCATCTCAGTACCAAGGTGCAGTTCAAGGTTTCCTTATACTGCTCGCTCTTTATCGGTCTGTTTGTATTGATCACCATGACTCAGATCATGACACTGTCAGAAGCATTTACTTTTGCGGTGGTACTAACTCCAATCCTGCTGTTTAGCGTCTACATGAACTGGACCAATATCATCAACATGCGCCGAACGTTTTTAAGGACCCTGCTGGATGAATGGAATTACCATGCGGTACGCAAACTTGCACATACTGATGATCTGACCCAGCTCTACAATCGCCGACATTTTGTCAATCTGGCGGAGCATAGCATCCATGAATGGCCTACTCCCTCTTCCAGCTGTCTACTGATGTTTGATGTCGATCATTTCAAACAGATTAATGATAACTATGGGCATGATGTTGGTGACCGGGTACTCCAGGTGATTGCTGAAACCACACGCAAAGAAATGCGGCATAGCGATGTACTGGCCCGTTTTGGTGGTGAGGAGTTTATTGTGCTGCTCTCTGATACCCAGCTACAGGATGCGCTGCTAATTGCAGAACGGATCCGCCATTCCATTCAGCGCCAGCATGTACCTGTGCAGGAGAATCCACCTCTGCAATTTACTGTCTCCATTGGCATTGCTGAACTGGAATCGCCTAGCCAAAGTCTGGATGAACTGATTAAACAGGCGGATATTGCGCTCTATGCAGCCAAACGGGCAGGACGTAACCGGATCAGAGTGTATCGCCCGGAGATGCAATCTGCACCATCAAAAACATCCCAATCCATAACCTCGTAAAGCCCTATCAATTTTTCCAGTAAAAATTTCTCTATCCATTATGTTTTTATTGTCTATTTTTGAATTTTTCAGATTAAAAAGTTGTAACGAAACATGTGTATTTTAATTCCCTACTTTTAAAATGGAATATTAAAGAATAGAATGATTTTTATACAAAATTACGACACAAATAATATAATTTTTCTGATGGGGATGGCTGAATGCCGCATGAACTTCATAAGGAATCGCGCCTCCTGATCCAGGAAGCACTTAAAGACCCACTTGTGCGTATTCCCCGTGCACTCAAGTCCGACTATTACTCGCATCAAAAAGGTTTGCACCTGAAATATTTGCTTCAGGTCAACCTGTTTGCCCAGTTTGCCTATGCCTCCTATACCCTTGCAGATATTTATGTGCTGACTGATGTTCATACGCTGCTGATCATTACCAAGCTGGGTTTTACCGTACTGATGACTCTGCTCACGATCTGGATCTATCATCACAAGCAGAATTTGCCCTTATTTGATTTATTACTACCCACATCCATTATTGGGGCCAGCGCGGTCTGGTTTTTTAATTTAAACCAGTCTGAAAGTCCCTATACCCAGATTTATCAATATGCTTCGCTGGTTTTTATCGTACTGGCCAATTTGAGTGTGCATGTGCATTTCAAGCCATCGCTGATCACCTCCGCCCTGATTACCTTGATGATCTATATCGGTGTGTATTTCAATGTCGACGGGGACAGGCAACAGCTAATTTTGTTTTCCCTGATTTACCTGCCGGTACTGAGTTTCAGTATCTATATCAGCTGGAATTCGACCCTAAAATCCAGGATCGTGTTTTTACAGCACACGCTGAATGAATATAACCGTCAGGCCTTTGAGCATATGGCACATACCGATTCACTGACCGGTTTGAATAACCGCCGTTCTTTTGAATATCTGGCGCATCGGCATTTACTGAGTATCGTTGAGGAAGATCATCCAGACCCGACTTCACTGATTGTGTTTGATGTCGATCATTTTAAAAAGATTAATGACAACTATGGGCATGATATTGGCGACAAGGTCCTAAAAATCATTGCCGAAACCGCCTGTAGTGAAATGCGTCCTACCGATATTCTGGCACGCTATGGTGGTGAGGAATTTATTGCACTGCTCCCGAATACTCATCTGGATGATGCATTAAAAATTGCCGACGGCTTAAGACAGCGGATTGAAAGAACCGAGGTCGCGATTGATCAGCAGCAATCTTTAAGATTTACCATTTCAGTCGGAGCTGCGATTTTAGAAACCTGTGAAAATGATCTATATACCTTGATCAAACAGGCGGATATTGCGCTGTATCAGGCCAAAGCCAATGGCCGGAACCGGGTGGAGCACTATGATCCTTTCGTGAGTCCAATTCTGGAGCCACAAGTGCATGGTTCCTGGAGTAATGACCGTCCGATAAAAATCGTTGGCGAGTAACTAGAAATTATCTTCATCAAAACGGTCTTGGTCGATTTTATAGATATGAAAACTCCGTTCGATCTGCACACCAAGACCAAATTCGATCATGAGTGTTGTGAGCTTGTCTCCATCAATTAAAACAATGCCTGATTTCTTTGCAGACTCAATTGCTTCTTTACTGAAATTAGAAGTCGTAATAAATACCCCTTTCTTTGCAACTTGGTCAGCTAAAGCACCTTTAAATTGCTGGATATCAGGACGACCTACGGTATTTTCCCAACGTTTCGCCTGAATATAGATTTTATCTAAACCTAAGCGATCTTCACTGATGACACCATCAATCCCACCATCGTTAGTTTTACCAATTGCTTGTGCAGCATCCTGATGTGAACCGCCATAGCCCATCGCTACAAGCAGATCGACAACAAGTTGTTCAAAAAACTTAGGAGAATTTGCTTTAATTTTTTCTAATAGTTCTTCTTTTAATGATTGATTTAGTTCTTTTGAAGCTATTTCAATAATTTCCTCTGGTGTTTGCTCTTCTTCAGATCCCGTACTTTCCTGAGCTAACTCTTTATTCTTGGCACGAAATTCCCTAAAACTTGGATAAGTTGAAAGTATCTTATTACTAAACTTCTGAATAGAATTTAAATTTAATTCGTTACCTATTGATGTAAGCTGAAAATTTTGATTATCAATCGTTTCTATTAACCCAGCTTTTTTTAAATAGGTCTTAGCCCATCTTAATCTATACTGGATTAGATTCTTACCATTTTCCATTTTTAGGTTTTTCTGTTCTTCCGTTAAACCTAAATACTGAATTACTTGATTTAAAGCTTCCTGATTAGAAATCGGTCCTCTTTTATTTTGCATAATATGCATTAAAGGTTTCATTAATTCATAATGTGTAAACATAGCAATATGTTAATTTTATTTTAAAATTTCTATTATTCTAAATTAAAAAGAGCGCCTAAGCGCTCTTTTTAATTTGAAATATTTAGGTCACCCTAAATAGCCTCGAACACAGTTCTCGGCGTAAAACTGGCACGAAGCAGTGCTTCGTGAAAGCCCAGTTTTACTCCCATTCAATCGTTGCAGGTGGTTTAGAAGAAACGTCATAAACCACACGTGAAACTTCAGCAATCTCATTCATGATACGAGTTGAGATCTTGTCAACCAGCTCGTATGGAAGGTGTGCGAAACGTGCTGTCATAAAGTCTACTGTTTCAACTGCGCGCAGTGCGATCACCCATGCATAACGACGACCATCACCAACGACACCAACAGATTTCACCGGTTGGAATACCGCAAATGCTTGGGCAGTCTTATCGTACCAGCCACTTGCACGCAGTTCTTGCATGAAGATGTCATCTGCTAAACGAAGAATGTCAGCATATTCTTTCTTCACTTCACCAAGGATACGTACACCTAGACCTGGGCCTGGGAATGGATGACGGTAAAGCATTTCATGAGGAAGGCCTAAAGTGGTACCCAATTTACGTACTTCATCTTTAAACAGGTCACGTAAAGGTTCAACCAGTTCAAATGCCAGATCTTCTGGTAAGCCACCCACGTTGTGGTGAGATTTGATCACGTGTGCCTTGCCCTGCTTGCTTGCAGCAGATTCGATCACGTCTGGGTAAATCGTACCTTGTGCCAGGAACTTCACGCCATCCAGTTTACGTGCTTCTTCGGCGAATACTTCGATGAACTCACGACCGATGATTTTACGTTTTTTCTCTGGATCGACTTCACCAGCCAGCGCTGAAAGGAAACGGTTTTCAGCATCAGCGCGAATTACACGGATACCCATGTTTTTCGCGAACATGTCCATTACCTGGTCGCCTTCGTTCAGACGCAGCAGACCGTTGTCCACGAATACACAAGTCAGCTGGTCGCCGATCGCACGGTGTAACAGTGCAGCAACCACAGAGGAATCCACACCACCTGACAGGCCAAGCAATACTTTTTCATCACCAATCTGTTCACGCAGTTGTTGAACACGCAGGTCGATGATGTTTTCAGAGTTCCACAGGCTGCGGCAACCACAGATGTTGTGAACGAAGTTAGACAGTAATTCTTTACCTTTAGAAGTATGGGTCACTTCCGGGTGGAACTGGATACCGTAGAAACGACGTTTTTCATCAGACACCATCGCTACCGGGCAGCTTGGTGTGCTGGCAGTAATCTGGAAGCCTTCTGGGATTTGAGTCACTTTGTCACCGTGGCTCATCCAGACTTTCAATTTGTCTGCTGAATCTTCAAGATCGCCAATTAAGCCATCGCGAACTTTAATGTCTACTTCAGCATAACCGAATTCATGTACTGTACCTGGCTCAACCTTACCGCCAAGCTGTGCAGACATGGTTTGCAGACCGTAGCAAATACCTAATACTGGAACGCCCAGCTTGAATACGATTTCAGGTGCGCGTGGGCTGCCTTCTTCGTGTACGCTCTCAGGACCACCAGACAGGATGATGCCGTTTGGATTAAATGCACGAATGTCTTCTTCAGACATGTCATAGGCAAACATTTCAGAATATACGCCAGATTCACGTACGCGACGTGCAATCAACTGACTATATTGAGAACCGAAATCCAAAATCAGGATACGATCTTCAGTGATTTGAGTATTGGTAGTCATGACAAACAACTATAGAAAGGCAAACGAAAGATAAGCGCCGTATTCTATCATTTTTCGCCGCATTAAGCACACTATTCGCACAGGACAAATATTTAGTTGATTGGAATATAATTCTTCAGTGTTTAACGAATCATTTCTGAAGATAAGAAATAGAAAAATTATTGTAAATAATCAGCTTCCGATATCCTCTATTAACTGGAATAGAGGATATCACCTGTTTGAATTATTATTTGGGATTAAATGGGAGAGTAATTTAGAGATTTCGGACAGCACTGCTGTAGGCCTAAATTAAGACAAGAGCTATGCTCGTGCCAGTAGCTCATTTATCCTTTATTAATGCTGGTTGTACCACTGCCACTGTTGATGTTTACCGGGTATTTTTTCCAGTTTTTCAACATCAATAATGGGAGCTTGACCGCTTTGGACATTCACTTCACCGACGATATTGACCTGATCTCCTGCTTTTAATCTGAGAGGTTTCCACACCTCATCATCTACGTCGATTTCGATAGTTCCGCTGCCATCCTTAAATTGAAAATGATCACCTTTTGTTCGTTTAACAATAACACCCGATAGGGTTACCGCTGTTTCATCTGCCAGTTGTTTTGCTTGCGCAACACTCACTGTATTTTGAGCCGCTTCCCTTAACATCGCAGCTTCACGCTGTCCGGCCCAAGATGCGGTAGCAAACATGGTACTGGTAAGAAACACTACCAATAACATTTGCTTCATGATTGAGTCCACTATGTAGCTTCATCAGGCAATATTGAAACAGACTTTTTGGCTGTTGTATCCGGTTTTTATGTGACCCAAATCACTTTTCTGTAAACAGCTATTTCAGGTTTTAAGCCTGTTTTTCAGATGAAATTGAAGCCAAATTCAAGTGACTGATAGGATTAGAAATTAAGAATCAATATGAAAAAGGAAACCCTATCTGACTGACAGAATTCCCCTTTTATCTTTGCTATTTCACCCGTTCAATCTGAATCACATCAATATCCGTGGGCTGGTCACTATGGACGTCTACTTCACCTAAGATACGAACCTTGTCACCTGCTTTCAGTTGGAGGGATTTCCATTGTTCGTCATCGACTTCAATCACGATGGAACCGGTTTTATCTTTAAGTTCAAATTCATCACTTTGCGTCGCCAGCTGCCTGACAATCTCGCCATTTAGCGTTACGCCAGTTTCATCTGGCAGCGTTTGAGCCTGAGCAACCGTCACAGTATTGGTTTTTGCTTCCACCAGAATGGCTTCATCAGTTTTTGCCCACAGGAAGGAGCCAGATGTAGCAAGCAAGATGCTGCATAGCATATATTTTTTCATTTTCTGTCCTTTTTTTATTTTTATCGTTGTATAAGGATCAAGCCGATGCGGCTTTTCACCGCATCTCGATAACACACAACTATTATATCGGAAGTGTTAGATTCTGCGGTATTGCGTGATTTTTCTCGTCATCAGATGGTCCAGACTAAACTGCCCCGCCCCATGCAAAAACACGAATAATAGTCCACCGGTCATGGCAACATTCTTCATCAAATGAATGTTATCGTCCGGTGTTCCTGAACCATGAAAGATAAAGCCACAGATAAACGTAAAGACTGCCAAAGCCAGCGCTGCCAGACGTGCCTGAACGCCGAACAGGAGGGCGAGCCCGCCACCACCTACCAGCAGGATGCTTAAGGGCAGTAATTCACTGGGCACATGAAACGATTCCATATAGCCTGCCGTAGCATCGTAGTTCTGGATTTTCATCCAGGCCGAACCGATAAAAATAAAGGAGATAAATACACGTGCGACAAAGTTAATCAAGGCTTCAGTGGCAGAATTGAGAAAGACTTTTTGTAAGGTCAAATCAGGATTTAACATGGGAGTCACCTTTGATTTTTCTTCTCATGACCCATTTATGCTATGCCTGTTTTTAAACGGCTTCCGCAATAATTTGTAAGTTCAACATTTGGTATTTTGGGCAAGGATCCCGCTTTAATTTATTTGCTTTCTGCTACTGACTTTCCTGCCCCGGACTGTTAGCATTTCAGGCATATTTTTGCTTGTACTCGCCTCATGGAATTGCTCGATTTTATCTTACACGTTGATGACCACCTGCTTGAATTCATCACCAATTACGGGGTGTGGATTTATGCGATTCTCTTCCTGATTATCTTTGTGGAAACGGGGCTGGTGGTGATGCCGTTCCTGCCGGGGGACAGCCTGTTATTTGCTTCAGGTGCGCTGGCAGCATCGACTGGTGCAATGGATCCATGGGTGCTGATTCCCCTGCTCTTCTTGGCCGCTGCGCTGGGGGATACGCTGAATTATCATATTGGTAAATTTATCGGCCCACGCGTATTTGAAATCGAGTCGCGCTTTATCAATAAAAAGCACCTGCTAGCGACACAGCAATTCTTTGCCAAACACGGTGGCAAGACCATTATTTTTGCCCGTTTCATCCCTTTTGCTCGTACCTTTGCACCATTTGTGGCAGGTGCCGGTAGCATGCACTATAAATATTTCCTGACCTATAACGTGATTGGCGCTTTCTGCTGGATTACGTCCTTTGTCGTGCTGGGTTATCTGTTTGGCAATATGCCAATCGTCAAAGACAACTTCACTCATCTGATCTTCGGCATCATTATTATTAGTGTGTTGCCGGGCGTGTTTGGCTATATCCAGCAAAAATTCAAAAAGAACAAACCGGCTTAACAGTGAAAAAATGCTGATCAGTTAAACAGGCTAATCATAAGCGGAATCAGACACAGCAACAGAAATAAGGCCGACCCTTTATACAAGAGGTCGGTTTTTCTTTTTTCAGAAGCGCCGGAAAGCAGTGCTTGACCAAAGGACATCCAGAAGCCAAACACAGGCAGGGTTACCAGACTAAAGGCCGCAAAGACCAGCACAAAATTGGTGACATTGTCCCAGGTTTCGTCGGGGAAAATACCGGCCGCGAACAGCACCGCTTTGGGATTTTTTAAGGTGGCAGCAAACATCTGACTGGGACGGATCAGGGGATGTTTGCGATTATGGTTTTCCAGTTGCTGCACTTTAAACAACCGGAAGGTCATCCAGCACACCAGAATCAGACTCAGTACATAGAGCATGACCCTGAAATTTGGCCAGTACGGTGTGGCCAGATGGATCAGTAAGGCCCACAGGTTAATCGCATAAAAATAGCCAAACAGAATCGCCGGAATATATAAACTGGTTTTGGCCTGACCGTGCTGGTGTGCAGCACTGGCCACCATGGCATTGCCCGGCCCTGGAATCATTAAGACTGCAATCACCGGCAAGACAAAAATCCAGTTTTCGATCATACGCAAACTTACCCCAAAGAATGGCGCAACATTAACGAATATGAGCAATGTATAACAAGATGAAAATTCTTGTAAAACTGCTCCCAGCAGTCATTCCCGTGTATTTTCTATGCAAAATACTGGCTTCAGCTGGAATACACTGCTAAAAAATGCCGACCAGAGTCAGCACTTAAGGGTAGAGAAAAGCTTATTTCGCTGCCGCCTTGCGGACAATCAATGGACAGCCTTTGTAACGGGCAGCTTGTACAATCGCTTCCTGCTCACCAAGCAGGCGTGCCAGCTCGGTTTTCTTGGTATTGGAAGATTGGCCCATATTCACGGAAATGCTCGGTCCAATGCCCCAGCCACCGTGACTACCCCAGCCGCCACCGACACCGACGCCAACCCCCACACCGGTACGCTTCGGCGGTTGTACACCATTGTCGATATACTGCTGGATGCGGTTATATTCACCCTGCATCTGTCCGCAGTCAAAAGACTGGTATTGCGTAGGAGAGACATAGGTTGGCTTCACCGTCGAAGCACAAGCACTGAGTAAGGCCATCATAGCCACCCCTAGTAGGCTGAGTTTTACGAGTTTCATAAAGCACTCATCAGATTATTTTTGCTCAATCTCATTGAACAACGATTGATAGGCCTGCGTCAATTTATGATCAGTAGCCAGATGAATCAGTGGCTGATTTTTCTGATGCGATTCTTTCATGATCACGGATGGTGGTAGCATGCTGTCCAGTACAGGCAAGCCTTCATCTTTGAGCTGCTGGACCACTTCACGCGGCAGCTTGGCCTGCGCCTGAAACTGATTGACCACAATGCCTTCAATCTCCAGACGGTCATTATGATCGTCCTGAGTTTCAATGACATTTTCAATCAGGGTATGCAGCGCACGTTTCGAGAATACATCACAGTCAAATGGAATCAGTACTCGATCTGCTGCAATCAAAGCAGATAGGGTAAAGAAGTTGAAAGCTGGCGGCGTATCGATAAATACCCGGTCATATTGTCCAGACAATTGCTGCAGCGCGTCGCGCAGCTTGTAGATTTTATGCTTAGATTCCAAAGCATAAGCTAGTTCACCTAAACTCGGGCTGGCCGGAATCACATCCAGATGCTTGAAAGGTGACTGGTGCAGATAGCTTTCCAGCCCTTTGGCACGGGTCTTTAAAATTGTGCCAATGGCATTACCAATCAGGCTTTTGTTTTGCTGTGCACCCAGTACATCTTCAAAATAGTTTTCAATATTGGGTTCTAATGCCGGTTTGTTTTCTGAATAGGTCGCATCGTCACCCAACAGGTACTGGCTGGAATTGGCCTGCGGATCAAGATCGATCAATAATGTCCGCAATCCTTCATGAGCACTGATTGCTGCCAGATTTACGGCAATACTGGACTTGCCTACCCCACCTTTCTGATTAAACACCACACGTGTACGCATTAAAACCCCCTATTATTTTTATATCTTTTTAAAATTTGCCTAATTGATAAATGATTTAGCCAAAAGTTGGCTTGATGATCACCAAAACAATAATTGCAATTAATGAAATGACTGCAATAACCAGGCCAGCGCGACGCTGTACCAGCAGGATCGAATCATCCTTTTTATAGGCTTTACCTAGAGAAGAAATCATCACCAGGAACAGAATAACCTTGGCATAAAACCAGGGCTGAACATCAAAATTCTTCAGGAACAGCGCAATGATACCGGTCAGGGCAATCACAGCCAGCGCTAGATGCTGCAAAGCCACCAATGGCTTACGTGCAACCGGATTAGGTAAGTTGCCTTGAGTTCCAACAAACAAAGTCATAGCACGAGCCAGAATGGCAACAATCGCCAGCCCGGCCGCAGACATATGGATAATTTTTACTAGTAACTGAGTGTCCATATGTTCCTCTTAAGATTTTGGCGCATGTGCGCATTCAGGACTGCTGGTGTCCTGCCCTACCCATTCTTCTGGCAGAAATGCATGAATCGCCAATGCATGGATTTTTTCCGGACTAAGCAAATCACCTACTGCCGCATAAACTTTCTGATGACGTTGTACCTGACGTAGGCCCGCAAAAGCTTCACTAACAATCACGGCCTTAAAATGCGATTCTTTACCGGGATAATAACCGCCATGGCCAGAGGACTCATTGACCACTTCTAGATAAGTTGGAGACAGTGTAGCAAGGCGTTCTCTTAATGCTTGTTCGATACTCATGGCGTTCTCCACGATAAAAAGATTAAAACTGTTTTCAGTATACCTTGTTCTTTCTGGAGTTTTATCTTTATGAATCGTAATCGAATGGTGCCAAGGCACTGTTTTAACAAAATTTTGCATAAATTTTGTCTAATCTTAAAAGCGAATAGCCAGAATTGATTTTATTTTATGCAAACGATGCAAGATTTTTCATAAAGTTATTGACCCTGTTTTTGCATGCTGTATTATACACGGCATGCGGGAATAGCTCAGTTGGTAGAGCACAACCTTGCCAAGGTTGGGGTCGCGAGTTCGAGTCTCGTTTCCCGCTCCAGATTCTTTTTTGTTTAATTTTTTATAGTAAAAAATTAATCGACCCTGCGGGAATAGCTCAGTTGGTAGAGCACAACCTTGCCAAGGTTGGGGTCGCGAGTTCGAGTCTCGTTTCCCGCTCCAAATTCTAAAAGCCCTCATCGAAAGATGGGGGCTTTTTTCTTGTTGATTTTAAATAACATTTTTTCTTTCAGTCTATAAAGCTATCAGCTTCAAAGTGAGTAAAAAGTTAAGTTAGATCAGTTAAGAGTGGGCTTACGTGACCAAAAGTGACCAAAACGTGCCCTATCAATGTCAACTATAGATCAACATGTTTAAGTTTTTGCATGAATTCTACTCAATATGAACTGAGTAATTTTTAAAAAAACCTGAAACACTCGGCAGAGTAAAACTTGAAGTG
>NZ_JPQO01000187.1 GCF_000773685.1 Acinetobacter sp. HR7 | reverse complement strand
TTTTGCTAGTCTAGAGCCTTTCCAAAATGACAATTGGTTTGTGCTGCTGCCTTTTTCACCTGTGCCAGTGCCCGAATGAAATGTTTTTGCTGACCAACAGTCAATCCGGAAATCTGAAAGTTTTCCAGCGCACGTACGGTATGGATACCGTAATAGCTATGCTGAGGAATATACTTTTTACCCAATAAATCCTGTTCGATTCTGTGCAAATCAATTTGAAGCATATTGTCCATATTGTGATGTACTCTTGGCGATGATGTACCCAAAGGGTTCCTTCCACTATGCGCAGTCAAAGCTCAAACGAACAGAAAACTTTAGGATGATATTTGCAACAAGATGTGTCTAATTTACACACGTTGTTAGTCTTGTAATGCTATGTAAGTCAATTTTGTTTTAACTCGACACATCCGCAGAAACATACCTGCAGAGACCGGTGCAAAATCCAGATCATTATCGAAAATTAAAAATGATAATTTTCAAATAATGCGTTGCACGCAACAGTCCGGCCTGAAAATTACCTTCCAATTTATAGCCAATTTCTTCTCTTAGTAGCTTTGCTCCCTTTTTATATGGCTTTTCACGCCATACTTCCGCAATAGTCTTAGGCAGAGCAGCGATTTTTTGCTACCATCTTGGCTTTCGAAATATTTGCGATTTTTTACTGCATATGACCTCATCTTATCAGCAACAACTGGATGCCAAAGTTGCCCGCATCAGCGAACAATTTGCCGAATATCAACCACCTGCCCTAGAAGTATTTGAGTCGCCTGAACAGTACTATCGCATGCGTGCTGAATTCCGGATCTGGCATACTGAAGATGACCTGTTTTATGCCATGTTTGAACGCGATGAAAATGGCAACAAGAAAATCATCCGTATCGATGAATTTCCTGTCGCTGACCGCCGTATCAATACCCTGATGCCACAACTGATTGAAGCATTTAAAGCAGATGCCGAACTAAAAACTCGCCTGTTTGAAGTGCACTTTCTGGCAACTTTGAAAGGTGAGGTGCTGGTATCCTTGATCTATCACCGTAAACTGGATGAAAACTGGGAAGCGACTGCCAAAGCACTGGCTGAAAAACTGAATATCAAAGTCATCGGTCGCAGCCGTGGCCAAAAGTTTATCTTGAGCGATGAGTTTGTCGTAGAAGAACTGAGCGTATTCGATCGCAAATATCAGTATAAACAGATCGAAAGCAGCTTTACCCAGCCGAATGCTCAGGTCTGCCAGAAAATGCTGGAATGGGCATGCAATGCTGCACAGAAATCCGATAAAGATTTATTAGAACTTTACTGCGGTAATGGTAACTTTACCCTGCCACTCTCCACCCGCTTCCGTCGTGTACTGGCGACTGAACTGGCAAAATCTTCAGTCTATGCCGCTGAATGGAATATCCAGCAAAACGGTATTGAGAGTATTCAGGTGGCCCGTTTGTCTGCAGAAGAATTTACTCAAGCCTACAACGGCGAGCGTACGTTCCGTCGTTTACAGGAAGCCAATATCGACTTGTCTACTTATGACTTCGATACGGTGTTTGTCGATCCACCACGTGCCGGTGTGGATGATGAAACACTGAAACTGCTGCAGCGTTTTACACGGATCATCTATATTTCGTGTAATCCAGATACCTTACATGCTAATTTGAAACAACTGACACAGACCCATAAAATCACCAAGTTTGCGATGTTTGATCAGTTCCCATACACCTATCATGTCGAGTCTGGCGTGCTGCTCGAAAAAATTTAAACAATTTGTTTCTGAAGCATCTTGTCACAGCTAAATGAGGCCGAATAAGGCCTCATTTTTATTGCCAATTTATCGTTTGAAAATAATGGACTTAGTTAAACCATGAATTAGGACTAATTGGAATAAGGCTTAAATTCTGAACCATCATCGGAAAATCTGCAGTTCAACTGCTGCTTTTCTCACTTTTGCAGTATTGCTTTATTTAAAATATTGTCTATATTTCAAGCTATGTTAGGTCATACATGAAGGCTCTATGAGTTTTTGGCAAAAGTTGTTCGCAAATGAACAGCAAAACGAACACAAGAATCAAATTGCTTGTGTTGAAAATGATTGCGCTTGCAAGTCCAATGAACAGCTTCTTGAAGCTTTGGCGAAAGCCACTGATGAAGATACGATTATCGGCATTAAAAAAGTTCTTGCTTCCCGTGGCTATAGCCGTAAAGAACTCAATGAGCTGCAGCACTTACCACTCCAGTAAGCCGCAAAATTTATAAATAAAAAAGCATCTGTGCAAGCAGATGCTTTTTTATTTCTATTAATTAACAAGCTGCTCTAGTTCTGAATTAACCCTAACATTGGATATGAGTTGAAGGTCGGTTACCAAGAGCATTTTGAAATTTGCTTAGGCTATTTCAAACTCTCCCTCAAACTGCTTATCTTTTCTTCATCAACCTTTACTTAACTCATCAGTTCGATGAATTTTTCCTCTTAAACATCGATAAAGTCACAAAAAAAGGCTAAACTCAGATTTTTGATACATTTGTATATCATTTAGCATTCAAGGCATATGCAACAGACTCAGCGTTTCCCCTTAGGTGCCCACCTTATGGTCAAACATTTCGGCTATACCCATCATGGTATTTATGCCGGACGAGGTCGTGTTATCCATTATTCCGGCTTTGCGCATTTATTTAAAAAGCATCCGATCGAAATCACTTCCATCGAAAAATTCAGCCACGGCAAACCGATTCTGGTGCAGGAATATTCCAATCCTAAATACAAAGGCCGTAAAGTCGTGCGCCGTATGCGTTCCCGCATGCATGAAAATAACTATCACCTGATTATCAATAACTGTGAGCATTTGTGTACTTGGGCAATTACCGGGGTGGAAAGCAGCCCACAGGTGACCCGTATGATGAATCGCCTGACAACGATTGGTTATATTAGTTCAGTGATGAGCTTTATGAACAGCATGTTCCTGACCATCACCACCACCAGCTTTGCACTGGCGCTGTATATCAAGAAAAAACTGCATGACAAGGCCAAAATGCGTATGCAGCAATATCGAGAACTGAAAGAACAATTCAGCCAGGAACATCCTGACCTTAGCCATCTGAAAAAGCGCTAACTCAAAATAAAGCCCCATATCAAAGGGGCTGTTAGTATTCGAGACCTTTAAATAAGTTTAGCTTAACTGCCCTTTATATGCTTTTAAGGGTTCAGGAATTTCTTTACCCAGTGAGCTTAGTGTTTCTCGTTCCACTAGCCTTACAATAGAATCCAGCGCCAGATCGTTGTCCTGTAAACCGAATGGTTCTTCTAACTCGGAACTCAGTTCATCTAATCCTAAAAATAGATAAGCAATTAAGGCTACCAGTATAGGCGTCCAAAGACCTAAATTAGTTTCCAGACTAAATGGCAGGATAAAACAGAAGGAATACACGGCTCGATGCAGCAACACTGAATAGGAAAATGGCAACGGCGTTGACAGAATCCGGTCACAGCCCGCCTGGATATTACCCAAAGCTACTGTATGCTGGTTGAGATTATTATAGAGGATATCGGAGATCTGCCCAGATTGATAACATGCTACCAGCTGTTTCTGCATTTGTTCCAACACCCACTGAGCTGGATTCACCTGTTGGGTGATCTGCTCAAAATCAGCAGCATCAAATTGAGTAGTATTACGATAATGCTCAATATTGGTTGACTGCTGACGCAAACGATCTCGCAGCAAATGGGTAAATAGCATCATTCGTGATAACAATATTTCCCGCTCCTGACTCTCCAGCACAAAGGTATCACGGCTTAGATGACGAGTTGTCGCAATCAAAGCACCCCAGAGTTTACGCCCTTCCCACCAGCGGTCATAACAGGCATTGTTCCGGAAACTGAGAAAGATCGAAAGAATTACACCAAAAATAGTAAAGCCAATGGCAGGCACTGCAGGCAGACTGACATAGTGCTCCTGACGTAAATAGACCAATATTCCGGAAATTAGGATTACTGAGACTAGTGCCGGTAACACCTTAGGCAAAATAGTGCCATACCAGGCGAACAGCAGGCTAAAACTATTACTTTTATCACGGACAATCATCTTGTTATTTTTTGCTCCATAGAAAAAGCCCAACCGAGGTTGGGCCATCTCAAGTATTTAAGATCATATGTGCGAAAGCCTAAAAGGAAATATCTTCCTTTTCTAACCTCCGCGATATGAATCAATCATTCACCATTTATTTGCCTGGTTTAAAGCTATCTTTCAAATCCAGGATACGGTTGAAGACTGGTTTTTCAGGGCTGTGATCATAACGATCAGCCACGAAATAGCCTTCACGTTCGAACTGGAAGCGGTCTTCAGGTTTAGCTTCCGCTAAAGCAGGTTCAATCACTGCTTGAACGACTTTCAATGAATCCGGGTTCAGGTTCTCAAGGAAATCTTCACCTTCTTCTGGATCAGCTTTGGTGAACAAACGGTCGTAAATACGTACTTCTGCTGGTACACCCTTAGCTGCAGATACCCAGTGAATCACACCTTTCACCTTACGACCTTCAGGATTTTTACCTAAAGTCTCTGGGTCGATTGAACATTTCAGCTCAACCACTTCACCATTTTCGTCTTTAATGACTTCATCACACTTAACTACATAAGCATGACGCAGACGAACTTCACCGCCCGGGATCAGACGTTTAAAACCTTTCGGTGGCTCTTCTTCAAAGTCTTTACGATCAATGTAGATTTCAGAAGTTAATGGAATCACACGTTCGCCCATATCCACGTTTGGATGGCGTGCATGTTTCAGATCCATGTCTGCAGGCAAGTTAGTCAGTGTCACTTTCAATGGATTCAGCACTGCCATACCACGTGCTGCAGTATTCTCCAGAGACTGACGGATACAGTATTCCAGCATTGCCACATCAACGATACTGCCATCCACTTTAGACACGCCTACACGCTTACAGAAGTCACGCAGACCTTCAGGCGTAAAACCGCGACGGCGCATACCCACTACGGTTGGCATACGTGGGTCATCCCAACCATTCACATAACTACCTTCAACTAGCTTACGCAGCTTACGTTTAGAAGTAATGGTGTAGTCGACATTCAGACGGCTAGATTCGTATTGACGTGGAACTGCTGGTGATTTCACCTTCTCAACCACCCAATCGTAGAATGGACGATGATCTTGGAATTCCAACGTACACAGCGAATGAGTCACGCCTTCAATGGCATCCGATAATGGGTGCGCATAGTCGTACATTGGGTAGATTTTCCATTTATCGCCAGTCTGATGGTGCTCAGAATGCAGGATACGGTATAGGATTGGGTCACGCATATGCACATTTGGAGACGCCATATCAATTTTAGCACGCAGCACAGCCTGACCTTCAGCATATTCACCATTGCGCATTTTTTCAAAGCGCTCCAGGTTTTCTTCCACAGTTGCGTCGCGTTGTGGCGAGTTTTTACCAGGCTCTACAAAGTTACCGCGATTGATACGGATTTCTTCAGGCGTCTGTAAGTCAACATAGGCATCACCCTGTTTGATCAACTGGATTGCCCATTGATAAAGCTGGTCAAAATAGCTAGATGCATAGCGAGGTTCGCCATTCCACTGGAAACCCAGCCATTTCACATCATTGGCAATACCATCAACATATTCTTGTTCTTCTGCATCTGGGTTGGTATCGTCAAAACGCAGGTTGCATAGGCCACCGAATTCTTCAGCAATACCAAAGTTCAGGCAAATCGCTTTTACGTGACCGATGTGCAGGTAACCATTTGGCTCAGGCGGGAAACGTGTCACCACTTGCTGGGTACGGCCTGCAGCTAGGTCATCAGTGATTACCTGACGCACAAAGTCTAAGCCCGGCTGTTGTTCCTGCTGCTGCGCTGAATCGACTGCATTGTTATTTTGGGTCGGGTTCTCTGGCAGAGATGTAACAACATCATTTGGCTTCATGATTAATCATTCACTTCTAAAGTTAAAAATTAAGGGTTTTATGTCATATTGCGGGGAGACTTCGCACGCGCCACAAAGCATAAACTAAAGTCCCTTAGTTTAACTTTAGGTGATCAATCTCTCAACTGCTAACTGTGGCATTTGTTCCCTATTCAATCATTTTAAAATTGCCATGAGTCTATCTCATTTCAATACTCAGAAAATGAAAGAGATAGTAGAGTTGATATACGCTGAATTATCAGGAGACTTTCCCTTGGGAGATTCTAGGCAGCCAACTTATAAAAGTCTTCGGCCATTTGATTTGGTGTCTTAAAACCCAAACCCTTTTGAATTCTTCGATGATTATAAAATAACTCAATGTATTTTATAATATCTGCTTTGGCTTCTTCTCTGGTTTGATAGTTGTAATGATGCACTAACTCATTTTTCAGTATTCCCCAAAAGCTTTCAATCGGTGCATTATCGTAACAGTCTCCGCGCTTGCTCATTGAACCTTGAAAACCATATTGCTCAAGTATATTTCGATATTCATGGCTGCAATATTGACTTCCTCTGTCTGAATGCACAATCAGTTCTTTGGTTGGTTTTTGATTGTGAATAGCCATATTTAGCGCATTACAAACAAGCTGTGTTGTCATGCGCTCATTTAAGCTATAGCCAACCACTTGCTTCGTGTAAAGGTCTTTTACCGCTGCTAAATACAGCCATCCTTCAACAGTCCATATGTACGTAATATCACTTGACCATGCTTGATTTGGTCTAGTCATTGAGAATTGTTGCTCCAGCAGGTTTTCATAGATCGCTCGATTATGGTCACTATTCGTAGTCCTTTTAAAACGCTTGTGTCGCTTACAATACAGGTGGTTCAGCGCTTTTATCTGACGTACAGCGTACATACTCATTTTTATACCCTGAGCTTGTAAGTATTTGGTTAATCGAATATAACCATAGCTCTGCCTTGTCTCCTCATGGGCTATTTTCACCAATATCGTCTGTTGATTTCGTTGAATCGTTCTTTTGCTCACGCCTCTCTTGAGCCAATCATAAAAACATGAAACTGAAACATGAAGTAATCGAGCCATTAAGGTAATTGGAAAAGAATATCTTTTTTTGTTTCATATAGGCGTACCTTACTGACTTTCTTTGGCAAAGTACGCTGCTGCCTTTTTTAAAAATTCACGTTCCATTTCAGCTATTTTGAGCTGTTGTTTGAGTTTTTTATTTTCTTCGAGTAGAGCGTTTAGATCAGGTGAATACTGTTTTGTACCTGCTAAAGTTCCAGCCTTTGCTTTGGTATTCCAATTTGAAAGAGTTTGCATTGAAATGCTAAGTTGTCTAGCTGTTTCCGAGACATTGCCTTGATTGGCTTCAATTAATTTGATGGCTTCAGCTTTAAATTCTGTGGTGTAAGTCTTGTGTTTCTTGCTCATGGTAAACTCCTGATGAGTGTGTTTAGTTTACCAAGTTAAAACCTCCTGTTTTTTCAGTACACATCAAGTCATAAAAGTCAGCATGACCGTATATCGCTGTTTAAGAAAAGAAACATTTTCTAGTATTAAAATATGGCATTGTTAAAACATGCAAAGCACAAAATTTTCCCAATTTACCGGTGAGCACAATGCATAAATAAAATACGATTTTCAGGATTTTACCGAAGAAAAGTATATTTTTACTTGCCTTGTCGATTACAGTTTGCTTATGCTTCTCTCATTCAAAAAAACCATGACATTTATGTCATGATCAGGAGATTACACAATGAGTTTTCCTCAAGTCGAATTAAACACCAATAAAGGTCGTATTGTTCTTGAATTAAACGCTGAAAAAGCACCTAAAACAGTGGCAAACTTCTTAGAATATGTACGTGACGGTTTTTATGACGGCGTAATTTTCCACCGCGTTATTGACGGCTTCATGATCCAGGGCGGCGGCTTTGACGAAAACTTTAAAGAAAAAGCAACTCGCGACGCGATTGAAAACGAAGCGGACAACGGTCTAAGCAATGACGTAGGTACAATTGCTATGGCACGTACTCAAGCGCCTCACTCTGCTTCTGCCCAGTTCTTCATTAACGTGAAAAACAACTCTTTCCTGAACCACACTGGTAAAACTGCACAAGGTTGGGGTTATGCAGTATTTGGTAAAGTGGTTGAAGGTATGGACGTTGTGAACGAAATCAAAGGCGTTCGTACTGGCAACCGTGGCTACCACGCTGACGTTCCTCTAGAGAACGTTGTGATTGAATCTGCAAAAATCATTTCTGAATAATTTTTAATCCTCCCTAACCCTCCTTTTTCAAAGGAGAGAACATCCATAAAAAATGGGATTCTCCTCCCTTTATCAAAGGGAGGCTGGGAGGGATTAAATACAAAGGAAAAGATTTGTGACCCATCTGTTTATCGCCGATTTACATTTGTCACCTGATCACCCTCGACTCGTTCGGGGGTTTTTAGATTTACTGAATGCCTATCAAGACAAGCAGACCCAATTGTACATTCTCGGTGACTGGTTTAATGCCTGGATTGGGGATGACTATACTGCCCCGTGGCTGGATGAAATCGTTGTGCGTTTAAAGCAGTTTACCAAAGCAGGAAATCAGGTTTATTTTCTAGCCGGAAACCGTGATTTTGCTTTGGGTCAAGATTTCCTTAAGCAGTTTTCTGGTCAATTGCTTCCGGATGTTCAGCTCCTCAATATTGCTGGCAAAAAGATTCGGATTGAACATGGTGATGCCCTCTGTACCGATGATGTCGGTTATCAACGTTTCCGTAAATTTATCCGTCAACCTTGGCTGATTAGCTTATTAAGAAAAATGCCGCTCTCCTTCCGTGCCCGACTAGCGCAAGGCTTCCGCAAGAAGAGCCATGAAGCACAGCAGTTTAAAAGCTATGAAGTCATGGATGTGAATCAGAGTGCTGTTAAAGATGCTTTAAAAGATGTGGATCTGTTAATTCATGGGCATACTCATCGTGCCAATATTCATGATGTGGATGGCAAGAAGCGGATTGTACTAGGTGACTGGAAAGAGGATACAGCACAAATTTTGGAGCTGACGAATGAGCCTGAGCAGGAAATTAAACTGAAAACCTGGTCTTATTAAGCAGGTTAAGATAAAAGGCCTGAATAAGTAATATTTTTTGAATTAGGCTATTTTTAATATTTACCCTTAGAAACCTGAACTCATCACTTTATAAAGAATCAACTCTCCTCTATATCCATCATTTTTTATAAGTCCATCATTAATTTTTCTATATATCTAATCTGATAAAGTTCGAGATTTTTATTATTTATCATTTCTCACCTAGCCCTCTACGGTAAGCGTCCGCTGAACCCC